>JAFASQ010000424.1 GCA_019244395.1 Solirubrobacterales bacterium | reverse complement strand
GTGCCGCTCGTGTTCGGTCTGCCCGCGCCGTTCCACCCGGTGCACATTGTCATCCTGGAACTGTTCATGGATGTCGGCGCGTCGATCGCGTTCGTCTCCGAGCCGATGGCACCGGACACGATGGATCGCCCCCCGCGCGATCCCGCCCGCCGGTTCCTCGACGAGACGCAGCTTTCTGCGATCGCCCTCACGGCGGTGGGACTCACGGCTGCGGTACTTCCGGCCTTCCTCATCGTTCACGCCCGGTCGGGCGCCAGCATGGCGATCGCCGCCGCCGTGGCCGGTTGGCTCATCGCGAACGTGGCGATCGCGTGGAGCCTGCGCGCGCGACCGGGTCTACCGTTGCGGCGCAACGTCGCGTTCCCCGTCTGGGCGCTGGTCGCGCTCTTCGCCGCGTTCATGCTGTCGCTCACCCAGGCTGGGTCGGCGCTGGGGGTCGAATCGCTCACGGCGGGCGCGCTGGGCATCACGGCCGCCGTCGCGGCGGCCGGCGTCGCAATCGCCGCGGCCGGGCGCGTCGTCCTGTCGCTGTCCCGGCGCCTCTGACCGCCGGCTCGAGGTTCGGCATCCATCGGCCAAGGACCTGCGCGACGAGCTGGAGCATGCCGCCGTCGTGGACACGACGGACGAGCCTGTCGAACTCAGTCTCGTCCGGATCATCAAGGGCCTCGAGAAGCTCGAGGCGGACGACGCCGATGCCGTCTGAGCTCCCGCTCGTAGAACCCATCGCGAACTCTCGATCAGACATCGCAGACTGTTGCTGCCATTACGCATTCCACGTTTCGTTCCAGTCGCAACGCGTGTGGCCGAGCGCCGGTGGATCGCCCAGGACGTATCAGGGTCGCTAAGTTACTGTCGCTGCGCATTACACGTTTCATGACGGGCGCAACGCACGCGTCGTCACCTGCAGACTCGATGCAAAAGCCACGCACCTGACCTGTCAGGTGGCTGACTGCCCGGACGGGCAGTCCGGGTTGACGTGGGCGTCATGGTTGTGTTAGTGGTGCCGCGGTTGTATGTACCGGGCAATCCCAACGACCTCATGCCGCACACTCGTTTTGCGCGATCGTCGCTCGCCGGTGCCTGTGGGTTCGGCGCCACCCACGCGCACCACCGCCCGGGCCTCCCCGTCCAAGCATCACTTCGGGTCGGTCGAGGGCCCCGGCGTCACCGTACGAGCATGCCTCGATGGCCGATGCCGCGGGCCCCTTGAGCGAGGAATGTCGAGAACGTGGTGGGCGATGGTCGCCGGAGTCGTGGTCGCGATGCTTGCAGTCGCCCCGTCGCTCGCCCTGCCGATACTCCTTCACACGCTCTCGCGATGATCGGGGCGGATCGAGTCAACCGCGCGACCGCTGACGTTGTGTATCAGGATGGTCGCCCGCGGCGAGGCGCCGAAGGTCGAATGGAAGGGAAGACAGCGGCCGATCGGCAGCCTGTATCAAAGTCGCATCTCGTCGCACACGTAAACCCACGGCGGTGCGGCCGTCGAGCGATGGTTGGTAACACGCAATCGAAAAGGAATCGTTAGCGAATGTTCGGACTGCTCTCGCTCGGCCTCACGCTGAGCCTCGACAACTTCCGTAGCTCCCTCGTGCTCGGAGGCCTCAAGCCGACCTTCCTGCAGTCGATCAAGACATCCGCGATCTTCGGCATATGGGACGGCATCGCGCCGGCCATCGGGATCCTCATCGGCCACTTCTTGAGCGACAAGATCAGCAGCACCGCAGGCACGGTCGCAATGATCGGGCTCGGTGCATACGGCGCTTTCCTCATCATCCGGTCGCTGATCTCACCCGAGCGCGCGGATCCGGACCTGAGGTGGGCAAGACTCGGACTGCCCCTCCCGCTGAGCGTCGACAACGTCGCCGCCGGCACGGCACTCGGCCTCGCCGGATACTCCCCCTGGCTCGCGCCGATCCTATTCGCGGTCATCACCTTCGGGATGTCGGTCGCAGGCCACCAGATCGGCCGCACAGCCGCGCACTTCTTCGACTTCATCCCCCGCATCAACACCGACCTCCTGACCGGGATCGGTTTCGCCGCAATAGCAGCGCTGATGGCATTCGGCGTCACCCTCCCGCTCTCCGGCGACTGATACCCCAGCCCATACCCCCGGCCACCCAGGAACAGCGGCCCCTCCCACGACGCACGGCGGGCGGCTCCCTCTCGGACCGGCAGTCAACCCGGCGTACCTTCGACCCACCCGCCGTCTCGACACGATCGACCAGCAGCTCGCGACCCTTGACGCTGAGCTTGGCGTTACGGTGCAGCTCCATCCGGTGCCCTCCTTGGGACTGATCGCTTGCGACAGGCCAGATCGGCCCGGCGAGATGGCTCAGCGTGGTTGGGGAAGTTTGGGGAGCCACCCCAGGAGGCGACGGCGTGGCTCGGGCGGCCGCCGGCGGAGGTGGTGCAGCCACGGAGCTCTGACCGTCCTCTGCGTCGTCTGGGGTCGAGCGCCGAGCCCGAGGTGCTCGTGGTGTCGATCGACCGGCCGATCCCCGGCGTTGCGTGACAAAGTCTCGCGCGCACGAGACACCCATCGGTGAAGCCACGCGCCGGTCCGCCAACGAGACAGCGTCAGGCGGCGCTGCGCGACCGGGGGAGTGACCAGGACCCGTGCCCGTGCCGCATGCGCGATACTCGGCCGCGGAGGCACTCCTTGACCGTGGGCGCCAGCGTGATCATCTCTTACGACGGAACTCCGAACGACGACGACGCGCTCGCGCTGGGCAAGATGCTGGCCCGGGCCGGTTTCCAGCTGGCGCTCGCATACGTGCGCCACTCCCGTGAGTTTGACCCGCGCCGGGAAGAGGTCGCCGAGCATGACGCCGACCAACGGTTGGAGCGAGGCGCGGCGATGTTGGGCGATTCCGAGATCGCCCGCCACGTCGTCATCGGTGCCTCGACGGGGGCCCGCCTGTCGGAACTGGCCGAGAGTGAGGGAGCCTCGGTGGTCGTGTTTGGCTCGGATTACCGGACCGCACCCGGTCATGTCGAGCCGGGCACGTCCGCTCAGCATCTCCTCGACGGTGGCTCGGTTGCGGTGGCGATCGCGGCCGCCGGGCTGCGGACGCAGCTCGACGGCGCGATCAGATCGATCGCCGTGCCTCTCGCCGGCCCGAGGAACGACGTCGCCCGCGAGACCGCGGGTGCGCTGGCCGCGAAACTCGGGGCAACGGTTAGCGAGTCACGCGCCGAGCCGGTGGACCTGATCGTCGTCGGCTCACAGCCCGGCGCACCGGCCGGTCTTGTCGTGATCGGCGGTGACGTCCGAAACGAGCTGAACGGCGCTCGGAGCTCTGTGCTGGTTCTCGCAGCAGGCGTGCCGCTTCTGCCCTAGCGGCGTGCCTTCCGAAGGTCAGGGAGCTGCCGGCTCCGGCGGCAATTGCAGGGGCGTTCATCAACGAAGTCGGCGATGGTGTTCGGCACCCGTCGGAGCGGAATTGCAGGACTGTGGTGGCAGTCGGTCGCGTCCCGCTCCTCGCGCCAGGAGCAGGCCTAGCGACGCGTGCTCGGTCGCCGAACCACTCGTCGTTGACATTTCGGCCGGAAACGTGAGAGGGATCGCCGGAGCTGCCGCTACCAGCTCGCACAGTGGCAGGACCGCCTCACCAGGGCAGGCTCGTGCTGGTCCAGTGGGTGAGTCCCTGGAGGTCGGTCGCCTCCCTGACGTGCCGCGGGGGCGTCCGGAAGGTGGCGTAGGGCGAGAGCGTCAGCACTACCCGGTGCTCTCGCCGGCACATCTCCTCAGCGTCGGCACGCGCCTCGGGGGGCATCGGGTGACCGGCCATCACCTCGGAGATCCGCATCATGAGATCCGTCGCGCCATCCAGGCCGGGGTCGACTTCTACGGTGGCGTACACCAGCAGGTAGCTCAGCGGCCATTGCTCGTCGAGCACGCACAGCGACACCCTGGGGTTGCGGGCCACCGCCTTCGCCTTGCCGCGGTCGCGCATCGTCGACACCAGGATGCGATCGTCTCCGTCCATGACGTAGTAGACGACCGACATCGACGGCCCGTCATCGCGGCGCGGATAGCCGAAGACGGCGGTGCGGTGCTGCGCCACAAACGCGCGACGCCGCGCGCGCTCAGCGTCGTGCATGGGTGGGAACTCAGGCTCACTGGCCACGGACTTCCATCCTACGCATCATGACGACCCACGGCTGACGATCGCATCCATGCGACTACGGGATCGCCGGACGTCGGCGATCGCGGTGATCGAGACGTCCCCGAAGCGCCTGTGCGGCTCGGGGACGCGCGAGAAGCGAGAGCAATCGCCGGGGATGCGCGCATCAGGGGAGGCCACTCGGGTCGAGACGGATCTGTCAGCGGCTATGCGAGACCAAGCGCGGTGAATGCCCGCCGGTAGATCTGGCGAATGACAGCCTGTTTGTGCGCGTTGTAGGCCTCGACGTCACCACCCACCGTCACCGTTTGCTCGGACGCCGCGCGCTTTGCCCGCACGTACAGCTCGCACTCGTCAGGGTTAGCGCGTAGCCAATCGCGAAAGATGAGGTGACGAGCGCTCTCTGGGCAATCCGGTGACCATACGTGGAGGTTGCACGCCGGGCCAGAGTGGTGGAGGAGGCGATGTCCGTACCACCAAGGTTCGCGGCCGACGAGCTGGAATCCGCACGCCTCGAGCGCCGGTACGTGGGTCGGTTCCGCTCCTCCGTCGGCAACCGTCAGGTCTACGTCGATGATCGGCTTTGCGTCGAGACCTGGTACTGAGGTCGATCCGACATGGTCCAGCGCCAGGACTGCCGGGCCCAGGGCGCTCCGGATCAGCCCGGCCAGGACTTCATAGCGCGCGGGCCACGACGCGTCGTATGGAGCGAGGCCGAGCTCGGTCGTCTGATCGCGACCGACTACCCACGGGCTCTCGCCCGGCGGCGGGGGCGAGTCATTGAACGTGGTGATGTCGGTCGAGCGGAGCATGGCTCATCCGGAGGCTCTCATAAGAGAACGGTCGTTGTGGTTGTGGCCGCCTCTTCTCCTGGCTGAGCCGGCCAACCAGGCTACGAAGAGCGTCGCCGACCCGAGCGCCTTTCACGCGGACCACTCGCTCCAAGTAGCTGAGGTCCGAGCAGACCGTCGGAACGTCGCGAGGCGTGACGGCGGGCGACCGATCGCGCCGGCTTGACCGGGGCCCTACAGTGAAGGTAATGATCGTCATCGGTGTCACCTTCGCCGCGGCAGCCGCACGAGCGTCAAGCTCGCCGGTCGCCGCTGCCTGACACCAGACGTCCTCTTGTCACCGGCGACCGGGAACGGTCCGCCGGTGAGCCGGACGCCATCGCGTTCGCGGCCCGCCCCCGTCGGCCCTTTTCCGGTCGCCACGAACCCGAAGGGAACCCGCCGTGAACACCCGAGACACCCGCAACCGATTCATTGACTACTTCCGCCACCGCGGCCACGAGCGCATCTTGTCCAGCTCGCTGATACCGCCCCGGCCGGACGACCCCGTGCTGTTCGTGACCTCCGGCATGCACCCGCTCATCCGGCACCTGCGCGGCGAGCCGCACTCGCAGGGAACGCGCCTGGTCAACTCGCAAAGGTGCCTGCGGACCACCGATCTCGACGAGGTCGGTGACTCAACGCACCTGACCGTGTTCGAGATGCTCGGCTCCTGGAGCCTGGGCGATTACCCGCACGAGCAGTCGCTGCGCTGGGGGTGGAGCTGCTGACCGAAGGCTTCGACGTCGAGCCCCGCCGGGTGTGCGTCACCGTGTTCGGGGGCGACGAGCGCTGCGGCCCGGACGTCCGCTCCGAGCAGGTGTGGTCAGAGCTCGGGCTGCCGCCCGAACGCATCGTCTCGCTCGGATCGGAGAACTGGTGGACGGGCCCAGACGGTATGTGCGGGCCGGACAGCGAGATGTTCGTTTGGACCGGCCACGGCCATCCCGAGGGGAGCCCCTTGACCGATGGGCGCTGGGTCGAGGTCTGGAACCACGTGTCGATGCGCTACCGCGAGAACGACGGCGGCCTGGTTGAGCTGCCGCAGCGGTGCGTCGACACCGGCATGGGCCTTGAGCGTACGCTCATGGTCCTCCAGGGCGTCGGCAGCGTATACGACACCGACCTTCTCGTCTCATGGACGCGCGAACTCGACCGGCTGTGGCGCACTGACACGAGGCGCCGCCGGCTGCTCTGCGACCATCTGCGCTCCGTGACCGTCATGTGCTCGGACGGCGTGCGCCCGTCGAACAGCGGGCGCGGATACGTGCTCCGCCGGCTCATCCGCCGGACGCTCACCGAGATGTGGGGGCACGGCGGCGACTGGACGCTGGGCGACCTGCCCGACGGCCCGTTCGGCTCGACGCTCGAGCTCATGGACCTGGGCGGCGGGATTCCGGTCGTCCGCGACATCCTGCTCTCCGAGGAGCGGCGCTTCCGCTCACTCATAGAGCGCGGCCGCCCACTCGTAGAGCGCGAGCTACGCCGGGGCCCGCTCGGCGAGCCGGAGCTCCGCTACCTGCACGACACTCACGGCCTGCCGCGCGACCTCGTGCTCTCCCTAGGCGAGGAGGTGCACGACGATTGACAGACCCCTCCGCGGCCGCAGTGCTCCGGACAAGGCTTCATCGACCGCCCAAGTCACGCACTTGGGGCCGCGTAGCGGAACGATCCCCTTCGTCCGACGAAGGAGTCAACCGATGAGTGACCGAGTCAGCGAACGCGGCCGTGCCACGCAGCTCGCCCGCCACTATCGCGAGCAGGAGAACCTGACGATCGCCGAGATCGCCTGCCGACTAGGACGCGCACCCGCGACGGTCGAGGCCTACCTATGCGACCGGTCTTAGGCTGACAAAAGACCTACGGATAGCGCAGTTCTGGGCGCTTGCTGGTCATGCACGGACGTCGATCGGCAAGCGCTACTTGGCTGACGCTGCGACGGAAGGAGGCCGGTGTTCCCGACTACTCGATTTGTCCCGAAAGCGGTCATTCCCGCTCGAGTCCTGACCAAGCGCCCCTACATCCGCGCGGCTGACGGTCAGTGGATCGAGCTCACCCCTACGAGGACCTCCTGCCCGTCCTCCGTACACTTGCCGGAGCGCTCGTCGTCGAGATGCCTAGGCGCTGACAGGGCGCGACTGTCAGCCGATTGTCAGAGAGGGAAGGCATCCTCGGCCGAGGGCGACTAGTACTGGTCGTGAGTCCGACGCCCTGACTTGACAACGAATCCCGCTCCCCGACCGACCGGAGGCAGTCGATTGTGAGAAGGCTTGCGAGGTTCTGCTTTACGCACCGACGGTTGGTTCTGCTCGGTTGGGTCGTTGCGCTCATCGGCCTGACCGCGATCCATTCCGCCGCCGGAAGCGCCTACAGCGATAACTTCCGTCTGTCCGGAACGCAGAGCTTCGACGCAGTGAACCTGCTCCAGCGCAACGCACCGCGGGCGTCCGGCGACACCGAGCAGGTCGTGATCGCGACCGGCCACGGCCGGGTGACCGACCCGGCGGTGCGCTCTCAAGTGGACTCGATGTTCGCCAGGCTGGCGCGCGAGCCGCACGTGACGGAGGTCTACTCGCCCTACGGTCAGCGCGGCGCCTCGCAGATCGCGCCCTCGGGCCAGGTCGCGTTCGCGAACGTGACGTTCGACGTCCAGGACAACAAGATCAAAGCCGGGGCCGCCAAGAACTTCGTCAACGCGGCCCGCTCCGGGTCAGGCAACGGTGTCGAGATCGAGGTCGAGGGGCAGGTCGCGCAGGCGGCCAGTCAGCAGGGTGCGGGAGGGCTTCCGTTCGGATTCTTGGCCGCTGCTCTCGTGCTGTTCCTCGTGTTCGGCTCGCTGCTGGCGGCGGCGTTGCCGCTGCTCAGCGCCGCGTTTGCGCTCGGCACCGCGGTTGCCGTGATCGGGCTGCTCTCCCACATGATCCAAATGGCCTCGTTCAGTAACGAACTGTCGCTGCTGATCGGCCTCGGGGTGGGCGTCGACTACGCGCTGTTCATCGTCACCCGCCACCGCCAGGGACTGTTGCGAGGGCTCAGCGGGGCGGACGCCGTGGTTGAGGCAATCGACACCTCCGGGCGGGCGGTGTTGTTCGCGGGCTTGATCGTGTGCATCGCGATGCTCGGCATGTTCGCGCTCGGCGTCAGCTTCCTGTACGGGGTCGCCGTCGCGGCGTCGATCGCGGTCGTGCTGACTGTCGTCGCGGCGGAGACGCTCCTCCCGGCGTTGCTCGGATTCTTCGGAATGCGTGTCCTGCGCCGCCGCGACCGTCGCGCGCTCGCCGAAGGGAAGCTGCGTACCAGCGACGAGTCGGAGGGGTGGGCGCGCTGGGCCGCTTTGATGCAGAGGCGTCCGGCAGTGTTCGCCGCGGTCGCCACTGGCGTGCTCGTGCTGCTCGCGATCCCGTTTCTGTCGATGCGGCTGGGCTCGGCCGACTCGGGCTCTGACCCGTCGGGCGCGACGACGCGCAAGGCGTACGACCTGCTCGCCAAGGGCTTCGGGCGCGGCTACAACGGCCCGCTCCAGCTCGTCACCCAGGTCTCGGGCCCGGCCCAGGAGGCCGCGTTCACGCGCGTCGAGCGGGCGGTTGACTCGACACGCGGCGTCGTCGGGTCTACGCGGCCGACGTTCAGCCCAAGCCGCCTCCCGGGGCTTCCCGGTGTCGCGCTCGCCGACATCTATCCGAAGGGCTCCCCGCAGGATGCCTCGACTTCGGATCTCCTCCACACGGTTCGCGACCAGGTTGTGCCCGCTGCTGAGCGGGGAACCGGCCTGAGGGTGCTCGTCGGCGGGCAGACCGCGATATTCGACGACTTCGCCACCGTCCTGTCACGCAAGTTGCCGCTGTTCCTAGCGGTCGTGATCGGGGTCAGCTTCCTGCTGCTGCTGACGGTGTTCCGGAGCATCGTGATCCCGATCGTCGCCGCGGGGATGAACCTGCTGTCGGCGGCGGCGGCGTTCGGCGTCGTGACGGCGGTGTTTCAGGACGGGATCGGCTCCTCGCTGTTGGGGATCGACAAGACCGGCCCGATCGAGGCGTTCGTGCCGGTGTTCATGTTCGCGATCCTGTTCGGGCTGTCGATGGACTACGAGGTGTTCCTGGTGACGCGGATCTATGAGGAGTGGCACCGGCGCCGAAACAACCGCGAGGCCGTCGCCCACGGCCTCGCGGCCACTGGCCGGACGATCACCGCGGCCGCGGCGATCATGGTGCTGGTGTTCGGGGCGTTCATTCTCGGCGGCCAGCGGATCATCGACCTGTTCGGCGTCGGCCTGTCTAGTGCCGTGCTGCTCGACGCGCTGATCGTCCGCTCCGCTCTCGTCCCGGCTCTGATGCTGATCATCGGCGATGCCAACTGGTGGCTGCCGGCGTGGCTCGACAGGCTGCTCCCGCATCTGCGAGTCGAGGGGGCCACGGCCCGCGGCACTGTCCAGCCCGCGCCCGCCGAGCGTGCGGTGCCCGAGCCGTTGGCCGGCTGATCGGGGACCGCCGCTAGCGATCCGTGTGCCGGGACGCGTATCGGTGGTGCAGCATCAGCGCGTTCCCGTCGTGGTCCGAGAAGATGGCCATGTGCCAGACGGTCGTCCTGTGGCCTCGGCGGGCGACGACCGTATTCGACGTGGCGCGAAGAAGCCACGTTCACGCCGATTAAGGACACCTGCGCGGTCCGCAGAGACGTCCTCACCTACGGCCCCTGGACGAAGATCGGCTAACCCGACTCGATTGCGGCGAGGTTCCTCGCACGCGCCATTACCACACGATGGCTGAGCGCTCTACGGCAAGCGCAAGCACAGCATCGAGCCGGTGTTCGGCCAGATCAAAGGCAACCGCCGGATCGACCGCCTTCCACGAAGAGGCCGGGGCGCCGTGCGGTCCGAACGGCGCCTGCCACAACCTGCTCAAACTCCACAACCACTGGATACAGCCGGCCACCGGCTAACCACCGGCCGTTGCGCGTTTTCCGCGAGAACGCGTTTCCGCGGAAACGCGGCCACCGTCACAGGTTTGTTCGATAGCCTCTCGTCGAAGGGGAAGTCCCGTGACCTTGCCGCGGCCTAGCATGCGCCGTACTGGTCGCAGATCGCCGATGACCGGGCACGCATCGCGGAGATCGAAGCCTTGCGCGAGGGACGTCAGCCGCCCCCGCCAGCGGACGAACTGGCCCAGTTGATGCGCGACCCTGCGTCGCTTCACCCGCGCAGACGCCGACATCGCGCGAGCGAGTCTCGAGTACATCGGCACGCTCGCCCCCATCCAAGAGATCGCCATTCTCGCGCCGGATCACGCACGAGGCGCCGGAGCACGCACGATGCGGTCGGGGCGGCCTTGGTCGACGCCTCGGCTCCCACCCTCCGCCCGCCCTCACGCGGATCACGTTCCGTGATGTGCCATGGAACGCGCGCCGTTCTACGGACGCCTGGGATCCGTCCTTCTTTGCCTCCGCGTACGGTGATCAGGTGCTCAGGCGAGCGTCTGTCGGGCTTTCCCGAGGAGTTCTTGTGCGTCCGTGGCGAGGCCGGACATGCCTAGTTGGTGGCTGGTCGCAAGCGCAGCTTCGAGGAGCGCCACCGCGTGTGCTTCGTCGGTGGCCGTGGCCCGAGCATGCAGCGTCCGCGCGCACCAGTAGCGCGTGCGGACGGTGAGGGGGGCGGCCTTCAAGCCCTTCTCGAGTTCGAGCGCGGTCGTGTAGTGGGCGAGTGCGTCGTCGAGCCGGCCCAGGGTATGGGCGAGCATGCCGAGGAAGCGGTCGGCTGCGCCGACGCACAGACTCCCGCCCATCAACACCACGTAGTTGCGATATGGCCGGAGGTGCGCTGACAGCCGGCTCGCCTGCTGCTTGTCGCCTAGGTGAGTGCAGAGCGCGGCGAGGTCCGCGAGCACGGACGGCCAGTGCAGGTCCCGGGGCACTCCTGCGAGATCGTCAGCCACGAGCTCATCAAAAACAGCCCTCGCCGGCTCGTGATCGCCGAGCTCAGCTTGCAGCCTGGCCGTGGACACCCTGGCCACGGGGTGGCCGCGTATGCGTCGCGCCCACTCGCGACTGGCCTCGACTGACTCCTCCAGCCGCCCCTGCTCCCAGCGCAGCCGTGCAATACGAGCCGGATGACCGGCGAGCCGGTCGGTCTGCAGCCCACCGAAGGCAAGCGCCTGTTCGGAGAGACGCTCGACCCCTGCGAAGTGTCCTTCCATCAGCGCCTGAAGCCCTTGCGTGACAGCGAGGATGTATTTCGCGCGGCGGGTGCCGACCTCGGCGGCGCGCTGTCGGAGCTCTGCGAGGCCGGCGTCATAGCCAGCCCGATCGGCGAGCTGGATGTGCGCGTTGCACCGGAACGCCAGCGCGAGCAGCTCCGATCGCTGCTCACCGGTTCGCCGGCCGATCGTGAGCAGTTCGTCGGCGAGTGAGACTTGCTCCGCGATCCGAGTCGTTCCGTACAACACCCTGATCGTCATTCTTAGTGCGGCGGCGAGTGCTTCGTCGCTACTGGTCTGGCGGGCGAGCGCGAGTGTCCGCTCCGCTTCGCCGACCCTCTCGAACCCCTGGCCCAGCGGGTAGGCGCGGTAGAACGTCAGCCGCGTGGTCAGCAGAACCCGGAGCGTCAGGTGCTCGTCGCCGACTGCGTCCAGCGCCTGCTCGAGGAGCTCGGGGAGAGTGGGATCGTCGACGCCGGTCCCGGCGGGCGGCCAGTACACCAGTGCGGCGCGGGCGAGCCGCTCAGCGGAGGCGATCGTGCGGGCAGCCCTGGCTGCTGCGAGCGTGGCTGCGTGGTTGCCCTCCATGTCTAAGAGCTCGCTGCGGGCTTGGGCGAGCGCCAGCAGCAGGTCGGCCTGTCGGGCGTGATCGGGCGCCGGGTCGAGCTCGAGTAGCTCGAGTCCCCGGTCGAGTCGCGCCACGGCCTCCTCGGGAGCGAGCCGATCCAGGGCGCGGCGGCCGGCGGCGAGCGCGTAATCAGCCGCCTTGGCGATCTGCCCGTCGAGCGCTGCCTCAGCGAAGTGGTGAGCTAGCGCTTCGAGCTGGCGATTGGCGCCGGGGGCCTGTTCGATCGCCTCGCCGATGCGCCGGTGGAGGCGCACCCGACGTGTCGAGGTCAGCTCCTCGTACAGGGTCTGGCAGATCAGCGCGTGCGAGAAGGAGTAGCGGGACGGCTCGGTCTCGGTGATCAGCCCGGCGCGCAGCGCCTCCTCCAGCGCGTCGAGCAGCTCGTCAGGGTTCCCGCCAGCATCCACGTGCTCGAGCACCGGAAGCGAGAACGTTGGGCCGACGACCGACGCCACGGCCAGGGCACGGTTTGCGCATTCGGAGAGACGCGAGAGGCGGCGGGCGATCACGTCCTTGACGCCCTCAGGCAGCCCAACCGCGGTGATCTCGGCTGCCGCGATCCAGCGACCGTCTTCGCGCCCGGCGAGCCCGCATTCGACGAGGTGGCGCACGACTTCGCCGATGAAGAATGGATTGCCCTCGGTCCTCTCGTACAGGGTGCGCGCGAACTCGATGCTGTCCGCTTCGAGCGCCTGGCCGCGCGTGGCGGCGACGTAGGCGCCGACGGCATCGGCGTCGAGTCCGCGCAGCCGCACCCGCTCAATCTGAACCGGCTCACGTCGCAGATCGGCGAGCACTTGGGCGAGCGGATGCGCACGGTCGAGCTCGGTGTCCCGGTAGGTACCCAAGACAAGCAGCCGCATCGGCTCCCGCGAGCGGAGCAGGTGGCGCAGCATCAGCAACGTCGGCCGAGCCGCCCAATGCAGGTCGTCCAGCACGAGCAGCACCGGCCGCAGTTGGGAGGCACCGGCGAGGAGGTACGCCACCGCCTCGAACAACCTGTCGCGCTGCTCCTCAGGGTCGCCGCTGCTCGTCGGGCGGGCGCCGAGCAACCGCTCGCCGAGCTCCGGTACCAGACGGGCCAACTCCCCCGCCCGCGGCCCGGCCTGCGCGGCGAGCTCTGCCGAGGGACACCCCTGGACGTATGAGCGCAACGCCTCCGAGAACGGCTGAAACGGGACACCCAGATCCTCGTCGCACCGGCCGAACAGGACCACCGCTCCCTCAGCGTGCGCGCGACGTGCCAGCTCAGCCGCTAGACGTGTCTTGCCGATCCCGGGTTCGCCCGCGAGCAGCGCGGTCCGCGGCGATCCTTCGACCGCCAGTCTCCACATGCCTACCAAGACATCGATCTCCGCCCGACGGCCGACGAACACCCCGCTGGCCACAGCAAGCTCGCCCGGCAGCGCGCGGTCGAACTCATCCGGCGGAGCCGCGACCCCGGCGGCCGGCGGGCGCGCTCGCATCCTCGGGTCAGGCGAACGGAGCGACAGCCCGGGCGCCTGCTCGAGGATCTGCTGTTGCAGCTCCCGCAGGGCCGGCGAGGGCTCGATCCCAAGTTCGCCTACGAGCCGCTCACGCACTTCGGTGAAGGCCGCGAGCGCGTCGGCTTGGCGCCCGCAGCGATACAGCGCCAGCATCAGCGATCGCCACAGCCGCTCGCGAAACGGATACGCATGCACGAGCTGCTCGAGCTCGCCAACGACCAGATCGTGCCGAGCGCAGGCCAGGTCCGCGTCGACCCGCTCCTCCAGCGCCACCACTCTCAGCTCTTCCAGCCGTGCGGCCTCACTGGACGTCGCCAGGCTGTCGGAGACATCCGCCAGCGCCGCTCCGCGCCACAAGCCCAGGCCATCGCGCAAGGTCGCTGCGGCCACCTCCGGGTGACCGTCCGCCAGCTCTTCGCGCCCCCGCGCGAGCAGTGCCTCAAACTGGCCGGCGTCGATCTGGCCGCGCTCGACGCACAGCGCGTACCCCGGCGAGCGAGTCTCGATCGCGCTGCGCGCACCGGAGGATGCCAGCGTCTCCCGCAGACGGGACACGAGCACCCGGAGAGAGACGGCGGCGGAGGCCGGAGGCGTCTCCCCCCACAGCTGATCGACGAGCCGGTCCAGCGAGACGGATCGGCCGGGATCGAGCAGCAACAGAGCCAGCAGCATGCGTGCCTTGGCCGGCTTCACAGCGACCTTGCGCCCAGCGGCGACCACCTCCAGTGGTCCCAGGATTCGAAACTCGACCGACGGCCTGCGCTCGCCGACGCCCACGTCCAAGATCGTACGCCCGAGCACCGGCGATGTTGGCCCGCGCTGCAACGCGGCCGTTACGCGCACGCCAACCGGCCGGACGTACCGTCGCCGCCTAACCGCTGAGCCGCTCTGTCCACCCCGCGTGATCGGGGGGCTCCGGCGCCCGCCGTTCGCGCCGCATCAATCCAACAAGCACCTGGAGGATCCAATGTCTGACCCCGCACTCACCGTTCGTCTAGCGAGCGCAGGTGATTCGCGCTCGCTCGAGTTTCTCGCCCGACTGACCGGACGCTCGCTGCCGGTGCCCGGCAGGACACTGCTCGCCGAGCGTGGCGATGTGCCCGTCGCCGCGATCCGGGTGACCAGCGGGACGGTGCTCGCCGACCCGTGCAACACGCCGGTTGACGTCGTCAACGCGCTCAGGTTCACCCGCTACCGGATCATGCGCCAAGGCGGGCAAACCGGAGCAGCTCGGTCCTTTCTGTCACTCACGCGGGGTCTCACCGTATCCGCGTGAGCTGAGGCCTCACGACCAACCAGCCAACAGGAGCTTACCCATGCAATCAGCCGTAATCCACGAAATCGAGCACCCCACCGTCAGGATCTCATGCGAGCGAGGACCGACCGATTCGCCGTTGCTGGAGGAAACGATCGGCCAGCGGCTTCGCCGAGTCACAGAGCGCTTTGGCGAACGGGAGGCATTGGTCGTGGGTCACCAGAACTACCGCGCGACATACGAGGAGCTGTCCGAGCAGGTCGAGCTCGCGGCGCGGGCACTGATCGCCACCGGCGTCCGCAAGGGCGATCGGGTTGGCATCTGGGCACCAAATCGGTACGAGTGGGTGATCGTTCAATTCGCGACCGCCCGCGTCGGCGCGATCCTCGTGACGATCAACCCGGCGTACAAGGTGACCGAGCTACGGTACGCGCTGCGCAAAGCTGGTGTGAGCGTGCTGTTCGCCGCCCGCGAGTTTCGCGGCGCCGACTACGTCGCCATCCTCGCTCAGGCACGCGCCGACTGTCCGGACCTGCGTCAGATCGTCGTGTTGGACGGCGAATGGCAATCGTTCTTGGCCAACAGCGCCCGTGTCGACCCGCGCCGCCTGACCGAATGCGAGGCGTCGCTGGATCCAAGCGACGCGATCAACATCCAGTACACCTCCGGGACGACCGGGTTGCCGAAGGGCGCGACGCTTTCACACCGGAACATCCTCAACAACGCTCACTTCAACGCTGAGGTGCTCAGGTACACCGAGCATGATCGAGTATGCGTGCCGGTGCCGTTCTACCACTGCTTCGGCATGGTGGTGGGCAACCTGGCGGCCATGACGCACGGCGCATGCGTCGTAGTGCCCGGCGAGTCGTTCGACGCCCACGCCGTGCTCAGAACAGTGCAGGCCGAACGGTGCACCTCGCTGTACGGGGTGCCGACGATGTTCATCGCCGAGCTCGCCGAACCGGAGCTCGACACGTTTGACCTCACGAGCCTTAGGACCGGGATCATGGCCGGCGCACCGTGCCCGGTCGAGGTGATCAAGCAGGTCCGCGCTCGGATGCACATCGAGCAGATCACGATCGGGTGCGGAATGACCGAGACCGCTCCTATCGCCACGCAGCTGCAGATCGACGATCCCGAAGACAAACGCCTCACCACCGTCGGACGGCCGCACCCGCACGTCGAGGTCAAGATCATCGACCCGGCCACCGGCTTGACAGTGCCGCGTGGGATGGCCGGCGAGCAGTGCACACGCGGCTACAACGTCATGCTCGGCTACTGGAACGACCCGGAGGCGACCACCCGGGCGGTCGATAGCGATGGGTGGATGCACACCGGCGACCTAGCGGTCATGGATGAGGACGGCTACGTCAGCATCGTCGGGCGGATCAAGGACATGATCATCCGCGGGGGCGAGAACATCTACCCGCGCGAGGTCGAGGAGTTCCTCTACACGCTGCCCGAGATCGACCTCGTCGAGGTCATCGGCGTACCCAGCGAGCGCTACGGCGAGGAGGTCATGGCGTGGGTGCGTCTGCGCGAGGGCACGACGGCCACCGCGCAGGAGCTGATCGCGGCGTGCCGCGGGCGCATCGCCACCTACAAGATCCCGCGCCACTGGAAGTTCGTCGACTCCTTCCCGATGACCTTGACGGGCAAGACGCAGAAATACCGGATGCGCGAGATCGCCAGCGAGGAGCTCGGGCTAAAGGCGGCGGCATGAGCGCCGCCATCATCAGAGGCGCGGTGGCCGACGGCGCAGACGGCAAGCTCATCGACCGCCTCGCTACGCTCGCACGCAGTCACCCGCCCGAGGGACCGATGCTGCTCGCGGAGGTGGAAGGCCACCCGGTCGCCGCGGTCGGCATATTCGACGGGCACGCTATCTCCGATCCACGTCGATCGACGTTTGCGCTCCGGATGCGCCTGCGCCTGCTGCGGCTCCAACTCCGCATCACCGTGACCCTGTACGGGATCTGAGCAACCGAAGCCGATGCGGCCGCCCTCGGTCCCGTCCTCGGCGGGGCGATCATCAGCGCGGTGTCGTGGCGGTGGATCTTCTTCGGCAACGTCCCGATCGGCGTGGTCGCGATCGCGCTGACGATGCTGCATGTCGAGGAGTCACGTGATCGCGATGCGGGCCGGCCGGATTGGCTTGGCTTCGCGACGTTCAGCTCGGCACTGGGCGCGCTCGTCTACGGGCTGATCGAATCCAATACGCATTCGTGGGACTCGGGCCGAGTGCTGGACTCGATCGTCACCGCGGTCGCGCTGCTATCCACGTTCGTGTTGGTGGAGCTCAGACAGCGCCGCCCAATGTTCGATCTGAGCCTGTTGCGAAACCCTACGTTCGTCGGCGGGCTCGTCTCGGCGTTCGCGATCTCCGCCTCGGCCCTGGACGGGCCGCGGCGGGCGCCGGGACCTCGCGCTGATGTCACATTTGACCGGGCTACGTCGTCGTAGAGGCAACCCCGACCGCGGAGGAGCAAAATGAGCGACACCATCCCGGGCGAGCGCGCCACAGCCTCACAGACAGCGTCGGAGTTCGAGCGACTCCGGCCCTACCTATTGCGCGTGGGTTATAGCCATCTCGGCAGCCTCGGCGAGGCCGAGGACGTCGTCCAGGAGGCATGGCTTCGCCTGCAGGGCGCGGAGCGCGACGAGATCCGCGATCTCCGGGCCTGGCTGACCACCGTGGTCAGTCGGCTCGCGCTCGATGCGCTGACCTCGGCACGCGCGCGGCGCGAGAACTACGTGGGACCATGGCTCCCCGAGCCGCTCGTCGACGCGGGTACGGTGAGTGCGGATCCCGCGGGACGAGTCGAGCTCGATGAATCCGTGAGCATGGCGCTGCTGATCGTGCTCGAGTCGCTCTCGCCCGCCGAGCGAAGCGCGTTCTTGCTCCACGACGTCTTCGGCTACTCGTTCCCTGAAGTCGCCCGCATCGTCGATCGCACGCCCCAAGCCACCCGTCAGTTGGCGGCGCGCGCCCGCAACGCCGTGGAGGCGCGCCGCCCCCGTTATCCCGCCAGCGAAGACCAGCAACGCGAGGTGATCGAGGCTTTTCTTGGCGCGACCCAGGACGGCGAGATCGCGATGCTCCTCGAACTGCTCGATCCTGACGTCACTTTCCGCAGCGACGGCGGCGGCCTGGTCCCCGCGGCGCCGAAGGTGTTCACTGGAGCCGAGCAGGTCGTCGGCATTCTCACCCGCATTTTCACGATGCTGCGCGGCAGCTCGGGTGCGCCCATGCGGGTATTTCGCGTTCTGATAAACGGCGCACCCGGGCTGTTGGTGGACGCGCAATACGGGCCGAGCGTCATTTCGTTCACGCTCGACCAGGGCCGGATCACCGAGATCAATTCCGTGCGCAATCCGGAGAAACTCGGAACCCTGGCGGGTACGCCGGTGAGCGTCGCGCAGCCGACAGAGCCGACGAGCTATGAAACCGCTCGTCTCTTCTGGCCTGCGAGCGGCGGCTGAGTCATCGCGGCGCGGGCGATGCAGCGGGCTCGGCGGTGTTGACGCCGCTGGCGCGGCAAGTGCTGTGAGTGGAACTCGGTTGGGCCGCGTCGGCGTGCCGCACGGCTCCACCGTCTCGTAGATCTCACGCTTGCCGTGCCGGCACGGCCGGACTCGCCGCCTGGCTGCTGAACGCCTCCCAGCAGGTCGGCGGGGGAGGAATTTGGGCGCGTCTCGAGCGGCCTCCCGACCCGCCCGAGCGTGACCTAGGGCGGGGTCCGGCTCGCCTCAGGGGATCTGCCACGGGACGTCGCAGTTACTGCGAGCGATCTGACCTGGCCTTCGGCATCGCAAGCACAGACAGTGAAGACAGCGGGACGGCCGTTCACGCACACGCGATCTGCCGCCCGCCCGCGCCTCGCGCGGCGCATCCCACCTGACGCGGAACCTGCCGGCGGCACGGGTTCCGAACGCACGACTTCCGCGAAATCACTACCCGAGTACGCGCCTGTTCTCGTATCGGGCGCGCTGAGTGTCACAGTCGGCGGCGCTGTCTCGTCTGTGAGGTGTACGCGCAGTGCTGATTGAAGGAGTTGAAATGAGAGTGTTTGTTGCAGGTGCGGCGGGAGCGATCGGAAAGCAGCTAGTACCCCGTCTGGTTGCCGCCGGGCACGAGGTCACTGGGATGACACGTAGCGAATCAAAGCGGGTGCTGCTCTCCCAGCTGGGTGCTGTGCCGGTGATCGCGGACGCGCTTGATCCCCACCAGGTCGCCGACGCAGTGGCTGCGGCGAGGCCGGAAGTGATCGTTCATCAGCTGACGTCGATCGGTCCGCTTGACACGCGTCATTTCGACCGAGATTTCGCGCTGACGAACCGCCTGCGGACCGAAGGTACCGACTATCTGCTCTCTGCCGGGCATGCGGTAGGGGTGCGGCGGTTCGTGGCGCAGAGCGTGGCGGCCTATGGCATGTACGCGCGCAGCGGCGGGCCTGTCAAGACCGAGGCAGATCCGCTGGAGGCGACGCCCGTGCGCGATATGCGCGAGACCCTAGCCGCGATCCGCCACCTTGAAGACGCGGTCCTGAGGGCAGAGTGGACGGAGGGAATCGTGCTGCGCTACGGCGCGTTTTACGGGCCAGGCACCTCACTGGCGCCGGGCGAGGAGCAGTTCGAACTCGTCCGCACGCGCAAATACCCGCTGGTCGGCGACGGCGGCGGCGTGTGGTCCTTCATCCATGTGGCGGACGCAGCGGAGGCGACGGTGGCGGCGATCGAGCACGCTAACCGCGGCGTCTACAACGTGGTCGACGACGACCCCGCCACAGTCGCTGAGTGGCTCCCGGCCCTGGCGAAGACGCTCGGGGCCAAGAAGCCGAGGCGCGTGCCGCGGTTCATCGCACGGCTGTTCGCCGGCGAGGCTGGCGTGATGATGATGACCGAGATCCGTGGCGCCTCCAACGCCAAGGCCAAGCGCGAGCTGGCATGGCGTCTGGTGCACCCCAGCTGGCGCGACGGGTTCGGGGTCAGCTCCGGAGCGAAGCTACCGGCAGACGGGTTGCGTGCATAGGCGCCCAGTTGGTCCATCCGGCCAGTGTGCTGCATGGACCCGTTGGGTTTCCACATCGATTAGCGAAGGAGCATCCAAGCAATGACCACCATTACTAGTGAACAGATCCGGGCCGGGACCTATACCCTCGACCCCGTTCACAGCACGTTCGGGTTCGCGATCAAGCACAACGGGGTCTCGACGTTCCGCGGCCAATTCGAGCAGGTCGAGGCAAAGCTCGAAGACACGGTGCTGACCGGCACCGCGCAGGTCGAGTGGGTCAAGATCGCGCTCCCGCCGCTCAAGGAGCATCTGCTCTCACCGGACTTCTTCAACGCCGTGGAGACGCCCACGATCACGTTCCGCTCGACCGACATCCGGATCGCAGACGACGGGAGAGCCGAGGTCGACGGTGAGCTGACGATTCGCGGCGTGACGAAACCGGTCACCGCGAAGGGCAGGATTGCGTATGGCGAGAACGTCTTTGGCGCCGAGGTGGTCGGCCTCGCTCTAGAGGCGACGGTCGACCGCCGCGAGTACGGGCTCAACTGGCAGGCGCAGCTGCCGAAGGGCGGCGACGTGCTCGGCTGGGACGTCGTGCTGGAGGTCGACCTCGAGCTGGCGAAGGCGTAGGCGATGCTCCGGATCCTCGGGTGTGGGGGAGCCCGCGACAGGGGTCGCTATAACGACGCTTGCGACTTCCGCACCCGGGAACCGTTTGTGCGGCTGAGTGGGTCTAACGTGTGATGAGAGGCTTGCTGAATAGCGAGCGTTTTAGGCGGGATCACCGGTGGGCGCGGGGCCGTGTGTCGGACTATCTGGACGGAGAGCTTGCTCCGGCGGGTCGTGCGCGGATGGAGCGGCACCTCGGCGAGTGCGCCGAGTGCCGGCGACTGCTCGACGGTCTACGCCGGATCCTGGACGGACTGCATCGCCTCTCGCCTCCGAGCGACGGCGTGGATGCGCTCGGGATCGCCGCCTCGGTGCGGGCGCGGCTGGGCGAGCTCGACTGAACCGTTCCGCGCATTCCGGGGGTCAAAATGGGCATGAACAAGCAGACTCACACCGAAGACCAGACCGCGCGTCCGCGGGTCGAGAAGACCGATAGCGAGTGGCGCGAGCAGCTGACCGTCGGTCAGTACGCTGTGCTTCGCGGCCACGGAACCGAGCGCGCGTTCACCGGGACGTACTACGACGAGAAGCGCGACGGAACTTATCGCTGCGCCGGCTGCGGCGCCGCGCTTTTTTCTTCCGAGACGAAGTTCGACTCGGGGACCGGGTGGCCGAGCTTCACCGAGCCTGCGGATCGCGCCAGCGTCGAGTTGGTCGACGACTTCAGCTACGGGATGCATCGGATCGAGGTCAACTGCGCCGCTTGTGGCGGCCACCTCGGTCACGTGTTTCCGGACGGCCCGGGCGAGACAGGGGAGCGGTACTGCATCAACTCCTGCTCGCTCGAGCTCGACGAGCACTAGAGCCGAGCCGCTTCGGCGGGCGCCACGGTGGCGTGGCGCCCGACCGCGGGGCGGTATAACCGCGCGGTGACCGGTAGCGAGAGCTCCGAGCGTGCGCTGATTCGCAGAGCGCGCGCCGGCGACCACGATGCGTTCGCGGAGCTTGTGATGAGCCATGCCGATCGTGTGTATGGGGCGCTCCGGCGGTTCGGGCTCGACCTGGACGAGGCCGACGAGGTGGCGCAGGAGGTGTTCGTGCGTGCCTGGCGTGGTCTGTCGCGGTTCGAGGAGCGATCGCAATTCTCGACATGGCTCTACCGGATCGCATTCAACGAGGCCCAGCGGCGGCTATCGCGTCGCCCGACCGCGCGTGCCGCGCCGGATCCTGATCGCGAGGACGATCCGATCCTCGCGCTGCCGGAGTCGCCTGAGCTCGGGCCTGACGCACAGACGCTCGAGCGTGAGTTCGAGGTCGCGCTCGAGGAGGCGCTCGACCAGCTGCCCGCGGACTGGCGCACCGCCGTCGTATTGCGAGACATCGAGGGCCTGTCCACCCATGACGCCGCCGAGATCGTCGGCGTCCGCGAGGCCGCGTTCAAGAGCCGTCTACACCGCGGACGGATGCAGCTGCGCGCCCTCCTCGAGCCATACCTTCAGCTCGAGGAGAGCTGACGCTTTTAGCGGACGGTCGTTGCGCAGAACGCGCCGCCGTGCTCCTCGTAATAGCGCTGGTGGTAGTCCTCAGCGTCGTAGAACGGCAGGGCCGGGACGATCTCGGTCACGATCGGCTTGGACACCGAGTGCTGACGCTCGTCGCGGGAGCCTATTGCCGCCCGCTCCTGGCCGGCATCGCGGAAGAAGATCGCCGAGCGATACTGGCTGCCGAAATCCCACCCCTGCCTATCGCGGGTGGTGGGGTCGTGAATCGACCAGAACGTATCCAGCAACTCGCCGTAGCTCACCACGTCCGGGTCAAACCACACCTGTACAGCCTCCGCGTGGCCTGTCCTGTCCGAGCAGACCTCCTCGTAGGAGGGATCGGTGGTCGTTCCGCCGGTGTAACCCACTCGCGTTGCCACGACCCCCTCGATCTCCCGGAATGCCGCCTCGACGCCCCAGAAG
The DNA here is from genome assembly GCA_019244395.1 of Solirubrobacterales bacterium. GTDB lineage: Bacteria > Actinomycetota > Thermoleophilia > Solirubrobacterales > Solirubrobacteraceae > Palsa-465. The sequence goes on along the minus strand of JAFASQ010000424.1, from coordinate 2,908 downwards.
CACCCAGCCGCGAAGATAGCTCGCTGCATACCCTCCAGATCGGGAACCGGGGTGCCGGACTGTCCATCTCTGAAGATCATCTTGAGATCCCTTTCGTTTCTGTTCACGCCGATTTAGACCACACACACCGGCCAAACGGTTCGACCTGGTCCTCAACAACTGGTCGGTCATGGACGTCAGCGGGGGGGTTCCGACTGTCGCCCGTGCGGTCGCACGAGACCAAGTGGAAGAGGACGACCGGCGACGTGGGAACTGTGCTGAGAGCTAGCTGTGCGAACTGGCGAAGGCGGTGTGCGATCGGTCGTGTCCCGACGTCTCGGCGTTCGTCGATGAAGTCGCGAACGAGCTGGCGACCTGGCCCGGTGTCCCGATCAACCGTCGATCTGATGGTCCCGCGACGGTCAGGCTCCAGCTTGGAAGCGCTTGCGCTCCCGGACCGTGGCCGCCACCGGCGACAGGGAGGCCGGCACCGATGTCATCCGTTCGATGGCGAAGCAGCCGGCTCCGCGATCACCGAGCTCGACGGCTCCCACGTCATCACGATCTCGCAGCCTGAGGCGGTAGCCGTGCTGATCCCGGGAGGCGGTTGCCGCGGTCAGCTCGCCGGGCACACCCGGGCCAGGTCCAGACCAGTGAGCTGACCCGGGGTTCAACGGGCGCGACCGCGCTGGCAGCGAGGCATCGTTTCTTTCTATCCGCGTCTTCCACCCCACGGCGACAGGCGATCGCTCAACATCGACCCAGGAGCAGCACTATGGCCCCGTCGACCTCAGACCAGCATTCACCCGAGCTCGCCGCCTACCCAGGAATGAGCCCAGCCGGCTCGACAGCGGTCGGTCGCGATCAGGTCCGGACCGTCTTCGGGCAGGTGATGGGGCTCGTCGCGGCGACCGTCGCCTTCACCGCGCTCGGCGCCTACATCGGCCGCAACCTCTCGGGCGGTACCGGGATCGTGTTCTTCATCGCGGCGTTTGCGTGCATCTTCGGACTCCAGTTCGCGACGGCGCGCGGGCGGGAGCAGCTGGCGGTCGGGCTGCTGTTCGGGCTCGGCCTAGCCCTCGGGCTCGCGGTCGCGCCGGTTCTGAACGCGTACGCGAAGACCGATCCGGCCGCTCTCTGGCAGGCGGCCGGCGCCACGGCGGCGACGGTGGCGGGGCTCGGCGCGATCGGCTACGCGACGCGGCGCGACCTCTCGAGCTGGGCGCGGTTCCTGTTCTGGGCGCTGGTCGCGCTGATCGTGTTCGGCGTGGTGTTGATCTTCGTCAACATCCCCCACGCGAACATCATCTACGCGGTGCTGGGGATCGTGATCTTCGGCGGGTACGCGATTCTCGACTTCAACCGCCTGCGCCGCGCGGACATGTCGAGCTCGGTCCCGATCGCGGCGAGCATCTTTCTCGACATCTTCAACATCTTCCTGTTCTTCCTGCAGCTGTTCGGCAGCGAGCGCAATTAGCTGCCGCGTCAAGTGAGGTGCGCCGCGCAGCTGTCGTGTCCCGGCATCGGGCAAGTCCGTCGGTTGCTAATTCAGGGTCGCGCGGCGAGCAGGCGGTCGCGCCCGACGTGCCCTGGGTCGGTGCGCTCGCCTGGATCTCCGGCCGGATTCCCGGCCTCGGCGGCCCTGCCACGCCGGTGCCAGGGTTCCGACCAGGGAGTCCACGGGCGCGAGGCGGCGCAAAACGCGCGACTGTGCCTCTACACAATCGACGGAGGTCATCATGAGTAGCACCGACGTAAGCGGTGAAACCAGTGGCCGGGCGGAGAGCGCGCTGGGCGTGGACATGAATCTCGAGGTCGTGACCTTGCCCGTCGCCGACGTGGATCGCTCCAAGGCCTTCTACCAGAGTCTGGGCTGGCGGCTGGACATCGACCTGGTTATCAGCGACGAGGTCCGGAACGTGCAGGTCACCCCGCCCCACTCTGGATGCTCGATCCAATTCGGCAAGGGCCGGACGGCCGCTGAGCCGGGCTCCGCCCAGGCCATGATTCTCGTTGTCAAGGACATCGACGCCGCCCGCGACGATCTGATCAAGCGCGGCGTCGAGGTCAGCGAGGTCCAGGAGATGAAGCCTCCGGGCTTCGACGCGCCAGGGCGCTCGTACTTTGCCCGCGCGTCCTTCAGCGACCCGGATGGCAACGGCTGGGAGCTGCAAGAGATCACCACCCGGCTGCCCGGCCGGACTTGGGAGGACTGACATGGATGTCGCCGCGCTGGCGGATCTGCTGCACGAGACCTCCGAGCATCACGGCGTGTTCGAAGCGGCCGCGCCACGCCACGACTGGTGGGACTGGTATGCGGCGTACATGGAGGCCCGGGAGAGCGGAAGCTCACCGGATGAGGCATCCGCCGCCGCCGGGCGCTACATGGCCGAGGTCAAGCACATCGTCGTGCCGTCTGCCTGAGCCCGTAACGCCGCCGTGCTGGAGGCCCCGCCCGGCCTGTCGGTGGCCTCCTCGCACCCAGGAGCGGGCGAGTCCGCTGCGCGCCATCCGCGCCCGTATGTCGGCCGCGTGACACGCCTCGTCGAACATGTGCGCGTAGATGTTGAGCGTCCTGCTCGGACTCGCGTGCCCATCAGCCGGCTGACCTGAACCACGTCGAGGCCGAGATCGATGATCAGGCCGCCCTCGATGATCTGCTCGCGCGAGGTCAGTCTGCAGTACGTGGTGGGCCGGGACGCGAGTCGTTCCGATGCATCTTTTGGCCTCGCGCTTGGAGGCTTGGCATTTGTGCATCGATCGGTCGAACGGGCCGCGGCCTTAGACAGACTCCCATGCGGAGACCGTGCGACGTCGTCGATCCGGAGAACGGCGGCCGCAATCCCAGTTAGCACTGGCGGTCGTCCTCCGCGACCTAGATCTCGGCATCTGGCGACCCCCCGAGCCGGATCCGACGGCTGCCGAACAG
>JAFASQ010000236.1 GCA_019244395.1 Solirubrobacterales bacterium | reverse complement strand
TCCTCGACGGGCACCCATGGACACCACCCTCGGCGAGACCGGTCTGACGGTCACCCGGATCGGGCTCGGCCTCGCCGCGCTCGGCCGGCCGGCCTACATCAACTTGGGTCACGCCGCCGATCTAGCGGGGCACACCGACGTGGGGTCGATGGAGCAGGGGGCGCACGCCGTGCTCGACGCGGCTTACGCCGGCGGCGTCCGCTACTTCGACGCCGCTCGCTCCTACGGCAAGGCGGAGGCGTTTCTGGCCAGCTGGCTCGATCGTCGCGGCCTCGGCCCCGACGAGGTCACCGTAGGCTCGAAGTGGGGCTACACGTACACCGCGGACTGGCGAATCGACGTGGATGTGCATGAGGTCAAGGACCTCGGCGCTGAGAATTTCCGACGTCAGCTGGCCGAGACACGGGAGCTCCTGGGCGACCACCTGCGCCTGTATCAGATCCATTCGGCCACGCTCGACAGCGGCGTGCTCGACGATCGCGAGGTGCTGGGCGAGCTCGCGGCGCTGCGTGCCGGCGGGGTGCGAATCGGGTTCACGACGAGTGGCCCGCGGCAGGCCGACACGATCGAGCGCGCGTTAGAGGTGGGCGGGTTCGACACCGTGCAGTCGACGTGGAACCTGTTCGAGCGGTCGGCGGGAGCCGCGTTGGTCAGGGCTCACGAGGCCGGCCTGGGCGTGATCATCAAGGAGGCGCTCGCCAACGGCCGGCTGACCGACCGTGGCGATGTCGGCGAGCTGGTCAGCGCCGCACGGGACGCCGGCGTCGCGCCGGACGCCCTGGCGCTGGCCGCGGTACTCGCGCAGCCGTGGGTGGACGTCGTGCTGAGCGGCGCGAGCACGGTTTGGGAGCTCCAGAGCAACCTGACCGCCCTACAGGTCGGCGTCAGTGCGCAGCACTTGGAAGGCCTCGCCGAGGACCGGGAGATGTACTGGGAGAAGCGCAGCGAGCTGCCCTGGAACTGAACCCCCCGCGGCTACACTCATTGCGAGATCAACCTTTTCGCGAGGAGGATTTGCGTGGACGTTGAAATCTGGTCGGATATCGCCTGCCCCTGGTGCTACATCGGCAAGCGCCGCTTCGAAGCGGCGCTCGAGCGGTTTGAGCACGGTGACGAAGTGCAGGTCACCTGGCGTAGCTTCGAGCTTGATCCCACAGCGCCGGCCGAGCGCGAGGGCGAGCGGGCGGCTCGCCTGGCCGAGAAGTACGGGATCACCGTCGAGCGGGCGCGCGAGATGGAGCGTCAGATGACCGAGACGGCCGCCGGCGAAGGCCTCGAGTTCCGCTTCGACCTCGCTCGCAGCGGGGCCACCTTCGACGCCCACCGTCTGATTCACCTCGCCGGCCAGCACGGCCTGCAGGATGCGATGAAGGAACGCCTGCTCCGTGCCTATTTCACCGACGGCGAGCTGATGAGTGATCGGGGAACGCTGATCCGCCTGGGCGCCGAAGTCGGTCTCGACGAGGACGAGGTGCGCGAGATGCTGGCCGGCGAGCGGTTTGCCGACCAGGTGCGCTCGGACGAGCGGACGGCCGCACAGTTCGGCATCAGCGCGGTGCCGACGTTTGTCGTCGACCGCGCTCTCGGCGTTTCGGGAGCCCATCCGCCAGAGGCGCTGCTCGAGCTCCTGCGCGAGGGCTGGGCGCGTCGCGAGCCGGCGCCGGTGGTGGTCGGCGGCGGCGAGGCGTGTGGCGCGGACGGCAACTGCTGAACGCGGCACGGACGCTCCCGGCGCCACGCCGGCGTTTGACGCGCATTCTGTGCGGCGCGAGAATCGACCCGTGGGCGCCGACCCGCACAGCGACCTTGTCTGCGACATCGCCGAGCTAACCGTCTCGATCGATCGCGCGGCGACGGCGACCGAGATAGCGCTGAGCGCCCATCCGCCGAGGTCTGTGGATGACGATCCACCCTCGCCACCGGCGCAACAGAAGGAGCTGCGCCGCCAGCTCGCAGCGCTACGCGAACGCGTGGCGGTGGCGCAGGCTCGCAGCGAAGGTCCGCGAGCACTGCGCGCGGAACTGGCGACGCTGCTGTTCTTCGCCAGGACGCTTCAGGCCGACGCGGGTCATTGGCGCTCAGCGCTTGAACAGAGCAACGAAGAGCTCGAGCGACGGGGGGCCGCCGCCCGCCAGGAGCGGGAAAGATTGACGGCCGAGCGCGAGACGCTTGTGCGGCGCCGAGACGCGCTCCAGTCGAGGATCCTCCAAAC
>JAFASQ010000143.1 GCA_019244395.1 Solirubrobacterales bacterium | reverse complement strand
ACGCCAGCGCTGGTCGAGCTCGAGCACACGGTCGACGGCAACCGCGGTCCCCGCCCCCCGCCGAGCCAGCGCCGCTCGCACGGCGTCCGGCTCGCGGCGGATCAGCTGGATGTCGAGAACAGCCCCCTCCTACTTGTGGGAGGCCTTGGCCTTGGCGGTCGCCGGCACCTTGCTCTTCGTCGTCCCGGTCAGCGAGCCCGGGGAGCCGGTCGTCGTCGTGGTCGTCGTGGTCGTCGTCGGCGCCAGCGCCTCGGCCACCGTGCCGACCGGCACCTGGCTGCACTGCACCACGCCTGGGATCTTGGGCTGCTTGTGTCCCGCGTAGGTCGCCACGAACTCCGCCACGTCGATGGCCTGCTGGCCCACCACGACGTTCTGCGGCATGATCACGCCTGAGAAGCCGCCGTTCTGGATCGCGTAGAGGACCCGTGCCACCGGTCGCTCGCAGCGGACGTCGAAGTTCGGGCCGTTGTTGAACTGAGCGGTGCGGACGTTCTGGGCCGAGCCGTGCGTGCCGGCATACGACAGCGTGTGGCATCCGCCGCAGCGCTGGTTGAACAGGACCGCGCCCTCGTGCAGCGCGGTCTGCGCCTGGGGCACCGAGACCTTCTCGGTACCGCACGCGGTCACCAGGGCCGCCACCGCGAAAATCACAGCTGAGAAGAGGACCTTGGCCGGTCGGCTCATTCGGGGCAGGATCATACGGAAGGACCCGCCGCGCGGTCGCCGGTGAAAGGAGCCGGGCGGCGGTCGGGCGTCACCGCATGGCCGGCGGCAGGAAGGAGCCGGGCCCCCGATGGCGAAGCTCTGGATCGTCCCGGCGCCGGTCGGTACGACGTTCGCTCCAGCCCCCGGTCGCGATCGTCTCCACGGCGGCAACCAGAGGGGCCGGCGCCGGGGCCCACACGTCCACGAAAACCGGGGGCGGCGGCGGCGTGAGCGGTATAACGACCCGGCGATGGCACCCGAGCCTGATCCCGAGCTGTTCCGCGAGGCGTTCGGCCGGTTCGCCACCGGGGTCGCGGTGATCACCAGCGCCACTGCCACCGCCTCGGGCGGGATGACCGCCAACGCGCTGTGCTCGCTCTCGCTCGACCCACTGCTCGCGCTCGTGTGCTTTGAGAACAACGCCCGCACGCTGTCGATCGTGCGGGAGTCCGGCCGGTTCGCCGTCAACGTGCTGAGCGCGCATCAGGAGGAGGTGGCGCGCGTGTTCGCCTCCAAGATGCCGGAGTCCGAGAAGCTGGGCGGCGTCGCGCACCGCTTCGAGGCCGGCCTGCCGATCATCGAGGGCGCCTTGTCGTGGGTGGTGTGCTCGCTGCGCGATCTGATCGCCGGCGGCGATCACACGATCGCGATCGGCCAGGTGGCGGCGATGGACCTGGGCGAGGGCGACCCGCTGGTGTGGTACGGCGGCCAGTACCACGACGTGCGCCTCAGAGTCGAGCGGTAGGGCGCGCTCGCCCGGCGGCGTCAATGCGTCATCGCCGCTCGTCCGAGCAGCAACACGTTCACGAGCGCCGCGATGACCATGATCCCGACCTCGCGTTGCATGACGGCGAGCACCACCGCCCGTTGCTCAGTGTCGGGCAGCTTGCCCACCGCCTGGGGCGACTCGAAGCCCCGCTGGTCGAGCACCATCTGCGCGGCGGAGATCCGCAGCTGCTCGGCGAAGAACGAGACGAGCAGCGGTAGCACGCCGTAGAGCACGTGCAGGCCGGGCGGTTTGTGGCCAGCCAACAGGAGGACCGCGCCGAGCGCGGCCTGGATGACGACGGCGAGCTGGGACGCTCGCAGAATCCGCCAGAACCACGCGCTCTGAGACGCCCGCCACCAGCACCATGCCCCGTATGCGCCGGCCAGACCGGTCAGGACGATCGTGACGACGCCGACGACGAGATGAACCTGCTTCATCCGTGGGTATAGGGGGGTCGGCGCGGCTGCCAATGCCCCGGCAGATAGCCGCAATCATCACTAAGTAACACAGTGTTACAAGGTAGCCCTTAACGGTGATATAACGGTCTTCCGTGCTTCGTGACTATCTCCCCGCGATCGTATTCCTCATCCTGGGAACTGCGGTGGGGTCCCTGTTCGCGACGCTCAACCTGATCGTGGGGCGCCGCGCGCCCAACCGCTCCAAGGTGGAGCCCTATGAGTGCGGCCTGCCCTCTGAGGTCCAACGTGGGTTCCGGTTCGGCATCAGCTTCTACCTCGTGGCGATGCTGTTCATCCTGTTCGACATCGAGGTCATCTTCCTGTTCCCGATCGCCGTGCAGCTGCGGGCGTTCGGCACCTTCGCGATGAGCGAAACGGCGGTGTTCGTCGTCCTGCTGATGATCGGGTTCGTGTACGTGTGGCGCCGGGGAGCGCTCGAATGGAAGTGAAGCGCGAGCCGCTGCGCGAGGTGAGCGACCTGCGCATCCGCCAGCACCAGGCGCGCGATCTGCTCCGCGGCGACATGGACGACGAGGAGCTCGAGCGCTACGTCGAGGAGCGCGTACTCACCACCACCCTCGACAAGGCGGTCGGCTGGGCCCAGGGCAACTCGATCTACCCGCTGACGTTTGGCCTGGCCTGCTGCGCGATCGAGATGATGTCGATCGTCGGCGCCCGCTTGGACATCGCCCGGTTCGGATTCGAGGCGTTCCGCGCCTCGCCGCGGCAGGCCGACCTGATCATCCTCTCCGGCCGCGTGTCGATCAAGATGGCCCCGGTGATCCGGCGCATCTGGGACCAGATGCTCGAGCCCAAGTGGGCGATCTCGATGGGTGCGTGCTGCTCATCCACCGGCGTGTTCAACAACTATGCGCTGGTTCCGGCGGACAAGTTCATGCCCGTCGAGATTCACGTGCCCGGCTGCCCGCCCCGCCCCGAGGCGCTCATGCACGGGATCCTCAGGCTGCGCGACAAGATCCAGGGGCACGGGGTCGAGGGCTGGCGCGAGCGCTACGCGGCCAAGGGGACCGAGGAGCTGCTCCCGGAGCAGGCAGACCTGGCCACGGCGAACGTCAACGTGTTCAAGGCCGGAGACACCGCCGGTGCCTGACGCGACGGAGCTCGAGCTGACCGCCCAGGAGCTCCGCGACGCACACCGCGAATCGATCCTCGACACCGAATTCCACCGCGGCCGGGCCACGCTGGTCGCCGACCCGCCCCAGATAAAGCCCGTGCTCGAGCACCTGAAGTCCAAGGGCTATGCCTTCCTAGCCAGCGTTCACGGCGTCGACTACTACCCTCACGAGCCGCGTCTGGGGGTCCTGTACGAGCTGCTCGACCGCGAGCGCGTCGACCGGATCTCGGTCAAGGCGCGAGTGCACACCGAAGACCCCCGCATCGATTCGGTGGTCGATCTGTTTCCCAGCGCCGACTTCCAGGAGCGCGAGACCTACGACATGTTCGGCGTCGTCTTCGACGGCCATCCGGACCTGCGCCGGATCCTGATGCCCGAGGACTACGAGGGCTATCCCCAGCGCCGCGACTTCCCGCTGGGAGGCGAACCGGTGCTGTTCACCTACAACGAAGAGCAGAACTACGGGAAGTACGTATGACGGTAACCGGACGGGGAACCGGGTCTGAGACGTCCACCACGCTCACCGAGGACTACCGCAAGCGCGAGGAGTCGATCACGCTCTCGAGCCAGCCGGCGGGGGTGGACGAGACCCACGAGCTTCTGACGCTGAACATCGGGCCGCACCACCCGGCCACCCACGGCGTGCTGCGCCTGATCGCCACGCTCGAGGGCGAGGTCGTCCGCGACATCAAGCCGATCATCGGCTACCTCCACACCGGAATCGAGAAGACGGCCGAGGACAAGTCCTACTGGAAGGTGATTCCGGTGGTCGAGCGGATGGACTACCTGAGCTACTACTTCAACGCGATGGCCTTCTGTGGCGCGGTGGAGACGCTGCTCGGCCTGGAGGTCCCGCCGCGTGCGCAGTACCTGCGGGTCATCCACCTCGAGCTCAACCGGATCATGTCGCACCTGGTGTGGCTAGGGACGAGCGCCGTCGACCTCGGTGCGATCTCGATGTTCTGGTACTGCTTTCGCGAGCGCGAGACCGTGCTCGACCTGTTCGAGATGTCCTCCGGCCAGCGGATGCACACCCGGTATATCCAGGTAGGCGGCGTGTTCGAGGACATTCCGCTCGGGTTCGCCGAGAAGCTGCGCCAGTTTTTGAAGCTGATGCCGACGCGGGCTGACCAGTACGCCGACCTGTTGGAGAAGAACCAGATCCTCCTCCAGCGGCTGCGCGACACGGGCATCGTCGACCGCGACACGCTGATCAAGCTGGGCGTCACCGGACCGCTGTTGCGCGCGGCGGGCGAACCGTGGGATCTGCGCAAGGCGCATCCCTACTCGAGCTATGACCACTTCGACTTCAAGGTCCCGATCGGGACCGTGGGGGACAACTACGACCGCTTCCGGGTCCGCCACGCCGAGTTCTACGAATCGGTCAAGATCATCGAGCAGGCCCTCGACGGCCTGCCCGAGGGACCATTCATCACGCCCGACCGCAAGGTCGCGCTGCCGCCCCGGCACGAGCTGGCCACCAGCATGGAGGCGCTGATCCACCACTTCAAGCTGGTGACGGAAGGCTTTCGCGTCCCGCCGGGTGAGGCGTACTACCCGATCGAAGCCGCGCGCGGGGAGCTTGGCTGCTTCGTGCGGGCCGACGGGTCGGCCAAGCCCGCTCGCGTGCACATGCGCGATCCCAGCTTCGTCAACCTCCAGGCGCTGGCGCCCATGGTCCGGGACGGCTACATCGCGGATCTGATCGCGACGCTGGCCATGCTCGATCCGGTCCTGGGAGGGATCGACCGATGAGCGTGCTCGGGATAGCGACGCAGGCCATGCTCGACCCGGTCCTGGGAGGCATCGATCGATGAGCGTGCTCGGCGATCCGCGCCTCGACCCTGAGAGCGACCAGGGCCGCGACGGGCCGCCCAACCGGCGTCGCACCACCGGCCCGGTGCCCCGCTTCGGCCACGGCTCACGGGTGCCTGGGTGGGACGAGGCGGTGGACCTGACCAAGGAT
>JAFASQ010000547.1 GCA_019244395.1 Solirubrobacterales bacterium | reverse complement strand
TAGGTCAGCCTGCCGCACGAGATCCACGAGCAGGGCCAGGTTGCCGTTGGAGAGCGCGGCCACGACCCGGCGGCGACGCAGCGATTTGAGCCCACCTGGCACACCGGGCCATGGATCAAGCTGGTGCCACGCTCTCACCAAGGCGGCGCGGCCCTCACTTTCAAGCGCAAGGCCCCGCTCGTCGAGGAGCTCGCCGAGCGTCACCTCGTGAAGCCCATCGAACGTTCTCCACGGCCGCTGCTTCTGGTTGACCTCCCGAGTGGCGGCCAGGGCGCGGGCTCGCCAATCATCGGCCAGTTCCTCAGGGTGGGGAGATAACCCGCTCTCCCGCAAGGCACTCGCGATCGTGGGACGCCAGTCCAGCAGCGTTCCGAAGACGTCAAACGTGAGCGCTCGAACCTCCACCTGAGCGGAGCCTACGGCAGAGACGAACCATGCCGCCCACTGCCGCAGACCGGCCCGGAGTGTTGGCTCGACACCACCCCTGCGGCTGCTGCGGCGGCCACCGGCCGCTTCGGACGACCGGAGGCCTCGAGGAGAAGCCTGTGCGGCCGTGACTCTGCCGCTCACGCGACTTGGTCTTCGTGGCAGCAGCACTCCGATCGGGACGGTCCTGAATCCTGTTCGCGTACCTGCTGCGGAGTAGCGGGCTAATGCGTCAAGCCCGACCGAGGACGGCCGCGCAGGATCTACTGCTGTTCCCCGGGGTTCTCTGGGACACCGACATCATCTTCAGCGGCCGGTGATTGAGTCTGGCCGACTTCCTGATCCTCACCACTTATCGTTGGCGAGCCCTTCGTGGCATCAGCAGCTTGCCCGGTCTGTCCCGGCGTCTCTGAAGCGCTCTCGTCCCCAGACTCAGGAGTCCGCGGACGGTCCTCACCTTCGGACATGGCCTCTTCCTTTCCTCAAACCCGATCCCTGCCGCAGGATCTACCCGTGGAACCTTGTTGTAACGCAGCGTCCCACAGCAACGGGCCTCCGGATGTTCATCGCCGCCGGTAGCGTGTTCGCCGAGGATCGACAACAGCGGATGCCTGACTGCTCCCGCCGGCGGGCAATCTTGGGCCCAGCGAAAGCGGGGACCCCGCTCCTGCCTTGTCGCCCACGCGGCAGCCTCGCTCAAACTGCGCCTCTTCGCACCGAGCATCCGTCACACCGGCGCGACCGCCTGAGGCGTGAACCGGCGGCGCCGTCGACCACGACCGGGACCTGCTGTGCGACTGCCGCGGGCATTCTGGAGCCGGCGACGACAGTCTCCCAATGCGCGGATCTCGCGACCGCCCGAGTCCGGGTGCCGGTCGGGAGGCACGGATTGGCAGCGGAGGCGCCCTTTCCGCGCAAGGGAGGACGCGTGGGAGATGCTCTTGCTGTGATGAACGCAGGTGGCGGTCGTCGGGAATCTTCATGGGTGATGGATGCGGGTGAGGGTGATGGTCCATGTGACCGTCGTGCTCACGCTGGCACCGCCACCGGCGTGATACCAGCGGCGAAAACCGCCGAAGCGGTGCGGGCCGTAGCTGCCGAAGAGCGCCGTCTTGGGCACTGCGACGTCGAGCTCGGCGATCGAGTCGGGGATTGCCAGGTTGCCTGTGGTCTGGATTGGGCAGTTGTTGTATGGCGCGTATGCGCGCGTGTGGGGCTGTGTGGCGGCGGGGTAGGACTCCATCCGCACGTGGAGGTTGGCGGGTTCGAATCCGAGCGTCAGGTCCCATCGGCGCGAGCGCTTGCCGCAGTCCTCCTTCACCAGTGGAGGGGTCGGCAGGCCGTTTCCGGCGCAGTTGCCCGGACTGGTGATCGTCCTGGTGTTATCTCGGCGCACGGTGGCGCCCGGGACCGTCCAGCCGCCGGTGTTGAACTGATACGGGTCCCAGGTGCCGACGCGCATCGAGACGACGCCACCGATCTGCTGTACCAGCACCAGCTGTCGCTTGGCTGTCAGCGTGACCGTCTCAGAGCCTTGCGGGATCATGGTCACGGTCTCCGCGCAGTCGCCGTGCACGGTGGTGGGCTCGCGCCAGACGGTCCGCTGGACGCCCTGCACGGCGGCGTAGAAGTACTCGTTCACCGGGGCGCCGAACGATGGGGGCGTGGCGCTGGCGGTCGGCGCGGTGAGGGCTGCCGCGCTCGCGGCGGCGATGAGGAGCTTCGGGCGAAGTTGAAGCATGGTGTTGGTTCTCCGGTCGTAAAGGTCAGTGATGGCGCCGCGTCGCGCGGTGCCTGCGGTGGTGGCGCGTGGGGTGCTGGCGCTTGTGGTGGTGGCGCGGGCGCTTGCCCTTCCTCGGCGGGGGCCACCTGTGGGCGGTGGCGTGGGCGAGCCGCCGGCGGCGGTCGGAGCCTGGGCCATGTTCACGTCCGCGGGTCCCCAGAACGGCTGGCTGGCACCGGGGATGAGCAGCCGGTGGGGAGTGAACCTGTGCAGCCGCTGAGCGCTGCCGGGACGGCGAGGACCTCGAGGCCTGCCGGGTCGTCGAACGC
>JAFASQ010000371.1 GCA_019244395.1 Solirubrobacterales bacterium | reverse complement strand
GTCCGGTGAAGGGCTCGGTCGTTCGGGTTGTGCTGTCGAGCATTTGGGTCCACTGCTCCCTCGCTTGGCGTTCGGTCAGGCCGATCCTCCCATGCCGGAGCCATGCTCATCAAGCTTGGCCGCGACCCGAGCTGGCTGCGCGCTGGCCACCGAGCGTGGCCGGATCCGAGCGGGCGTAGCGTCCGGCGATCCTGCGGCTCAGGCGAGTTACTCTCAGGGCTCAAAACCAACCTCGCGAGCAAGTGACATCAACTCGCTGTCCAGTAGGTCACCAACTGATCTGAAGGCCTCGGGACCGGACACGTAATGACGTAACGGCGGTTGGCGCCGTGGCCGGTGCTCGGAGTACCGGGCCAGGCGGCTACGGGGCGGAGGCTGTAGTTGCGGCGCCGGCGGCCACCGGCTCCGCTCGGGCGGCGACCGGCTCCTCGGCGGGGTCTGGTCTGGGCGCAACGAGCAGCGTGACGATGTAGGACACGACGACGCCGACGATGATCAGCGGCTCGACGTTGGAGCTGGCGTGGCTGGTCAGCACCGTGGCGATCACGACCGCCGATAGGGGTAGGCGCAGCACGGCGACGATCGCGGCCCCCATGCCGACCGCGATTCCGGCCTGGATCGGAAAGCCGGGCAGGTGCGAAGCCGTGACGCCGGCGGCCGCACCCAGGAACAGAGCCGGGAACGTCGGTCCGCCGCGGTAGCTGCCGAGCGAAAGGGCATAGGCAATTCCTTTGAACAGGACCAGCCACAGGAGCGCTCCGACCGACCAGGTCGAGGCCTGGCTGACCAGCCCGGGCAGCTGATCCTGGCCCGAGAACAGCACCTGGTCGAAGTCCTTGCCGGTGATCTGCGAGAACAAGATGGCCAGGCCGCCGATGAGGAGCGCGATCGCCGGCAGCAGCAGTAGCAGCAGCCGCCGGCGCTGGGAGACGAACCGATGGGTGAGCAGCCCTCCGCGGAGCACGATGCTCGTCACCGCCGCGATCGCGGCGCCGAGTGCGATGGTCCATGCGAACTCGCCGACGTGCGGGCGCCCGACTGCGGTCAACGAGAGGGTTCCGAGCGCGTAGTGGCTCGTGTTGAGCCCGGTGAACGAGCCCATGCCGAGCGAGACGAGTGTCCCGATGCCGGCCGCCAGCAGGCCGGGAACGACGACCACACGCAGCCTCGGGCCGCCCAGGCCGGTCGCCTCGATCAGCAGGATGGCGGCGAGCAGCGGCGACTGGAAGATGAACGACACGGCCGAGAAGCTGCCGGCCGCGGCGATGATCATGAGCGCCTGAGACGGGAACTCCCGCCGGGCGAGACGGATCATCAGCACCGCGACCCCCGCGCCGAGCGCGATGAGCGGGGCCTCCGGCCCCAGCACGAGTCCGCTGCCAACGGTGGCGAGGCCGGCCAGGATCACCCCCGACAGGACCTTCGGACCGGGCGGCCCGCCGCCCATCGCCAGCCCCTCGGCGGGAATGTGACCGCCGTTGCCGGGCAGCCGGGTGATCGCCAGCGCAACCACCAGCGCGCCGACCGCGAGCACCGGAAGCGGCCACCATTCCGGCGGGCCGTTCGGATAGCCCAGTGCGTGCGGGAGATGCACGTAGAGCTCCTGCTGGATCTGGTAGATCCCCTCGAGGAAGCACCACGCGGCGAGCGAGACCACGATGCCGATCACCGCGACGATGACCAGCAGCACGGCGTAAGGCCGGCTGCGCACCGTCGCGTCGGCCTGCGCTTGGGAGAACGCCCCTGGGCTGTCTGTCGCTGCCATCCAGTGGTTCACGCTAGGGCGAATGAGGCAGCGGTCATCACCCGGTTCGGATGACCCCATGGCCTGGGCAACGGCGGATCATGACCCGCGCCGGCAGTGTCCACCGTCATCCTCCTATCGCTCACCGCCTCGCTGAACCCGACGCTCGTCGCGGTCACGACCGTGATGCTGCTGCTGGAGAAGCCGGCGCGCCTGATGGCCGGTTACCTGCTCGGCGCCTACCTGACCAGCATCACCCTCGGCCTAATCATCGTCTTCTCGCTCCCGAACTCGAGCGCCACCAACGCGACCGAGAACACGATCAGCCCCTCCGTCGACATCGGGATCGGAGCGATCTGCCTGGCCATCTCGTTCGTCCTGTACACGGGTCGGGTGGAGCGGATGAGGGAACGACGCGCCGACCGCAAGGCGGCCAAGGGAGCCAGCGAGCCACCTCGCTGGCAGCGCGAACTGAACAAGGGCTCGCCGCGCGTCACGTTCGTGGTCGGCGCGCTGCTGACTCTCCCGGGCGCCTCCTACCTCGCCGGGCTTACCGAGATTCACAAGCTGCATTACGCGACGCCGGTCACCGTTCTGCTGGTGATCGGCTTCAACATCGTGATGATGTGGCTGCTCGAGGTTCCGTTCGTCAGCTTCCTCGTCGCGCCGGAGTCGACCCCGCGGGCGATCGCGCGCGCGAAGCGGTGGGTGAGCCGGCATGCCCACGCGTTCGCAGTCAGGGGCTTCGCGACGATCGGGGTACTGCTCATCGTCAAGGGCCTGATCGGGCTGCTTGGCTGAAGGGGCAAATCGAGATGACGCGCTCGCGCTGGATGGCCCTGTTCTTCGCAATCGGCTCGACCTGCTTCCTGATCGGCCCGTTCCCGGGCTACGTGCAGCTCGTCGGTGAGTCGGCGGACGGGGTGACGTTCTTCGTCGGGTCGATCTTCTTCACGCTCGGCGGCGGCTTGCAGTCGTGGCTGGCCTGGCCTGAGCGCGACGCCCCAGGGGGCCGCGCCGGCTGGTGGAGCGCGGTGATCCAGTCCGCCGGCACCCTGTTCTTCAACCGCTCGACGTTCCGCGCGATGAGTACCGCTCTATCCAGCTCAACGTACAACCGGCTGGTGTGGCGGCCGGACGCGTTCGGCTCGATCTGTTTCCTGGTCTCGGGAACGATCGCCTATCTCGCCTCACCGCGCAGGGGCTTCCTGCCGGCGCGGGGCGAGCCCGGCTGGTGGCAGTCGGCCGTGAACCTCCTCGGTTGCGTGTTCTTCGGCATCTCCGCCGTCGCCGGCTACGTAGTTCCGTCAAAGGGCTCCGTGCTGGATCTGGCCGCCGCGAACTGGAACACATCGCTCGGAGCCGCATGCTTCTTGGTCTGCGCACTGGCGACGTTGCACAGCAAACAACCGACAGCAGCCGAGGCCGCCGGCGCGGCCGCTTCACGGACCTGAGACTGCCGCTGCAAAGCAATCCGATGGAGCATCCCGCTGGTCGCTCATGACGCCGTCTTCGTCAGTTGTCCAGGCCTCGACCTCAGGACAGAGGTGTTCGCGTGACGCGCCCGCCTAGCGAGCCCGCGCTGGCGTCATCGGCGAGGTCTGCCCGGTCGTTCGCGCGCTCCGCGTTGATGCGTCGCGGTGACCAACTGCTCTGTCACCGGCGGCGGGCTGAGCTAATCCGATTCGGGTGATGGCGGGCGGCGTTGCGGCGTCTTCAATGACGGCGTGTCGGGTCTGTGACCCGGTTGCCCCGGTGTCGCGATCGACGGAGGAAAGATGACAAAGCCGTTTCGAGGGACCATCAACGTCGACATCAAGGAGTCGGTGCCGGACTGGGAGCCGTTCATCGAGCCGGCTGCCCCGGATGGCGCTCCGAACGTCCTGTACGTGGTGCTGGACGACGTCGGGTTCTCCGCGATGGACACCTTCGGCGGCCCGATCGAGACGCCGAACATCACCCGCGTGGCCGAGCAGGGGATCCGGTACACGAACTTCCACACGACTGCGCTGTGCTCGCCGACGCGCTCGTGTCTGATGACCGGGCGCAACCACACGACCAACGGGATGGCGGGAATCACGGAGATCACGTCTGGGTTCCCGAACTCCAACGGGCACGTCCCGTTCGAATGCGCGAACCTCGCCGAGGTCCTGCGCGATTCCGGTTGGAACACCTACATCGTGGGGAAGTGGCATCTGACTGCCGAGGATGAGATGAACCTCGCCGCTTCCAAGCGCCAGTGGCCGCTCGGTCGCGGGTTCGAGCGCTACTACGGGTTCCTCGGCGGCGAGACTAATCAGTGGTATCCGGACCTCATCTACGACAACCATCCGGTGGCGCCGCCGAAGTCCCCGGAGGAGGGTTACCACCTGAGCGTGGACCTGACCGACAAGGCGATCGAGTTCATCCGTGACGCGAAGGCGATCGCTCCCGAGAAGCCGTTCTTCCTCTACTACTGCCCCGGCGCGGCGCACGCTCCGCACCATGCGCCCAAGGATTGGATCGAGAAGTACGAGGGCCGCTTCGACATCGGCTATGACGCCATTCGCCAGGGGATCATCGAGCGCCAGAAGGCGCTCGGGATCGTGCCCGAGCACGCCGAGCTCTCTCCGATCAACCCGTATCGGGATCGGACGGGTTCGAGCGGGGAGAGCTGGCCTGAGGTCGACACGGTGCGTCCGTGGGAGTCGCTATCCGAGGACGAGCAGCGGCTGTTCCGGCGGATGGCGGAGGTCTACGCCGGCTTCTTGAGCCACGCCGATCACCAGCTCGGCCGCCTGCTGGACTATCTGGAGGAGAGCGGGCAGCTCGAGAACACGATCGTCGTGCTCGTGTCCGACAACGGCGCGTCGGGCGAGGGCGGTCCGAACGGCTCGGTCAACGAGAACAAGTTCTTCAACGGCGTGCCGGACACGATCGAGGAGAACCTCGAGTACATCGACGTGCTCGGCAGCCCGCTTACCTACAACCACTATCCCACCGGTTGGGCTTGGGCGTTTAACACGCCGTTCAAGCTGTGGAAGCGGTATGGCAACTTCCGGGGCGGAACGGCCGACCCGTTGATCGTGTCGTGGCCGAAGGGCATGTCCGCCCGCGGCGAGTTGCGCCACCAGTACAACCATGCGGTCGACATCGTGCCGACGCTGTACGAGTGCCTCGGAGTCGACCTACCCGAGACGGTCGGCGGCTATACGCAGAAGCCGCTCGAGGGAGTGAGCTTTGCGTCGACGTTCGCCAACCCCAAGGCGGACACCGACAAGGACACGCAGTTCTTCTCGATGCTCGGGACCCGCGCGATATGGCACAAGGGGTGGAAGGCGGTCACCGCCGTGCCGGCCGGCCCCAATTACTGGCTTCCGATGGACGAGCAGCCCTGGGAGTTGTTCGACACCGACAACGACCCCTGCGAGTGCCATGACCTAGCCGACCAGCATCCCGAGCGCCTCAAGGAGCTCCAGGAGCTCTGGTGGGCGGAGGCCGACAAATACCAAGCGTTGCCGCTGGAGACGCGCAACGCCATCGAGGCATTCACCACCCCCCGGCCACAACTCTCCAAGCCGCGCAATCGCTACATCTACTACCCGGGCGGAGCGGAGGTACCGGAATCGGTCACGCCGGACATCCGCGGCCGCTCGTACACGATCGCCGTAGCGCTCGACGTCGAGACCCCTGAGGCCGGTGGTGTGCTCTTCTCCCAGGGATCGCGGTTCGGCGGCCACGCGCTCTACGTCAAGGACGGCAAGCTCAAGTACGTCTACAACATCCTCGGAGAGCTAGTCCAGACGGTCGAGTCCGACGAAACCATCCCGACCGGCCACGTCGTGCTCTCGGCCTCGTTCGAGAAGCAAGGAGACGGCATCCCGGCCGAAGGGCCGCTCAGCCTCTACATCAGAGACCAGAAGGTCGGCGAGACGACGATCCGAACCCAGCCGGGAAAGTTCGGGCTTGGCGGCGGCGGCCTCGTGGTCGGCCGCTCCGGTGCGGAGCGGGTCACCGACGATTACGCCGGCGACGCGCCGTGGCCATTCATCGGCGGCACCGTCAAGCGCCTCCTCATCGACGTAAGCGGCGAGCCGTTCGCCGACCTCGCTCGAGAAGCCGCCGCCCTCCTCGCCCGCCAATAATCAGCCCCACGTGCCGGTCAACCAGCTGCTCGCGAAGACCCTTGACCAGTCCCATGGGCCGCCATGCTGCTGGAAAGTCCGGGGTTCCAGCGGATTCGGCAAGAGGCGACGACCGGAATCGAACCG
>JAFASQ010000222.1 GCA_019244395.1 Solirubrobacterales bacterium | reverse complement strand
TTCGAGCCCGCGAACGTCGAGATCCCGCACTTCGACAACGCATCCGACACCGAGCCCGCCGTGTTCGTAGCGTGCTACCTGCTCCCGCCGGGGGAGGAACGTCTGATCGAAATGCTGGCCTGAGGTTGGCGCCAGCTCGGGCGGCTGGCGCCGGTGGAGCGGGTTCTGCCTGTGGTCGCGCTCGGTGACGACTCGCGCCTAGCCGCGGCCCGATTGTCTACGCTCCCGGCGAAATGCGGCGCCTCGCTGCCGTCCTCCTCGTACTCGCGTTCGCGCTGCCGATGGCGGCGTGCGGCAGCAGCAGCTCGGGCGCGTCGTTCTCAGGCGGCCACCACATCATCTCCGACGTCTTTTGCGCGGTCACCGTGTACTCGCTCTACCGTGACGTGAAGGCCCACCGCCTGGGCTGGGCGGCGTTCCAGGCGCTGCTGGCACACCACAACTGCCGGGTGGCATTCCGCCGCCCTTAGAGTGGCGGACTAGCCGAGGCCCACAAACCACAGACCTCGCATCAGCTCCGAACACCGCGGCGTGGGCTCATGGTGTGCTGTGGATCGGGACGCAATTAGCACTAGTGGAGTGGTTAGGATTCGCGTTATGCGGTATTAGGTGACTAAGTCGGTTGATTTGTTGAGAACGCGGTTGATCGTCGGCTCCTGACCTGACCCTCAGGGCCGAAGTAGATCAGCCCCTCGCCGCGGAGGTGAGGTGCCGCACGGCGGCGACAGGACGTAGCCTCGGTTCCAGGGCCTGTCTGCGTTGGGGCCCTCCGGACGCGGGCCGACGGGTCGGATCACGTCCCACTTGAGGCCACGATCTTGGGAGGGATGTAAGCCTCATCGGGGTTGTTGTTCCCGGGGGCCGGGGGGGTGGTGTTGCCCGTGGGACCATAGGTCCGCAGTATGAGCAAGAACGGCCCCCGCGGCACGGGCAACCAGTTGGCCATGTGGGCCGCCGGCGGCTGGGCCTGGATGTAGAGCGTGATCGATCCGCCGGGGTTCGACTGCAGGCCCGGCGTGTAGCTGGCCACGTTGTACTTTTTTGCTGCGTTGGGAACGAGGGTGACTCCACGTGGGAGGTAGGCGGTAAGGGACCAAAAGCGCGCGGCCTCAGGGATGCAGCCGGTCGTACACGTGCCAGCGGAGAAGGTCAGCTGGTAGGCGTGGCTGGAGCCGTTGAGCGGGACACCTCCGCCGTCGGTAAATGCGCTGTAGTAACCCGCGGCAGTGGCATTGTTGCTCAACTGGAGAATCTCGGTCTCGCCTGCGCGGTCGAGGTACTCAGACGGCGTGTCCCCCCACTCCGCGAAGTTGTTGAAGTAGACCCACTGATTCTGGTCCACATGGGACTCGAAGTTGTCGATGATCCTGGTATGGGCGGCTTGGGCGGCATGGATGAGGACCTTCAGCGGCCCGCGTTTCCCCTGGCGGTTGGCCTTTTCGGCGGCGGCGAACACCCGGTTAAACGCGCTCGAGAGCGCGACGTCCGACGCGCTCAGGGGTTTAGTGGTGGGCGAGATCAGGGCGACTTGGAGCAGCCGGAAGAAGAGCGTGGTATGGGACGTGACCAGGTCATCGGCGATCGCCTTCGCCCGAGGGGCGAAGCTACTGAGCGGCAGCAGCGTGGTAAATCCGCTCAAGGGGTGCCGCAGGTAGGTAGGTAGCGGGGTGAGTCGCAGCGACTTGCGAAACTTGTCGGCCAGGGGGATCACGTTCTGGGGGATCCCGGTCTGGGGGTTTTTGACGTACTTGTCTGCCCGGATTTCCCAGATCGTCACGGGGTACGGCATGGTGATAACCGCAGTGATTCCCTTCGGCGCAGTCCCATGCCATCCCTTCGGAACGAGCAGGTATGAGTGGCCAGGCTGCTCGATCTTGGTGATGTCGGGGGTGGTCGTGACGACGTGGTCGAACACATCCAGGACGAGCAGCGAGAAATGCGCTGTACGCCCCCCTGCCGTCGGGAGGGGCGGGATAGTCAAGACCTGAGGGACCCCCAGGGAGCCCTTCTCGGCAAAGTTCAGGAAGAAGTTGGCGTAAAGCGTGTCGTTGTTGACAGCCGGAACGGCGCCGTACACGGGGCTCACGCTATTGCCCTTCGGGCCGCTTAGGCAGTTCGACGTGCCCAGACTCTGCTGGAGAAAGGTGAAAAGACGTGGATAGAACGCAATGGTGTGGTTGAGGGCGGTGGAAGCCGGCGTGGTGCCCGAAGCCGCCGGCGCTTGGTCGCTGCTGGTCGAGTCGTTCGGGTCGCTTTCGGTCCTGGTGCTGATCGCATGCGGCCCTTTTCCGCTCGCGGCTAGGGCCTCGAGCGCCGGGAGCGAAGGTGGGGATTGCGCGCAGCTTCCGGTAGCGCCGCTCGCGGAACTAACAGAACGATGCTCCGTCCGAGGCGAGTGTCTGGCCGCGGCGGGACCAGCAAAAGCCGCAAGCATCACGACAAACCCCGCAGCCGTCAACGCGGCAGCTAGAGCGGCGACCGTCCGGGTGCTCCTTCGGCAGACAGCAAACACTCCGCGCGCAGCCGACAACACAGATGACCCCATTTCCAGGCGTGGTTAGACGGAACTGTCCCCCGGCGGTTGGCCGAGACCCTAGCTGACCGTGGTTTGCGGTGTCAAATCCAGAGGCATCGGGAATGGTGCGAGCAGATCCTCGTCGAGGTCGTCCTAGCCGCCCGCGCCTCGAGCTGGAGCGCCGAGCAACTTGAGGCGCTGCTCTCACCGACGGCGTTCACGGTCGCCCTGCTGCCACGTCACCTGTTGTACGCGGTTCTGCAGAAACGCCTCGCGCAGAAGCTCGGGCCACGACACGCCGCGGCGACCGGATGAGTGACGAAACCCGGCCCCGCCCGTCGGTTTGCCCACGAGTTCGAGCTGCCGACCGTCTGCGCGCGTAAGGCGCTCGTCCGCGTCGTTGAGTCTGCGGGTGAGTTCGCTGTGGCGCGCAAACGCGACGTCGATCTCCTCACCTTTGCCGAACGCCGCGACCTCGCAAACGCGCTCCGGCGCGCAACGTGGAGCGCGGTGTTGGCGAAAACCCGGGTGCGCCTGGCGTGGGCCTACCCGCCGGTGTGCTTCGCGATCGGCGGCTCGGCCGGGGCCCGCCTCGCAGATGCTCACGCGCGTAGGAACACGGCCGGTGATCGTTGCCGGAGGGGTGATTGCCGCCGCTGGTGTGTACTGGCTCTCTCGGATCCCGATTGGCGGGTCCTACGGGCGCTCGACAAGAGTTCGGTTCGGCTCAGCGATGCTCCTGGCTTTCGTCCCTGCGCCGGGCGCAAGGAGCGAGCTGGAGATTCAGCGTGTGGCGATCCGGGAGTCGGCACTATGGCAAGCGAGCGTTGGCCGGCGACCTTGACAGCGCACCCCCCGCGGTGATAGGGGTTGTACTGGGGCCAGCGATCCGAATGGGATAGGTGATGCGAGTGCCACTGCATTTGTCTGTCGCCAGCGAGGCGGAGGTTACGCCGGCGGCGCGCCGACGGCGGCGGGTGGTCGCGCTGGTGGCACTCCTTATCGCCGCTGCGCTCACGGCGACCGTGGCCGCTGGTTCGGGTGCTGCTGCCTCCGCGGCTGCCGCCGGCGGGGGCGGAGGCCCGATCAGGGTGCTCTTCCCGCGGCCGGGGGCGGTGATCGTGGCTGGGACCGCGCGCGGCGCGCACAGGTTGCGGCTGGCTGCCACAGTGTCAATCACCCGGCGGATGCGCGGTCTTGGCTTGCGGCTGAACGGGCATTTCATCCATATCCCGGCGCGATCTGGGCCGCTGCGAGTGCGGTTGGATGCGGCGGATGGCCTGGAGCTGGGGGAGAACCTGCTGTGGGTGAGCGTTGGAGGGCGCGACGGGAATCGCGTCGTCCCGTTCGTTGTCGGCTATCGCCACCCGGCCGCTCTCGCGGCCCACCTCCAACTGGGGACGGGCAGACTCCGGCTCGGGGCGGGCAGCTTCCGGCAAAGGGCCGGCAGCCTCCTGGCGGCCTTGGCGAACTTGCGGGTGCCGAGAACCGGCGTCGACAAGCTGCTCGTGACGCTCAACGGTGTCCGGCTGCCGACGGCGCCCGACGGTGGAGCGACTGGACGGCTCTCGCTCGACCTGCCGCAGTTGGGGACCGTACATTGGGGCGCCAACCGTGTGCAGGTGCGGCTGATCATGATGGATGGGCGGATCGCTGACTGGACGCGCACGTTCCAGCTGAATCCGCGGCGGGACATCGCGGTGGCGCGGCTCGACGGCCGGGCGATCGTGGGGCGGACCGTTGCCTTGGACGCGCGGCGGTCGCTGATCGTGCCTGGCGTGCGCCAGGCCCGGGGGTTCCGCTGGGTGCTGCTGAGCCGTCCCCCGCTCAGCCATGTGCGCTTGGGCCGGCCGCAGGGCGCTCGGATCACGCTGCGGCCTGACGTGCCCGGCTACTACCGGGTCGGCTTGGTGGTAGGCCACCGCTCACAAAAAGCAGGCGTGGCCGCGGCGGGCAGCGATGCGCTGCTCGGCTATGACGTGGCGACCGTGGCCGCGACATATGCCGAGCCGCTCGTGCCCTTCGACACGATCACCCCTAACGACCCCCACGCAACGTTCCCGATTCCTGGCATCCGGATCGGAGACAACTTCTACCAAGACCCCGGCATTCCCGGCCAGAGCCTCGGCGCGCAAATTCAGTTCCTCGAACTCGACAGAGCCACCCTCGGCGAAGTCCGGGACGTAGGAATGGCGGTGAGTACTGGGGATCCTTCAGCCGGTCTGAATGAGTTGTCGTACCTCACCTCACATGTGCCGAGCAGTGACTTCGCGATCGTCACGGATCCCGGCGACCCCTACATCTACCCCGGCAATCCTGCCTATTTCAACGTACTGAACGCGGCGCTGGCTCCCATAGGCGGGTCCCTCCCGGCCAAGTGGACGTTGTCGAAGCCTAACTGCTGGTCGGGGGCGACCGACCAGTGCGGCGGTCCATCGCCTACGTGCCCCAGTTGCGCCAACGCGAGCTGGCAGCAGAGTAATGGCGGGATCGCCTCGTTCACGATCATCGGCATCGGCGGTCTGCCAGTTGGGCAAGCGTGGCGGGCGACGGCGGTGCAGAAGGGCAGCTCCCCAGCAAACATGGCCGGTTACTTCACCCAGGGAACCGACCAGGGCAGCGCTAGCTACTACACGGTGATCAACGGCGGAGCGGACCAGTACGAGGCGGTCAATACCTGCGCCCCTCCAAACTGCGACGTGCAGATCGGCTATCCGGGAGATCCTCATTTTGCGACCTACACATCCCCGGGGCCGAACGGACTTCAGGTCCTCGAAGTCGACCGGACGACGCTCGCGCTGATCGTCAACCGCACCGTGACCACCGAGGCGGACTTCTTGAGTGCTCTCACCGCTCCGGGGGGTCAGCAGCAGGTCGGGCATTTTGTGGGATCGTTGAACGATCAGCGGCTGGTGATCATCCGCACCGTCGGCAACGGACGTGTGGGCGGTCTAATGGGCGTGGGCCCGCTCTCTCAAGCGCCACTATTGCAATACATCGACGAGCTCGGCGGCACCCCAGACCTTGTGTTCGACGCGATGTCCGGGCGGTACAGATACGCTCTGGTCGGCGCGGCTACCGACCTACCGTGGCGTAATTCCTCAGCGCTTGAGTCTTCCACCGAGATCCCGTGGACTCCGCCATCCGACCCGGACAAGGCGGGGGGAGTGAGCCGACAAACGGGGCAGATCTCGGGCGTTTTGCAACAGGACCGGACGGGCCTCTACACCCCGTTGGCCGGCGACCCGGTAGCGAAGACGAGCAACTCCGAGCTCTACCACATCCTCTACCAAGCGCCGACCTCCTGGCCGTACGCCGATGACACTCAAGACCTGAAGTCGATCGCCGACCAGCTCGGTCTCACCAACTATCCCGACGTGCGCTCGGCCTATTACAGGCAGTTGGCCGAGTCGTGGTCGAGCCTGAGGTCAGACCTCGAGACTAAGGTCAAGTGCCCCCACCCGCAGGACGAGTGCGACACGTTCGACAAGCTCAAGGCAGACCTGGATGACGAGTTCCTATGGGTACAGGACGTGCAGAATTTCGCCTCCCTGCTCCTCCAGCCTTACTCGGGCGACTACTCTCACGCCATTCAGCAGGTCTACGACGACGTAAAGAGCAGCATCCCACCGCCCCCCTCGGCACGCCTCAACATGGGATGGCTGCAGATCCTCACGGACGTAATGCACATCGCATCCGGAGTAGCGGCAGCCGGTAAACAGCCCGAGCTGTCGGGAGTGTTCGGTGCCCTCGCCGCCGCTGGCTCGATCGCCACCTATGTGATGGAAACCCAGAACCAGCCGGGCGGCGACGGCGCCCCCGCGTCTGCGGACACGCTGTACGGCACCGCCGCCGAGCTGTCCGACAAGCTGGATGAGCAGGTGACCACCTACAGGACCTGGATCGGCCAGATGGAGGAAATCCTGCTCCGCGACTACGCAAAGCTGAAGGCGGTCGGCACCCACGTGCAGGCCGGCGATCCTGGGTGGGAGTGGGGCACCAATACGACCAGCGACTCCGTCATCGCTCTGAAGGCCGACACCCGGGCCTCCGCCTATTCGGCGCTGGTCCCCGCGGTGTGGCCGGGCTACAACCTCAAGCCATCACCCGTTGCCACTGACCTCTCAACCTCGTGGCAGTACTCAAATAACACCGCAACCCGGGCGTGCGACTACGGCGGTACCTCGCCGAGTTCCCACGACTATCCGTTCAAAGACGCTACGCACGCACAGCAGTTCTGGTGGGTGCAGCCGCAAGCGTCCGCAGCGCCGCAACAGGCCATCACTACGTTCAACACGGACGGCAGCCCGGTCTATCAAGCCTGGGTATTTGCCCAACTAGACCCCGGCAACTGGGCCTCAGGGGGCGGAGGACATCGCAGCGCAAAACTGCCGGCGACGTACCCACCACCACCAAAACCACTACCCGCACCCCCGCCCGACCTGACGTACTACCTCTACGGGGCGGGTTCCACAGATTCCAGTCACGGCGCGTATCAGTTCGCGCCGGTGTGGTGGCGTGACACCTACAACCCACCCAGCCACACGCTGTGTTGGCAGCATCCAAGTAACCAAAGCCAGAACTACTACTCCACCCAGTATCCACCCCCGGATATCCCCGCGCCTCCGCCATGATCCCTGGCTGGGAATCGCACACCGAACCGCCCTCGCCCGGCGCGGTCGATGTTCGCGCGGCCCCGAGGTCGCGGCAGTTGACCTACGTGCTCAGAGCAAGCATCCCTGAGCATCTCGCAGCAGCCCGTTGAGCGACGGGTCGAGCCCCCTCGCCCGCAGCGAGCACGCGAACCTCGAACTCCAGGCGAGGAGCGGGTGCAAACGCCAAGCGCGCTGCTGTCCTGCTTTCGTGCTCGCGCTGGTCCGAACGGTCGGCGTGGCGGCATGCGTGCGAGCAGCTGGAAAGCCCGTGGGAGCGGCTCGACCATGGACTCCGTGTCAGCGGAAGTGCGGGAGGAACTGCTGGACTTCCTCTTTCTTCTTGATCATGGTCAGCATATGGTGTGAGCGCTCGTTGCCAAGATAGGGGGCGGAGGTGAACCAGCCTCCGTCGACCACGATGTCGGTGCCTGTGATGTAGGAGGACTCGTCGCTGGCGGGGAACAGCGCGGTGTTGGCGATCTCCTCGGCCTTGCCGGTCCGCCGGCGCAGGATGGTGTGGCTCATCGTGTGCTCGGTCATTTTGCGCACGAGCGGGTTGGAGTTGATCTTCGCGGTCATGTCGGTCTCGATCAACCCGGGTCGGATCACGTTGCAGCGGATCCCCCAGTCGGCGTACACGTAAGCGGCGGAGCGAGACAGGCCTTCCAGCGTAACCGTGCAGTCGTCGGGGCCGGGGGCGAGGATTCCTGCTTGGTGCAGCGAATCTTGCGGTTATGGATCGCGCGGAGGCAGAGGCGGTTTATGACGCTGGCCGCGAGGTTTGTGTCGAGTTCATCCTCGAGTTGGCCGCGCGTGTTGAGGAGCACGAGGAGCGGCTGAGGCGGCTGGAGGAGCAAGCGCGGCAGGACTCGCGGACGAGTTCTAAGCCGCCGTCGTCTGATCCGCCGAAGACGCGGGCGCAGCGGCGGGCGGAGGCGCGGGCTAAGGCGAAGGAGCTGATGCGTCGCGGCGGCGAGCAGCGCAAGGTTGGCGGTCAGTCTGGGCATCAGGGCGCTGGGCGCGATATGAAGCCGGACGATTAGATCGATGAGATCGTCGATCACTATCCGGGTCGGTGCGGTGGATGCGGACGGCAGTTCGACGGTGAGCAGCGGCGGCCGGCCGGGCGTTTCGGTCGCCGCCAGATCGCGGAGCTGCCGCCCATCAGCGTGATCTGGACCGAGCATCGCACCCACCAGCTGCGCTGCCGGCACTATCGCGCGCGGACCAGCGCGATCGAGCCGCCGCCGGAGTCCTTGATCAGCGGCGCGCAGGTCTGGATGCCTCGGAGGGTTGCGGTGACGTTGATCTCGAAGATCCGGTTCCAGGCGTCGATGTCGACCTCGGGCAGCATCACGAGGTCGTTGGATCCGACGATGTTTATGAGCACGTGTAGCCCGCCGGCCTGGTCCTTCACCTGGGCGACAGCGGCGTCCCAATGGTCCTGATCGGCGACATCGAGCGGGACGAAGTGGGCGCTGCCGCCGGCCGCGGCGATCTCGGTCGACCAGCGCGTCGCCGCGCTCCTGACTGCGGCCGGCGACGAACACGGTCGCGCCCTCTTGGGCGAACAGGCGTGCTGACGCGCGCCCCATGCCTCCATAGCCGCCGGTGATCAGAGCGACCTTGTGCTCGAGTCTCAACGTGACCTCCTCGCGGTGGGGCCGGGGCTCTTCTGCTCCGTGTCGGGCCTAGCCCGGATCGTGCAGTAAGGACCGCGCCCGCGGGTGGCCGGGGGGCGCGGGTAGGTCCGGTGGAGGCGGGATTCTTGGGCTTTGTCGACGGTCCTGAATCCCGGTCTTGGAGGTCAGCTTGCGGGTGGTGCGTGGTGAGCGGTGTTTCACGGTAGAGGTCGTGGCGGACGGAGAGGGTTTGTTTCGCGCGCGGGCGCTGCATTGCTCGCGCAGGTGGCCGACAGGCTGGGGCTCACGCGGTCGCTGTCGCTGCGGTTGGCGGGGGTCAAGCAGCGTCGGCGCGGTCATGATCCGGGGCGGGTGATCTGGGATCTGGCGGTGATGCTGGCGGACGGCGGGGAGTGCGTGGCGGATCTCGGCGCGGTGCGCGATCAGCAGGCGCTGTTCGGCCGGGTGGCGTCGGACTCGACGGCGTTTCGGGTGATCGACCGGGTCGCGTCGGAGCCGGCGCTCCTGGCGGCGCTGCGGGCGGCGCACGCGCGGGCGCGCGAGCGGTTCTGGAGGCTGCATGGTGCGCCCGAGCGGTTGACGATCGACATCGACGCGACGCTGATCACCGCGCATTTCCGACAAGGAGGGAGCGGCGGGGAACTACAAGCACGGCTATGGGTTTCATCCGCTGCAGGCCTACGGGGATGAGACTCGCGAGGCGCTGGCCGGGATGCTCAGGCCCGGGGAACGCCGGCGCGAACACCGCCGCCGAGCACGTGACGGTGCTCGACCGGGCGCTGGCGCAGATCCCGGCGGATTCATCGAGAGCCTCGAGATCCTGGTGCGGGCGGACCGCGCCGGCCGACGCACGAGCTCGCCGTCTACTGCCGCGAGGGGGGCATGCGCTTCTCGTTGGGCTATGAGCTGACCGAGACCGTCCGTGCCGCGATCCTCGCGACCCCCGAGGAGCCTGGGTCCCAGCGCTCGAGCAGGACGGCACCGAGCGCGCCAACGGGGAGGTCTGCGAGCTCACCGACCGAATCGATCGGTCCGCCTGGCCGGAGGGAGCGAGGCTGATCGTCCGGCGCGAGCGCCCGCACCCCGGCGCGCAGCTCTCGTTCACCGACCACGACGGC
>JAFASQ010000085.1 GCA_019244395.1 Solirubrobacterales bacterium | reverse complement strand
GCCCGATCTCCACCCCCTGCTCGATCTCGATTTGGCTCCCGAATTCGATCCGGCCGTGGCGCGCGAGGTGCACGGCGAGCGGGCCGGCCGCCGACCCCGTGGCCGGGTCCTCGGCCACGCCCAACGCGGGACCGAACATTCGGTTCTTCCAACGCCCCCCGGCGCCGGCAAAGCAATTGATGCCGAACGCCCCAAGCCGCCCGAGCGCGCCGATGTCGGGCGAGAGGGCAGCAACCGCCTGGGCGCTCGGGAACTCCACATAGACATGGACCGGGCCGTTCCGGTAGGCCTCGATCGGCAGCCCGTCGGCAAACGGATCAACATCCAGCGCGCGAAGCAATTCCGAAACCGCAGCGAACGGCTCGGCGACCGGGACCGGCTGCTCCATCTCGCCGAACACAGGATCGGCACCGCCACCGCCTCGCGTCAGTGTCACCCGCACCACGCCCAGGCCGGTCTCGAGCCGGACCACGGGCGAACCCATGGCTCGGCCGACCACGAAGGCCGCGCCCAGCACCGGATGACCCGCGAACGGCAGCTCGATCGCCGGCGTGAAGATGCGCGCCCGCACGTGCGCCCCGGTGAGCGAGGAGCGCATCAGGAACACCGTCTCGGACAGATTCATCTCCCGAGCCGCCCGCTGCATCACTTCCGAAGACAACCCGGACGCGTCGGTGAACACGGCCACCGGGTTGCCCTGGAGCGGAGTATCGGTGAACACATCGGCGACCGTGTAGCGGTACATCTTCATGACGCGCGGGCCATCTCCAGCAGCGTGGTGACAGTGGTCCAGTTCCGCGCGGTGGCGCGCACGCCCAGCTCTTTGCCGGCCAGCGCGGCCCACAGCTTGGAGCGAGCCACTCCCGCCGGATGCCACGCGTAGAGCTCCCGCCCGATCGCCACCAGCCGCTCGTCGTCCGTTGCGCGCTCGGCCATCCGCGCCACCACCTCCGGATCGGGCTCGGTCTCCAGGAAGCTGACCTGGTAGCGCTTCGGGTCGACCGCCACGTCGCTCAGCGGATTGCGCGCCACGACGTCGGCCAGCTCGGCATCCGTTCGCACGATCACATCCACGTCGAACCCGAGTCGCTCGGCGATCAGTTCCTCGCACCGAGCCCCGAGAGCGGCAGAATCAGCCCCGCCGCTGGACAGCACGACGTTGCCGCTCTGGACATACGTCCGCACATCCTCGAACCCCGCCGCAGACAGCAGCGCGCGCAGCTCGGGCATCGGCACCCGCTTGCGCGCGCCGAGGTTGATCCCCCGCAGCAGGAGGATATGGGTGCGATTGCGCGCCATGGAAGCGCGGCAACTACCGCGCCCGCGCCACAGCGCGCTTGAGCTCGGCCTTGCCCATCTTCGAGCGCCCGCTGATGTTCAGCCGGCGTGCCTCCGCCTCGAGCTCCTTGCGCGTGGGCTCATCACCGCGCCGGACGGCTGCCGCCTCCTTTCCGAGCGCCGTCCGCGTCTGCTTGTTCAGGTGCTTGAGCGTCTGCTTGCTCTTGGCGCCGGCCTGAGCTTTCTTGACGTTCTCGCGCGCGGCCGCGCGCTGTTTAGCTGTCGCTGACCTCGACATGCGGTATTCATACCCCATGGCCGCGCTTGCCGACATCGAGCTGCGCGACGGCTACGCCGACTTATCGGGGGCACGCATCCACTATGTCGAGGCCGGTGACGGCCCGATGGTCGTGCTGGTGCACGGCTTCCCGGAGTTCTGGTACAGCTGGCGCCATCAGATTCCGGCCCTGGCCCGAGCCGGGTTCCGCGTGGTCGCACCCGACATGCGCGGTTACAACCTCTCCTCCAAGCCGCCCAATGTGTCGGCGTACGAGCCTCGGCGCCTGGCCGGCGACCTCAGCGAGCTCATCGCGGAGCGGGGCGCATCCAGGGCGTGCGTGGCCGGCCACGACTGGGGGGGTGCGGTGGCCTGGGTCGCCGCGATGGCCCATCCTGAGGTGGTGGAGCGGCTGGCCATCCTCAACGTCCCGCACCCCCGCCGCATGCTGAAGACGCTGAGCCGGCCCGGCAAGCAGCTGGCCCGCTCCTGGTACATGTTCTTCTTCCAGCTGCCGTGGCTGCCCGAGGAGGCGGTCCGCGTCGGCGAATGGTGGTTCTTCCGCCACGGTTTCGAGCACGACGCCAGGCCCGGCGCGTTTACCCCGGCCGACATCGAGCGCTACCGAGAGGCGTGGTCGCAGCCGGGCGCCGCCACCGCCACCATCAATTACTACCGGGCCTCGATGCGCCGCCGCCCTGGCCGCCACACGGGTGCCGACGCCGAGCTCCGCCCCGTCCAGGCGCCAACCCTGGTCATCTGGGGCGAGCGCGACCGCCACCTGGGCGGCGAGCTGGCCGAGCCCGACCGGGCCGACGTCCCGAACCTGGAGCGCGTGGTTCGCCTGCCCGACGCCTCCCATTGGGTCCAGCACGACGAGCCCGACCGCGTCTCGGCGCTGCTGATCGACTTCTTCAAACGCTAAGCGCCGCGCGAACCACCAACCTAACGGGAGGCCGCGGCGTGCCTCGGGACACGGTCTCGTTCGCCTCTGCGGCCGGTCCTCCGCTGCAGGTCGCCCTCGATCTCCTCCAGGCTGTGACCCTTGGTTTCGGTCACGAACGCCTTCACGAACACGCCTGCGAGCAGCCCGAGCGCGGCGTAGCCGAGGAACACCGTCCCGGGCCCGAGCGCCTTGAGCAGCGGCGGGAATGTCTGCGAGACGGCAAAGTTGGCCGCCCAGTTGCCGAACACGGCCACGCCCATCGCGGTGCCGCGCACGCTCAACGGGAGCACCTCGGGGATCATCACCCACACCACGGGGCCCCAGGTGGCGGCGAACGCGGCGATGAAGGTGGCCAGGCAAACCAGCGTGATGATCGCGGCCGGATCGCCGGGATGATGCGGCGTCGGCAGAGCGGACAGCGAGATCCCGAGCACCAGCAGGCTTGCCACCATGCCGGCGACGCCGGCGAACAGCATCGGCTTGCGGCCGACGCGGTCGATGATCTTGATCGCGATAACCGTCATCCCGACGTTGATCACTCCGATGATCAGGTTCGCGTAGATCGCGCTTGTCTTGGCGAAGCCGACGTTGGTCAGTGTGGTCGGCGCGTAGTAGATGATCGTGTTGATCCCGACCAGCTGCTGGAACACCGCCAGCCCGGTGGCGACCAGGAGCGCCGGACGCACCCACTTGGCTCGCCACAGCGCGGCCAGACCGGTCTCGCCCTCCTCCTCGGAGTCGACCTCCCGGATCTCCTCGATCCGCTCCTCGGGCTGCTCGTCGCCGGGCAGCTCCTCGAGCACCGCGTGAGCCGTCTTCTCCTCTCCGGCGTGTACGAGGTAACGCGGCGTCTCGGGCATGAACAGCATGCCGACGAGCAGAACCATCGACGGCACCGCGGCGAGCCCCAACATGAGCCGCCAGTCACCGGACGAGGCCAGGATCGCGTTGACGATGAACGCGGCCAGGATGCCGCATACGATCATCAGCTGGTTGAGCGAGGTGATCGCCCCTCGCACCTCAGTGGGCGCGATCTCAGACAGGTAAAGCGGCACCACCAGGGCGGCCGAGCCGACCGCCAGGCCGATGATGACGCGCGCCGCGATGAGCACCCAGACGGTCGGCGCGAGGGCCGCCAGCAGCGCGCCCCCGGTGAACACGACGGCCGCGATGATGATCAAACGCCGGCGCCCCAGCCGGTCCGACAGCCGGCCCGCGAGCGCCGCTCCGATCATCGCGCCGAGCAGCAGCCCGGCCACGATGGCGCCCTGCAGGAACGGCGTCAGCTTGAAGTCATTGGGGATGAAGAGCAGCGCTCCGGAGATGACGCCGGTGTCATAGCCGAACAGCACACCGCCCAGTGCGCCGAAGAAATAGATCATCCGGCCGCTGACGCGTATCGATCCCATGGTTCCTCCCTCGGTCCCGTGTGTGACGTCTGCGCCAAGGCTTTCCCACGCCCCGCATTTGAAACTATGGACATAATCAGCGCTCGCTTGTCCGCCCCCGCTGATGGTTCGCAAAAGCTCACTGGTCGCTCCGTGTTTGTCACCGGCGCGTACGGGTTTGTGGGCAGCTGGTTGGTCAAGGCCCTCCTTGACCGCGGCGCGCGCGTGACCGTCCTCAAACGCGATGCGGCGGCCGCTTCGGCACTCATCCTGGAGGGCGCCGAGCGGCTGGTCAACGTCGTTCACGGTGACGTCGGCGACGCGCTGGTGCTCGAGCGCGCGCTGACCGAATACGAGGTCGACACGGTTTTCCACCTGGCCGCGCAGACGATCGTCGGCGCCGCCAACAAGGCGCCGCTCAGCACGTTCGAGAGCAACATCCGCGGCACCTGGATGACGCTCGAGGCCTGCCGCCACGCCGGCATCGAGCGCACCATCGTCGCCGCCTCCGACAAGGCCTACGGGGCCCATGACGACCTGCCGTATCGCGAGGGTTCCGCGCTCGAGCCACGGCACCCGTACGACGTCTCCAAGGCCGCGACCGACATGCTGGCGCGTTCCTACTGGCACACGTTCGGCTTGCCGGTGGCGGTGACACGCTTCGCGAACGTATACGGAGGCGGGGATTTCAACTTTTCTCGACTGGTGCCGGAGGCCGTCCTGGCCGCCATCGAGCGACGGCGCCCGGTCATCCGCTCCGACGGCACTCCCCAGCGCGATTTCCTCTACGTGGAGGACGCGGTCGCCGCCTATCTCGCCATCTGCGACCTGTTCGATGACGGCCGTGCCGCCGGCGAGGCGTTCAATGCCGGGGCCGGAAGGCCGCGGTCGGTGCTCGAGGTGGTCGAACTCGTCTGCCGGCTCGCCGGCACCGACGTCGCGCCGGAGGTCCGCGGGACCGGCGTCCCTCCTGGCGAGATCGCCTGTCAATGGCTTGACTACAGCAAGCTGCGAACGACGTGTGGCTGGGAGCCCACGGTCGGACTCGAAGAGGGCCTGCGGCGCACCATCGCCTGGTACCGGGAGCACATGTTGCCGACCTTTAGCTAGCCAGCGCGACTACCGTCGCGTCCGGCTTCCCCGGGGCGAGGTACCGCGTGCACTCCTCGGCCACCACCGGACGCCCTACGTGGAACCCTTGGGCGTAGTCGCAACCGAGCTCTGCCAGGACCTGCTTCACGTCCTCCGTCTCGACGCCCTCGGCGGTGACCCGCAGGCCCAGGTTCCGACCCAGGTCGATGATCGAGTGCACGAGCGCCTCATCCTGTGGGGTGCTCTCCATCCGGGTCACGAACGAGCGGTCGATCTTGATCTCGTCCACCGGCAGCTGCTGGAGCTGCGAGAGCGACGAGTAGCCGGTCCCGAAGTCATCGATCGCGATCATCACGCCCATCGCCCGCAACTCATCGAGCGCCTCACGCGCGCGCGGGAGGTCGGCCACGATCCGGCTCTCGGTGATCTCGAGCTGGAGCGCCGAGGCGTGCAGCTCCAGCCGCGCCAGCAGCGCCCCGATGATCGCCGGCAGGTCGTGGTCGAGCAGGCTGCGCGTCGAGACGTTGACCGAG
>JAFASQ010000559.1 GCA_019244395.1 Solirubrobacterales bacterium | reverse complement strand
ACGTGACGCCCGAGCGCACCATCGCCGAGACCGACGTGTCAGGGTACTAACGCCCGCGACCTCGTTCGCTCGCGGCGCTGGTCCGAGGACGAACTCAAGAACCGTCCGTCCAACAGCGGGACTCAACCGCGATGTTCGCTCGCCCGGACAGCGACTGGGACTTCCCGACATCCGCCGACCAGCAGAGCTTGACCAGTAAGCCCGAACGAGCAGTCTCCCACGAGCGACGCGTGGCGGTAGAGCCGGCGGGAGAATGAGGCCAGTCGACTCGACCGTGCGACCCCGGCGCCTCCGACCGACCTAGCGCCACGAGCGACGGCTGGTGCGCGTTTGCGCCGAAGCGTCATCCTCGATCGCCGAGCCTGTAGCGGTATTCGATCATCGTGAGGCCTGGAATTGGGTCGGCGAACGGGTCGCCGGCCGGCAGCCAGCCCTCGCGCTCATAGAAGCGCCTCGCCCGTGCCTGGCCGGCT
The DNA here is from genome assembly GCA_019244395.1 of Solirubrobacterales bacterium. Lineage (GTDB taxonomy): Bacteria > Actinomycetota > Thermoleophilia > Solirubrobacterales > Solirubrobacteraceae > Palsa-465. The sequence continues at coordinate 2,904 of JAFASQ010000559.1, read as the reverse complement.
GCCACGAAGAGCCGCAACTCTGTAAAGCCGCGTGCGTCCGCCGCCTCGAGGGCGGCGCCATGGAGGGCGGAAGCCAGCCCGGCGCTCCAGTAACCGCGACGGACGAAGAGATTTGAGATATGCGCGAGCGACGAGTCGTCAACTGGGTGTGGCGCGCGGGCGGCAGGGCAGAAGAGTGATCTGGCCGACTAACCCGCTCCCGGACTCCGCTACAAGGCAGTACACATCCGCGTCGGCCAGCGCCTCGCGCACATGCTTCAGCACAGCCTCGAACGATGGCGCCGACCACCCCGGCGGCGCGAACGAAGGGTAATCCTCGGCGCCCTCGATGACACCTAGGGCCAGTGGCTCGGCGTCGGCGCCGGTTGCCCGGCGAATGCGGATCGAGTCATCACCCGCCACGTCGATGCAGTATCTCCCAGAACAATCCCCTCGCGGACCGGGCGCCCACGGCCGCTGCCCTGCAGCCAAGCTGCGGCGCCCGGCGCGACCGGCTCGGCGCAAGAGAAGCGGCAGATTCACCATGTTCGGCGCAGTGATCGAGGCTGCTGAAAACGGATCACCCAACAACTAGTTGCTGCCCCGGCGTCGGTTCGAACGCTAATGGGGACCGTTGATCGTCACCGGCAGTAGTCGCCCGCACCGGAGAGCTCAATACGGCCGACCGCATCACTCGTGAGAGGTACCCGAACGTCAGGCGACGAGGGGGCCCCATCGACACGGCTAGGCGCGGCTGGGACTCTGCGTTGTGCATCAGACGCTGTCACAGCCGACGTGACTTCAGCAAAAGCCTACCTGGCCTTAGGGCCTCGAACGAGGAAGGATCCCATGGGCATACGCAGGACAGATACTCACCAATCCCGTAAGCGGCGCGACGATCGAGTTCGCTCAAACCGCAGCCGACACCGACGGCGAACTTCTCGCCATCGATCTGACACTGACGCCCGAGGGGCACGTCCCGGGCACCCCCGTCCATCCCGAAGAGGAACGGTTCGAGGTCCGTTCGGGAAAGATGAAATTCAAGCTCGGGCTCAAGACGATCATCGCAGGCCCCGGGGAGACGGTTTTGGTCCCGGCCGGAAAGCGTCATCGCTTTAAGAACGCCGGCGACGAAGATGCCCAGGTGCGCGTCGAGATCCGGCCGGCGCTTCGAATGGAAGAGCTGACCACCGTCGCGCTCGCCGACGAGGGGCGCGTGATGGGCACCGGCATGGCCAAGCCGCTTGAGCTCGCCCTATTCGTCCGCGAGTACAAGCGCGAAGTTCGCGCACCGTTCCCACCCCCGCGGGTAGTTCGGGCCACCACGGCGCCGCTCGCGGCTCTGGCACGACGCCGCGGATGTGATGAGCGTTACCTCGAGCCCGTCCATGCTCGCGGCGTACCCGCCGTCGCGACCGCGTGACGATTCATCGGCGAAGGGCCGCCACGCACGGATCGCGGCGGCCCTTCGACCGAAACAAGCCACCCTGGCAATCCCGTGCCCGAAGGAAGGGCCAGAAGCAGCCGACCAGCCTGAGCGGCTCCGCGAGCTCGCCGACCCGGAGCGGAAGCCTCGGGACCGCACAGCCCCTTCCAGGCGGCTCCGCCTTCGCGGATGGAGAAGCCGTCGAGTAGATGAGATCATCGGGAGCGATGGATCGAGTCGAAGACGTCAGCGACGCGTGGGAGCGCAACGCCCAGGAATGGTTGGCATGGGCCCGGACACCTGATCACGATGCCTACCACTGGCGCTTCAACTTCCCGCAATTCACCCAGCTGCTGCCCGACACAGCGCGGACGGTCCTCGACGTCGGCTGCGGAGAAGGCCGGGTCGGTCGCTGGCTTGCGGCCCGTGGCCACACAGTCCTCGGTATCGATAGCTCGCCGACGCTGACCGCAGCCGCTCGGGAGGCCGGCGGCTATGAGGAGATCGTGTGCGGTGACGCGGCCTGTCTGCCGTGGCCGGACAACACCTTTGATCTTGTTATCGCCTACATGTCGCTGCACGACATGCCCAATCCGGAGCCCGTGATTGGCGAGATTGCCCGCGTGCTTCGTCCGGCGAGGCCCCTCGCCATCGCAATCGTTCATCCGCTCAATCGTCCCGACGAAGATCTGGATCGGTACTTTGAGACGCTGCGTTTCCATGATGCGATCACCCGCGGCGGACTGACCATGACGTTTGATGGAGTCGACCGACCGCTCAGCGACTACACGACGGCGCTCAGCCGAAACGGCTTTGTAATCGATCGACTGACGGAGCCACGGCCATCCGCCGCGGACTGCCGAGCAGAGCCCTCGCTGACGAGCGCTTTCCGACGACCGTTCTTCCTCCATATCCGCTGCCTTCAGCCCCGGTGATCGACTCCCACTTCGTCGCCCTTGTGCCACGATCCATCGGCTGCCGCTTCCGGACGTCGCGGACCTGAAGGAGAAGTTCGACCTCGGGACATGGCGCCGGACGCGCAGCTCGTAGTTCGTCGATGCAGAAGTGCGCTGCGGGCTCGCGGACGCACCTGGTCGCCCTAGAGCGGGCAGCGTTGTCGAGACTGCCGGAGCTCGATGAAGGCACCAGCCTGCACGTGCGCGTCCAGGCCGTCAGCGCAGCGGAACGCCGTGCATGCTGCTCGGGTGAGGTCAGCTTGCCGTCGCGTAGCCCTTCAGGCCACCGAAGTCGAGCACCACGCATTTCTCGTCGCCGACGATCCACGCGTCGTGCCCGGGCGGCATGTGGAACGTATCGCCCGGACCAAACTCGCGCTCCGTTCCATCATTCATTCTCAGCGCCATGCGTCCTTGCAGAACGTAGCCGATGTGTTCCACCTGGCACGAGTCGGTGCCCGCAATCGGCTTTACATTCTCCGACCAGCGCCAACCAGGTTCGAACGTTCCGAGGCCGACTGCATGCCCGTTCAGGTCCACGAG
>JAFASQ010000514.1 GCA_019244395.1 Solirubrobacterales bacterium | reverse complement strand
TCGAATCCGGGCACCAGCCGGCCCGAGCCGAGCTCGAGCAGCTGGTCACGGCCGGTGCCGCCCTCGAACGGCTCGTCCTCCACCGTTCCCACGTAGTCGATCACGAGGTGGTCGCCCTCCTGGGCGGGCCGGTCGACGGTCTGGAGCGTGGCCAGGCGGTCGCGCAGCCGGTCGATCTCCTCGTCGATCTGGGCCTCCTCGACGGTGGGCTCGCGGCGGCCCACCTCGAGTCCCTTGTACTGGCCGAGCCTGGCCACCGGCCGCACGCCGATCTCGATCGAGAACTGGAGCGGTTGACCCTGAGCGGGCAGCTCACTGGGGACATCGAGGTCAGGCTCGCCCACGGGCGCGATGCCGGCGCCATCGATGGCGTCGGCGTACCAGGAGCCGAGCGAGGACCTAAGGGCCTCGTCGAGCACGGCCTCCCGGCCCAGCCGGCGGATGACCACCGGCGGGGGGACCTTGCCCTTGCGGAAGCCCGGCACGCGCATCTGGCGGCCGAGCTCCCGGGCCGCCTGCTGGAGGCGCCGCTCGACCTCCTCGGGCGCGACTTGTGCCTCCACGCGCACACGCGACTCGGGCAGCTCGGTGACTGTCGTGGTGACGGTGTCCGACATGGCTGGTGCGCGAGACGATAGCTTGGACGCGTGATTTCCCGGGTCGCTGGCCGGCTGGTGACCGGGCCGTTCGCCTTTTTCGTCGCGGGCGCGGTCGACCTGGCGCTGTTGCTCGTCGTGTACGCGCGATGGCGGGTCGCGCAGCGGCGCGCTATTCGGCCATCGTGACCGATCCGACGCGTGGGCCCGTCCGGCTCGTCCCGCGCAGCAGGCTGCGGATCTCCCGCAGCCCGACGGGCAGCGTCGTGTAGTCGTAGATCCGTGAGGCACGGATGTCCGCCACCATCCCCAGGACTCGCTCGAGCGTCTCCGCATTGCGCTCGGACCAGGCTTCGATCGCCGCCTGGGCATCGGCCTCTCGGCCGCCGGTCTCGAGCACCTGGCGGGTGAGCTCGCGGTAGAGGTTGAACAGGTCGTCGCGCAGCGCAGCGCGGGCGAGCGCCTGCCAGCGGTTGGCGCGTGAGAGGTCGATGATCCGCTCCCTCAGCCAGTTGAGCTCGAGGCGGGATCCAAGCCTGAAGTAGACCTTGAGAACGTCCTCCGCGTCGCGTTCGCTCGCGGCCGCCACCTCGACGATGTCGAACAATGCGAGCATGGACTGCATGCTGGCCGCCCGCCGGGCCAGCTCTGCGGGCACGCCCGCATCCTCGAGCTCGGCAGCCCGTCCGTCGAAGGTCTCTCGGTCCGCGCCCTCCAGCGCGTCGGGAAGGTCGGCCGCCAGCAGCTCGGCGCCGGGACGGAAGCGCTGGATCGTCTGCGCGATCGAGACCTGGTAGGGGTTGGCGCGAACCAGCCAACGTGTGGAGCGTTCGACCAGGCGCCGGCCCTCGATCAGCATGTCGAGCTGGGTCTGGGCGGAGACGCGGTTGTCGAGCGCTTCAACCGCCTCCCAGTAGGAGCGCATGTCGAGGACCTCACGCGCTGCGGCGTAGGCGCGGGCCAGGACCGCGGGCAACGCGCCCGTTTCCTCGGTGAGCCGGAACGCGAACGTGGTGCCCGCGCGGTCCACGAGCTGGTTGGCTACCACGGTCGCGATGATCTCCCGCTTCAGACGGTGCCTGCGCATCTGCTCTGAGAAGCGGTCTTTGCCGGATGATTCGGCCCCCGCCCACCCGGCGCCGCCGTTCGAGGCCGGAGGCCGAGAGGCGCCCGGGCCCAACGGCTCGGGGAAGTAGCGCTCGAGGTCGTGCGCGAGGAACCCGTCCTCCGGGAGGTCGGACTCGAGCAGTTGCTGATAGAGGTGGATCTTCTGGTAGGCCATGATCACGGCGAGCTCAGGAGCGACCAGGCCCTGGTGGGCTGCCTTGCGATCGTCGATCGTTTCATCGGACGGGAGGAACTCGAGCGCGCGGTTCAGGCCGGCGTTCTGCTCCAGGTTCCGGATCAGCCGCGCGTGCACGTCGACCATCGGCGCCGCCTGAGCGAGCGCCAGGCTGATCGCCTGGTTCTGGGTGTAGCTGCCGCACAGGACCTGCCGGCCGACCGCGTCGGTCATCTCGGCCAGCAGCTCGTTGCGCTGCTTGAAGGTCATGTCGCCTTCATGGACCAGCCCGTCGAGCAGGATCTTGATGTTCACCTCGTGGTCTGAGGTGTTGACGCCGGCCACGTTGTCGATCGCGTCGGTGTTGATCCGGCCGCCCTTGTGCTCAGGCCCCCCGCTCAGGGCGAACTCGATCCGTGCCCGCTGGGTGAACCCCAGGTTGCCGCCCTCCCCCACCACCTTGCAGCGGAGGCTTCTCGCGTCCACCCGGAGGACGTCGTTGGCTTTGTCGCCGACGTCGGAGTTCGATTCCGTGCTCGCTTTCACGTACGTGCCGATGCCGCCGTTGAAGAGCAGGTCGACGCGAGCCTTGAGGATGGCCTGGATCAGGTCGTTGGGAGCGAGCTTCTCGGTCTCGATGTTCAGCGCCTCGCGGGCCTGTTCGGAGAGCCTGATCGACTTCGCGCTTCGCGAATACACCCCGCCCCCTTCGGAGATGAGGGAGTCGTCGTAGTCGCTCCAGGCCGAGCGCGGCAGCTCGAATAGCCGCTGGCGCTCCTCGTAGCTCCGTTCCGGGTCCGGGTCGGGATCGATGAACACGTGCATGTGGTTGAAGCCGGCGATCAGCCTGGTGTGGCGCGAGAGGAGCATGCCGTTGCCGAACACGTCCCCCGACATGTCGCCGATCCCGACCGCGGTGAAATCGGTGGTCTGGATGTCGATGCCGAGCTCGCGGAAGTGGCGCTTGACCGACTCCCAGGCACCGCGCGCGGTGATCCCCATCTGCTTGTGGTCGTAGCCCTGCGAGCCGCCGGAGGCGAAGGCGTCGCCGAGCCAGAAGTTGTAGGACGCCGAGATTTCGTTGGCGATGTCGGAGAACGTGGCCGTGCCCTTGTCCGCGGCCACCACCAGGTACGGATCGTCGGCGTCGTAGCGGACCACCTGCCTGGGTGCCACCACTTCGCCATCCACGATGTTGTCGGTCACGTCGAGCATGCCGGACAGGAACGTCCTGTAGCAGCCGATGGCCTCCTGTTGCAGGGCCTCGCGACCGCCGTCGGTTGGGGGTCGTTTGAGCACGAAGCCGCCCTTGGCGCCGACCGGGACGATCAGGGCGTTCTTGACCATCTGGGCCTTCATCAGCCCGAGGATCTCGGTGCGGAAGTCCTCGCGCCGATCGGACCAGCGGATGCCGCCGCGCGCCACCTTGCCGCCTCTGAGGTGCACGGCCTCGACGCGCGGTGAGTAGACGAAGATCTCGAACTGCGGCCGCGGGAGCGGCAGGACGGGAATCTGTGCGCTGTCCAGCTTGAAGGACAGATAAGGGTGCGGATTGCCGTCGACGTTCGTCTGGAAGGCGTTGGTGCGTACGATGGCGCGGACGACGCTCAGGAAGCTGCGCAGGATGCGGTCCTCGTCCAGGCTGGGGACGGCGTCGAGCGCCTCCTCGATGTTGGTGGCGAGCTGTTCGGCGCGCTCGCGATTTCCTCGGTCTGGATCGAGGCGTGCGCCCAACAGCTCGGTCAGGAGGCGAGCGATCTCGGGATGCCCGGTCACGGTGCGCTCGATATACGCGTCCGAGAAGCCGATCCCGCCCTGACGCAGGTACTTGGCCACCGCCCGGATGATCGAGACCTGCCGCCCGGTCAGGCTCGCGGCCAGCACCAGGCCGTTCAGCCCGTCGTCCTCGAGCTCGCCCCGCCACACCCCCAGGAAGGCGTGATGGAGCAGGTCACGCACGCGCTCGAGGTTGTCCGCGTCCGCCTGCAGGCCGAAGTCGTAGATCCAGGCCGAGCCGCGGTCGGCCGGCGTGATCTCGTACGGGCGCTCGTCCGCCACCTTCGCGCCAAGGTGCTCGAGGGTTGGAAGCACGTCGGAGAGCAATACGTCGTCCGAGCTGAACAGCTTGAGGCGCACGGTGCCCTCGGCCGCCTCGAGCGGCCGGTACAGACTGGTCACTGGCTCGTCGACGCTGGCCAGTTCCTCGATCCGCGTGATGTCCGCTACCGCCGAACGCGCCACCCAATCGGCCTGGTAGCCGGGCGGGAATCCGCGCTCGTAGCGCTTGAACAGCTTGATGCCCTCCTCCTCGCCGTGCTCGTCGAGTAGCGCGTCGCGCAGTTCATCCGTCCAGGCCCGCACCGCCTGCACCAGCCGGGCCTCGATCGTCGCCACGTCGTAATCGCCGGCCGGCCGCTCTCCGCACCGGATGATGTAGTGCACCCGCGCGAGGCGTGACTCGCTCAGCTGGAGGGTCCAGTCGAGGGCGACTCCACCGAGCGCTTCGAGCAGGATTCGGCCGATGCGCTCGCGGTTCTCGGTGTTGAAGCGGTCGCGCGGGATGACCACGAGGCACTCGACGAAGCGATCGAGCGGGTCGCGCCACATGAACAGACGCAGGCGCTGGCGCTCGCCGAGCCCGAGGATGCCGATTGCCACGTCGAAGAGCTCCTCGGTCTCCATCTGGAACAGCGAGTCGCGCGGATAGGACTCGAGGATCTCGATGAGGGCCTTGCGGTCGTGACTGGCGGGCGGAAAGCCGGCGTGCTCGAGGACCCCGTTGACCTTGCCGCGGATGATCGGGATCGAGCGGGGGCTCGCCTTGTACGCCGCGGTGGTGTAGAGGCCCAGGAACCGCCGCTCGCCCACCGGGCGGCCGTCGGCGTCGTATTTCTTGACGCCGATGTAGTCGAGGTAGGCCGGGCGGTGGACGGGCGAGGCCGAGTTGGCCTTGGTCAAGATGAGGATCTGCGGCTCGTGGGCGTAGGCCACGGCCTTCGGGCTGAGCTTCTTGGGCCGGTGGTCGGCCGTGTCGCGGAGAATCCCCAGGCCCGAGCCCTCGACGGCCCGCAGCACCGTGTCTTCGCCTTCCTCGAGCAGCTGGTACTCGCGGTAGCCGAGGAACGTGAAATTGTCGTCGGCCAGCCAGCCTAGGAACGCCTTGGTCTCGTCCGTGGTCGCCTGAGCGACTGGCGGCGGCAGCTCGTCGAACTCGTTTATCAGCGCCGCACTTCGCTCGCGCATCGCCTGCCAGTCCTCGACCGCGCCGCGGACCTGGTCGAGGACCTTTTCGATGCTGCGCGCGAGCTCGTCGAGGAGGTTCCGGTCATGCTCGCGCCCGACCTCGGCGTGGAGGATCGACTCCGCGGTCGCACCACCTTTGTCAGCCTCCGGCTCGAGCACCTCGATGATGTGTCCGGCGGCGTCGCGGCGGATCCACATCACCGGGTGGATCACCAGGTGAATCCCATAACCCCTGCGGGTCAGGTCCATCGTCACCGAGTCGACGATGAACGGCATGTCGTCGGAGACGATCTCGATCAGGGTGTGGGGCGACTGCCAGCCGTGCTGCTCGAAGTCCGGGTTGTAGACCCGCACCTTGGCCTCGCCGGGGGCGCGCTCCTGCGCGAGGTTCCAATGCGCCACCGCGGCGCCGTACAGGTCGAGCGGATTGCGATCGGCCAGATCCTCGACCGGAACCCACTGGTAGTACTGGCGGACGAACGCCTCGCACGGTGTCGCCTGGTCGGCCGGCAGACGCGCCCGCACGCGGTCGCAGACCGTGTCGATCAGCTCGGACTCGAGTTCCGCCCCCTTTACTGCCATTTCGAGACCTCCTGCAGTTCTTGCGCTCCTCCATCCCGGGCCGCGGTCGCCTAGCGCCGCTCACGACTGAGCCTACTCCGCCCCCACCCGCGTTGCACACGCCGCAACCGGAGATCCTCCTGCCGGTCCGTATGCGAACATGTGTTCGGATGACCAGCGACGGGAATCCCTACGCGCGCTTCCGCCGCGCGCTCGAGACAGGAAACGAGACGCTCGTTGTCGCGGCCGCGCGGGAGCTGCCCCAGGTAGCGCTCGACGACGCTCTGCGCATCTGCCTCGTGTTGCGCGGTGGCGACCCGGACCGCTACGAGCGGGCTGCGGTCCGGTGGCTGGGAAGGTTCGCGCTCGAGGCTCGCGAGGTCACGATCAACGACCTGCGGGTCGCGGCGGGTGCCCTGGACGCCCTACCCGAACACCCGGCCGAGGCTATGGAGCTGCTCCAGCGACTGTGCGTGGCGCGGAGCGTGGGGTGACGGAGGCGCCGGGTGGCGCGCCCGGGGGCGTCGGGTGGCGCGCCCGGGGGCGTCGGGTGGCGCGCCCGTGGGCGTAGGGTGATGCCCCCTTCCCGCCGGACTTTGGCGCTGAGGGTACCCATGTGTTACCTCAATCGCCAAAGTTCGTCCCGTGCTCCCCAAATGGCCGCCCGGCACCGTCGCGATCCTCGCCACCGCGGGCGAGGGGCCGCATGCCATCCCGGTTTCGGCCGCGGTTCGCGCCGGTCCACGGCACGCGCTGCTGGCCCTCGCCGGAAGCCGCCGATCGCTCGCCCGGCTGCGCGCCGAGGAGCGCGTGGCGCTCTCGATCATCGCCCATGACGTCGCGGTGACCGCGCACGGTCGCGCGCGGGTCCTCGAGGAGGAGCTGGTCGAGGGCGTGGTAGCGGTGGAGATCGAGGTGGACGATGTTCAGGACCACGACCGTCCCACGTTCGCGATCGAGTCGGGCGTGCGCTGGCGCTGGACCGATGCCGATGCCGAGCGGCGCGACGCGGAGGTGCGGGCGGCTCTCGCGCGGCTGGCGAAGCGCCGCGCCGCCTCTGGCTAGTGCGGCGCCGGCGCCGCGCTTGGCCCGCGCCGCGCTCGCCCCGCGCCGCGCTCCCCCCGCGCCGGCGCTCGGACGACCGGCGCCCGGTCAGTCCGGCAGCAGCGGCACCCACACCCCGGGGTCGCGGCCGACCAGCACTCCGCGGGTGATCGCCTTCGAGCCGAACCGGTCGCGCACGCTGTCCACCACCGCGTCGAGGTCACGGGCGCGGTCGAACGGCAGCACGAGCTGCACCGCGCCCACGTCGGTCAGGTTCGTCAGCGTGATGCCGACCAGCGTGAGGCCGCGTCGCTCGATGATCGGCCCCGAGGCCTGGAGCAGACCGTGGGCGGTCTGGACCAGCGCGTGAGTCTGGTCGGTCGGCTCGCGCAGCGTGTAGGACCGGGTGGCGCGGGAGAAGTCCTCGAAGCGCATCCGCAGGATCACCGTCCGGCACACCCTCCGGGCGGTGCGCAACCGCCTGGACACACGATCGACCAGCGCGATCAGGATGCCGGCCAGTTCCTCCGGCGAGCGCCGGCGACGGCCGAGGGCCCGCTGGGCCCCGATGGAGCGCCGGCGCCGACGGATTTCCACCGGCCGCGGGTCGAAGTTGTGCGCGAGGGCGTGGAGATGGCGGCCGCTCGCCCGGCCCAGCATCGAAACCAGCTCGCGCTCTCCCACCAGCGCGACCTGCCCGACCGTCGTGATGCCCCGCTGGTGGAGCTTGTCTGCGGTGACGCGTCCCACCCCCCACAGCCGCTCGACCGGGAGCGGATGCAGGAACTCGAGCTCGCGTTCGGGCGGCACGAGCAGGAGGCCGTCGGGCTTGGCCACCGTGCTCGCCACCTTGGCCAGAAACTTGGTGCGCGCCACGCCCACCGTGATCGGCAGACCCACCTCCGCGCGGATCCGCCGGCGCAGCCGCGCGGCGATCTCGATCGGTGTCCCCGAGATGTGATCCAGCCCGCGGACGTCGAGAAACGCCTCGTCGATGGACAGCCCTTCCACCACCGGAGCGGTGTCCTCGAACACCTTGAACACCGCCTGGCTGGCCTCGGAGTAGGCGGACATCCTGGGCGGGACCACCACCGCCTCGGGACAGAGCGCTCGCGCGCGGCCGCCGCCCATGGCGGTACGGATCCCGCGCGCTTTCGCCTCATAGCTGGCCGCCAGCACGACGCCGGCACCGACGATCACCGGACGGGCGCGCAGACGCGGGTTGTCCCGCTGCTCGACCGACGCGTAGAACGAGTCGAGGTCGGCGTGCAGAATCGAAGCTTCCGGGCGCGACACGAACACATGTTCGTGTCGCGCCCGGACAGACGCTCAGCGGCCCCGGTCCCCGCCGGGTGTCAGCGACACGCCGCGGAGGACCTCGCCGGCGCGGGCGTCGCGCACGTCCCGGAACGCTTGGCCGTTGTCGGGACCCGTGGCCGCGAGCCGATCGGTGATCGCGACGAGCTTGTTCGGGTCGGCCCCCTGGTCGCCGCTTCCGCTGACCGTGGAGGTGATCGCCCAGATCGTCGCCGTACCGTTGCGGTTGAGGCGGCCGGTGATGTTGCGCAGGCCGTCGGTGGCCGGCGACCACGGCAGGCCGGTGACCGGATTCGTCCCGGTCGGGTACCCCGGCACCGAATACGGCAGCCCGAGGCTCAGCCCGCTCTGCAGTGTGTAGGCGAGCTGCCACGCACCGGCGCTCGGGTTGAACACCCATTTCTGCAGGCCCGCGCTCGTCTGCGCCGCGGCGTGCGCGTAGGTGTTCGTCGTCGTCGAGAACGTGTTGGTTCCGTCGCCTTCATCCGCGACGTACAGCGTGTCCGGATTAGCGAACCAGATCCCGAAGGGGAACGACGTGGCCGAGTTGGCCAGGTTCGTCGGGAACCCCCTGAGGATGCACATGTTGTACGGGACCACGCCCTTGGTCTGGAGAACGGCCGGGTCGTAGGCAATCGGCGAGGTGGGCAGCGCGGCGCCGGGCTGGGGCAGGCCGACGCCTTGCGGGCACGCCTGGCCCGTGGTGTCGACGAAATACACGGTGTCGATGCCGTTGCCGCCGCTGCCCTTCGTGTAGTAGACGACGTTGTTGAAGATCGTCAGGCCGCGGAAGTTCGTGTCCTTGCCGATCTTGTCCGGCTTGGAGTTCCCCGGCACCTGCGTGATGTTGAAGCTGCCGACCGGCGTCGGTGCTCCGGGCGACTGCAGCCACTCTGGTGCGAAGGAGCGCGAGAGGATCTGGGCCCCGGCACCGAGAATGACCCCGGGCGGCTGCGTTCCGCTGCCGTTGCCGGCGTTGCCCGCGGTGTAGAAGACGTTCGCCGCGTTGTTCAGGATCGCCGCCCGCCCGTTGTTGCCGCTGTAGGCGTTGGTCAGGGTGAATGAGCGCAACCGGCCGTCGCGGCCGAGATCCGCCACCACCCGATAGTTGGTGCCGGTGACCGGGTTGGTCGGGTCGATCACCCCCGGGGTGTTCGAGTTCGACACGTCGAGCGCCGCGACCGGCGCCCGATAGCCCATCAGCGTGACGTCCTGGCCGTCGGTGGAGAGATTCAGGGCCATCTCCGACTTGGAGGAGAAGCTCGTGACCATCTCGCGCGCCGGCACGGCGATCCGCGCGAACACCTCGCCCCACGGCGTCAGCTCATCGATGGACGCCCGCGACGTCACGCCGAAGCTGGAGTCGACCGTGTCGTTGTTGAACACGAACGGATAGGTTCCGTCGGCGATCGCCGGCGTGCAGGCGCTGCCCGTGCAACCCGGCGGAAGCTCGGTTACGCCCGGCGTGATGGCGGCCGGCGTGTACTCGCTGGTGCTGAGCAGCAGGTTCCCGGGGATCAGCCCCTGACCGCGGTGGCCGTGATGCCACCCCTCGGCCTGGGCGGACATAGCTGCGGCGCCCATCGCCAGGGCACAGCCCACGCCCACCAGGAGTCGATTCGCGCGCCGGCGTGCCGGTCGCGCGCGGTGCGGTTTGGTCGGCATGAAGAGTCCTCCTCGGCTGTGATCGGCAGAACGCCCCGGCGCGCGGCGGCACCCTAGCCGCGCCAGCCCGGCCGGCTGTGACGATTCAGTTACCGGTCGGCGGGGATTGGCCGAGCGCGAGTCGCTCCTGGCTGAATCCGAGCGACAGCGCGCACACACGCCTACTCGAGTGACATCGCGTACCGGCGCGCTTCGGCGTAGAGCCGGGCGAAATCCGCCGGCTTGTAGTGCGCGTTGAGACCGCTCGGGTTCGGCAACACCCAGACCGGTCGCCCGCCCACCTGCTCCCGTTGGAGTCCCACATCCGCCGCGGGCCGCCGAAAGGCCACGCGGTAGGCGACGACGCCGACGACGGCGACCAGGCGCGGCTCCCAGGTCCGCACCGTGGCCTCCAGCGCCGCGGCTCCGGCGCGCAACTCGTCGGCGGTCAGCTCGGCGGCCGATCGGGTGGCCCGGGAGACGAAGTTCGTCACGCCGATACCGAACGCCGGCAGCAGCCCGTCGTCCTGCGGCGCCAGCGTCCGCGGTGTGAAGCCAGCGCCGTGGAGCGCCGCCCAGAACCGATTCCCCGGCCGCGCGAAGTGGTGCCCGACCTCAGCCGAGCGCAGCGACGGGTTGATCCCCACGAAGAGGACGCGGAGGCCGGGGCCACCGATCGGACCGAGCTGGCGCACCGGAGCCGACACTAATCACCCGCAAGATCGCGCAGTGGCGAGGCGCTTCCCGGAAACGCAACCGGATGGTGGCACTACCGCCGGGCTCTGAGGGGTGAGCGATGGGATTCGAACCCACGACCGCCTGGACCACAAATAGGCGCCCGGCGTTCTTGGTACGGTTACGATTTGCCCGCGTTTGAGCTGCAAAGAGGCGATTTCTGAGTTGCCCTGAGTTGCTCAGAGTTGAAGCGACTTCCGGCCGAAGTGGTACAACGAGTGGTACAACGGGATGGCAGATTTGGATGCGAAGCGAACGGCAGTGGCGCGTACCGCGCGAGGCGCGCGGTACGGCAGCGGGACGCTCGTGCGGCGGGCCGGACCCAACGGCGACACTTGGATCGCAAAGTGGCGCGACGGCGGTCGCCAGGTGCAACGCGGGCTCGGCTTCGTCCACTCCAAGAAGCACCCGGACGGGCTGACCCGGGCCGAGGCCGAAGCGGCGCTCGGCAAGCTGCGCGAACAGGTGGCGATCGAGCGCGCCGCGGCACGCGAGGCGGAGGCGAAACGGGCGCTCGAGGACCGTCGGCGAACGCTCGCACAGGTCGGCGAGGCGCTGATCGCGGCCAAGCGCGCCGCCGGCCGCAAGCCCTCAACGATCGAGGCCTATTCCTACTGGCTGCGGATTCACATCATCGACTACTTCGGGCCCACGCCGGTCTACGAGATCACGCGCGAGGACGTCCGCGGCTTCACGGCCGCCCTCGAGCGCAAGGGCCTCGCCCCCAAATCGCGGGCCAACGCGCTGGGGACGCTGCACTCGCTGATCGAGTTCGCGGTCGACGAGGGATGGACGAGTGGCGAGAACCCGGTCAAGCGGGTTGAGAAGCCGGCGCTCGCCACGACCGACCCCGACATCCACTTCCTCGAAACCGAGGAGATCGAGGCGCTGCTGCGCGCCGTGCCCGACGATCCGCTCGGCCGGGTCGAGCGCGTCATGTACCTGACGGCGGCGATGACCGGGATGCGCCAGGGCGAGCTGTTCGCGCTGCGCTGGCGCGACGTCGACTGGTCGGCGCGTCGGATCCGCGTGCGGCGCAACTACGTCCGCGGCGAGTTCGGCACGCCCAAGTCCAAGCGCTCCGCTCGCAGCGTCCCGCTGGCGACCCGCGTCGCGACCGAGCTCGAGCTGCTGTTCCAAGATTCGGCTCGCAAACGCGACGACGACCTGGTGTTCGCCCACCCGGAGACCGGCAACCCGATCGACCGGTCAAAGCTCCTCAAGCGCTTCAAGGCCGCGCTCCGGCGCGCCGATGTTCGCGCCGTTCGCTTCCACGATCTCAGGCACACCTTCGGTACGCGGATGGCCGCACAGGGCGTTCCCATGCGCGTGCTGCAGGAGATGATGGGGCACCGCGACTTCAAGACGACGCTGATCTACGCCGACTACGCGCCGAGCGACCGCGAGGCCGGATGGGTCGAGCAGGCCTTCCAGGCACCCGAGGTCGAAGCTCCGACTGCGGCGGCGGCGCGATGAGGCCGCCGGTCGTCGAGCTGACCGCCCACGCCGTCGTATCAGAGACGATCTTGTTCCGGATCGTTCGCGGCGCCTCGCCGCAGGACCCAGACGTCGTTGCTGGCCTTCACTCCAACTATCACCGCGGCTTCGAACCCCGTGGCGCCGAGATCGCGAACGCGCTGGTCCACATGGGACTCTCGACCTACCGCAGCGCGGAACGCGCGGCCGGAATCGCCCGGCGATGGCCGCGGATCGGCGATCACGTAGCCGTGCTGCGCCTGCGCCCAGACCACGGCATCTGGTTCGCCGACACCGGTGAACCCGGACACGTCACCGTGTGGGGACGACCTCTGCAGTTGCTCGATTGTGTGGCCGATATCCTCCCTGTAGAGGATCAGCCATGACGTACACCCTGATGGCCAGCACCGGAAACATGATCGACTGGTTCGACAACGAGCCCGAAGCGCGCGCTGCCCTTCAGCGCATCGTCGAGTCAGACCCTGCGGCCGCCGACGACGTCGCGCTCTTCATCGCCGACGACGAGGGCAACATCGTGGACGGGCCGATCCAAGCCGTGCCAGCTTCCGCCAGCTGACTTCAGCCCTGCTCGTAGCCCCGCTCGCGCAACCGCGCAGCGCTCGGGTCAGGCTTGCGGAGTTCGCGGATGAGCGTATGCATCGCGCGCGGCTCGCATCGTAGGGCTCAGGATTGTGTGCCCCGGGGACGGGATGTCGTGCGTCGAGCGATCCACGCGTCGATGTCCGCCGGCCGGTACCGGACCTCCCGCGCCCCGATCCGCACAGTTGGGATCTCGCCCCTCCGGCTCATCGACCAAACCCGCGTCTTGGGCACCGCCAGCAGCTCCGCGACTTGCACGGCTGTCAGCAACCGTTCACCCGTGCGAAAGCGGTCCGATGACCTGGCGACGTCCGACTCATGCATGATCGTGATGGCGGCGATAGCTGACCCAACTCCGCGGAGTCAGCTACGATAGCGCAATTGTGCTAATTGCGATAGATGAAGCGGCCCAAACTAACCCAATGTCCGATCCCGATCCTGACCCCGTCGACAGCGATCCCTGGCTCACGGTTGCCGAGATCGCCGACGAGCTCCGCGTAAACCCCGCGACGGTCCGCTTGTGGATCTCCAAGGGCAGGCTGCCCGCAAAGCGCGCCGGACAGCGAAAGCTGCTGATCCGCCGCTCGGACCTGGACCGGATGCTCGAGGTCGCCAAGGGCGAGCCTCCGGCTCGCGGATACCAGCCTCGAGCGCGGGATCCGCATGGCCGGATGGGGCCG
>JAFASQ010000032.1 GCA_019244395.1 Solirubrobacterales bacterium | reverse complement strand
GGCAAGGTCGCCGGGTCGACGACCGGCATGCTCGAGCGGATCGACGCGATGGAGAACGAGCTCGCCGCGCTGATCGAGTCACTGCGGACCGGTTGCCACCGGCTGAATGCCGACGTCCAGCTGCTCGAGGGCGACCTCGCCTCGGTCAAGACCGCGGTCGTGACGCGCGCGCGGTTCGAACCCGAGCCCGCGGGAGCTGCCGCGGCGACCGAGGCGGCGGCTGCGCCGGCGCCGGCGCTCGAGCAGGCCGCGCCGGCGGTCCCCACACAGCCGTTCGAGGCGTCGGTCGGGGTCGTGGGTGCTGGCGCGGGCGAGGTGCTGAGTGACGCGTCGGCTGCGCCCGCGCCGGCCGGGCGGGCCAACGGCGCCGAGGACGAGAGCGCGCGGCTGATCGCCCTCAACATGGTCATGAACAACACGCCGCGCGAGGAGATCGAGCGCTACTTGGCGGAGCACTTCCGGCTGACCGACCGGCGTGGCCTGCTCGACGAGGTTTACTCGTCGTTCCAGAACTGAGGTCGGCGGAAGGGTCCGGACGGGCCCGCACGGCCCCAAGGACGCCGAGCGCAGCGAGGCCCCAGATGACTGCGGACGATCGCTGACCGCGGTTTCGCCGCAAACACCGAGGAACTACCATCCGAACGTCTGTTCGGTCGATTAGACTCGGTTATGTGGACCAGTTGATCGTCGCGGGTGCCCGGGAGCACAACCTGAAGGACGTGACGGTGGCGATTCCGCGGGGGTCGCTGACCGTAATCACCGGCCTGTCCGGGTCGGGAAAATCGTCGCTCGCCTTCGACACGATCTACGCCGAGGGCCAGCGCCGGTATGTCGAGTCGCTGTCGGCCTATGCGCGCCAGTTCCTCGGGCAGATGGACAAGCCCGACGTCGACTCGATCGAGGGGCTGTCGCCGGCCATCTCGATCGACCAGAAGACGACCTCTCGCAACCCGCGCTCGACGGTCGGCACGGTCACCGAGATCTACGACTATTTGCGCCTGCTGTGGGCGCGGATCGGGCATCCCCACTGCCACATCTGCGGCCGGCCGATCAGCGGACAGTCCGCCGAGCAGATCATCGACCAGGTGATGGAGCTGCCGGACGGCACCCGGTTCATGGTGCTGGCGCCGATCGTGCGCGGGCGCAAGGGCGAGTACGGCAAGCAGCTCGAGGAGCTGCGGGCCGAGGGCTTCACCCGCGCGAAGATCGACGGCGAGCTGCGCCGGCTCGACGAGGAGATCGTGCTCGACAAGAAGTTCAAGCACGACATCGCGATCGTGGTCGACCGGCTGGTCATGAAGGGCGAGCTGCGCAAGCGCCTGGCCGACTCGATCGAGACGGCCGTGGCGCTGGCCGATGGTCTGGTGGAGATCGAGTTGGTCGATAGCGGCGAGCTCCAGACCTACTCCGAGAAGTTCGCCTGCCCGGTGCTCGGCCCGAGCCTGGTCGAGCTCGAGCCGCGGATCTTCAGCTTCAACTCGCCGCACGGCGCCTGCCTCCGGTGCACCGGCCTGGGCTCGCAGATGGAGATCGATCCCGAGCTGGTCGTCCCCGACCCGACGCTGTCGATCGGGGAAGGAGCGATCGCGCCGTGGGCGGCGAGCGCGTCGGACTACTACGACCAGCTGATCCAGGCGATCGCCGAGCGCTATGACGTCGACCTGGAGACGCCGTGGGAGGAGCTGCCCGAAGACTCGCGTGACTTCTTCCTGTACGGGACCAACGGCGACCGGGTCCAGGTCACCTATCGCAACCGGTTCGGCCGGCGGCGCTCCTACGCCACCACGTTCGACGGGATCATGCCCAACCTCGAGCGGCGCTACCGGGAGACCGAATCAGAGCTGGCCCGCGAGAAGATCGAGGAGTACATGACGCTGCGCCCGTGCCCGGACTGCAAGGGCGCCCGGTTGCGACCCGAGTCGCGGGCGGTGCTGATCAACGGCACCCCCATCCACGAGTTCACCGGCCTATCGGCGCGGCGGGCGCTCGAGTGGGTCGACACGCTCGAGCTCTCAGAGCACGATCAGCGGATCTCCCGCCTGGTGCTGCGCGAGATTCAAGAGCGCCTGCGCTTCCTGGACAACGTGGGGGTGGGCTATCTGTCGATGGACCGCGCGGCCGCCACCCTGTCGGGCGGCGAGGCGCAGCGGATTCGCCTGGCCACGCAGATCGGCTCTTCGCTGGTCGGCGTGCTCTACATCCTCGACGAGCCGTCGATCGGGCTGCACCAGCGCGACAACACCAAGTTGATCGCCACGCTCGAGCGGCTGCGCGACCTCGGCAACACCGTCCTGGTCGTCGAGCACGACGAGGGGACGATGCGCTCGGCCGACCATCTGGTGGACATGGGCCCGGGGGCCGGCGAGCACGGTGGCCACGTGGTGGCGCAGGGGACGGCCGACGAGGTGGCCAGGGTCCCCGAGTCGCTCACCGGCCAATTCCTGGCCGGCACGCGCACGATCGAGGTCCCGCGCCGGCGGCGCAGGCCAAGCGGCCGCGTGACCATCGAGGGTGCCGCCGAGCACAACCTGCAGAACGTCAACGTCACGATCCCGCTTGGCGTGCTGTGCTGCGTGACCGGGGTGTCGGGTTCCGGGAAGTCGACGCTGGTCAACGAGGTCCTCTACAAGGCGGTCGCCAACCGGCTCCACAGGACCCGCCAGCGCGCGGGCGCGCACCGCCGCATCAGGGGGCTCGAGCAGCTCGACAAGATCATCTCGGTCGACCAGTCGCCCATCGGTCGCACGCCGCGATCGAACCCAGCGACCTACATCGGGCTGTTCGACCAGATCCGGGATTTGTTCTCCAGGACCCAGGAGGCGCGGGCGCGCGGCTACAAGCCGGGCCGGTTCTCGTTCAATGTCAAGGGCGGCCGGTGCGAGGTGTGCCGCGGCGACGGACAGATCAAGATCGAGATGCACTTCCTGCCCGACGTGTACGTGCCGTGCGAGCAATGCCACGGCAAGCGCTACAACCGCGAGACGCTCGACGTCCGCTTCAAGGGCAAGACGATCGCCGATGTGCTCGAGATGCCGATCGAGGAGGCGCTCGGATTTTTCGCGCACATCCCGAAGATCCGCCGCCGGGTGGAGACCCTGAACGACGTGGGGCTCGGCTACATGCGGCTCGGGCAACCAGCCACGACGCTGTCGGGAGGCGAGGCGCAGCGGGTGAAGCTCGCTGCGGAGCTGTGCAAGGTCGCCACCGGCCGCACCATCTACATCCTCGACGAACCCACCACCGGTCTTCACTTCGCCGACATCCAGCGCCTGCTCGAGGTGCTCACCCGCCTGGTTGACGCGGGCAACACCGTCGTCGTGATCGAGCACAACCTCGATGTGATCAAGGTCGCCGACCAGATCATCGACCTCGGGCCGGAGGGGGGAGAGGAGGGTGGTCGCGTGATTGCGACCGGCACGCCGGAGCAGGTGGCCAAAGTGGCGGACTCCTACACGGGATCGTTCCT
>JAFASQ010000439.1 GCA_019244395.1 Solirubrobacterales bacterium | reverse complement strand
GCAGCATCTCGTGGCGAGCGGGATCGCGGACGTGGCCTATTTCGGACCCGAGGCCGAGTTCTTCGTCTTTGACCACATCGCCTATGAGCAGGTCGAGCATCGGGCGTTCTACGAGGTCGATTCCGCCGAGGGGTTCTGGAACACCGGACGCCCGACGCCCGAGGTGCCGAACCTGGCCTACAAGCTGCGCCAGAAGGAGGGCTACTTCCCCGTGCCCCCGGCCGATTCGCTGGCCAACCTGCGCTCGGAGATGGTGGCCACGATGGAGTCGCTCGGGGTGCGCTGCGAGTTTCACCACCACGAGGTGTCCTCGGGCGGGCAGGGCGAGATCGACATGCGCTTTCAGCCGCTGTTGCGGATGGCCGACCAGATGATGATCTACAAGTACGTGGTCAAGAACGCCGCCCGGAGCGCCGGCAAGACGGCCACCTTCATGCCCAAGCCGATCTTCCAGGAGAACGGGTCGGGCATGCACGTTCACCAGTCGCTGTGGAAGGACGGCGACCCGCTCATGTACGGCCAAGGCGGCTATGCGCACCTGAGCGATTTGGCCAAGCACTACATCGGCGGCCTCCTGGCCCACGCCTCGGCGCTCCTGGCGTTCTGCGCGCCGACCACCAACTCCTACCGCCGGCTCGTGCCCGGCTACGAGGCGCCGGTCAACCTCGTCTACTCGGCGCGGAACCGCTCAGCCTGCGTACGGGTACCGATGTACCACGAGGCGCCCAAGACCAAGCGAGTCGAGTTCCGCTCCCCCGACCCCACCGCCAATCCATACCTGGCCTTCTCCGCGCTGATGATGGCCGGCCTGGACGGAATCAAACGCCAGCTCGACCCCGGCGAGCCGCTCGACGCCGACATCTACGAGCTACCCGCCGAAACACTGGAGAAAATCGCCACCGTCCCCTCCTCACTCGAGGCCTCACTCGACGCGCTCGAGGCCGACAACGCGTTCCTGCTCGAAGGCGACGTATTCACCCCCGGGCTGATCGAAGCATACGTACGCTACAAGCGCGAAGAAGAAGTCGACGCCATCCGAATGCGCCCGCACCCCTGGGAGTTCGCGCTCTACCACGACGCATAAGCGTGTTTTTTGGGGGATCGTCTTCCCGTTCGCCCGCCGCGATCACGTTGGTCGCGGTTCTAGCGTGGGCGTGGGTTCCGCGAGTGCGGGCGAACGGGAATGACGATCCCCCTTTTCGTGCTTGAGCGCCGGCGAGCGCGCTCCCCGCGGACGCGCCGCAGCGGCTCCGCGGCTTGTGAAAGCCCGGGGCCCGCGCTTCCCCCTCTCCCCACTGCCGCCCCGCCCCTGCGGCGGTGCATTTCGCGCCAAAGTCCTCCCCGGTGCCGGCGCTTCCTGCACATAAGCGCCGACACGGTGCTTATATGCGCCCGGCGGCGCGGCGCCGGGGCGGTTTTCGACGTTTTACACCGGCTCAGCCGCTCTTGCGCCGGGCCAGTCTGTCCGTAAGCCGCTGCCACGCGCTCGGCCGGCGGGGCTGGGCGTCCAGCCACTCCTCGCGGGTGGGCAGCTTGCCGGCCTTGCGAGCAGCCATGACGCACGCGGTGTGGGCGTGCCGGCGCCGGCTGTGGTCGCCCTCGGGGAACATCAGCAGGTGCTCGCTGAGCGCCGGCAGGTGGCGCCCGCACAGCGGGCAGCGGTAGGTGGCGGGCTTGAGGTTCTGGGCCCGTCGCACGTACCACCAACGTGCCTGCGGCGAATTGGGCATGCGTCCAAGCATGGTGGCAATTGCCCCGGCATCCCAGCATTGCCCCGGCATCCCGGCATCCCGGCATTGCCCCAGGATCCCGGCATTGCCCCAGGATCCCAGCATTGCCCCAGGGTCCCAGCATCGCCCCGGCATCGCGGCGCGCCGTGAGGAGCGGCCCGGGTCGCTCGATGACGCGTCCGTTGCCTGACGTAACCCACGCACCCACGCGAGGTATCTTTTTGTGTATGGCGACGCGTCGCGCGGACGAACTGGAGGGCCTCAGCCGTAGCGAGGTTCTGCGCGCCTCACCGCGGATGTTCGATTCGGCCCTGTTCGAGAGATTCTCACGGGTCCACTGGAGCGTCCCGCCGATTCTGTTCGGCCCCACGATCGCGATTCTGCTGATCGAAGGCTTCGTGCACGGCGCGGGCTGGATGACCCCGGTCTGGGTGCTGGCCGGATACCTGTTCTGGACGCTGACCGAGTACTGGCTGCACCGGATCGTGTTCCACTTCGAGCCCGAGAAGGGCATCGGTGCCCGGCTTCATTGGATCATCCACGGTGTGCACCACGACCACCCGAACGATCCCCTGCGGTTGGTGATGCCGCCGGCGCTGAGCGTTCCGCTCGCGGCGTTGTTCGTATGGGTGTTCTCCCTCGTGCTCGGCACCCCGGCCTTCCTCCCCTTCGCCGCCGGCTTCCTGAGCGGATACCTGTTCTATGACATGTTGCACTACCACGTCCACCACCACCGGCCTACGTCGGCGCTCGGCAAGCGGTTGCGGGAGCTGCATATGCGGCATCACTTCCAGAACCACGAGCGAGGCTACGGGGTGAGCGCGCCGTTCTGGGACCACGTGTTCGGGACAGCGCCGAAGAACACTCGGTAGCGCCCGGGACGGGAGGGAAGTTGAGCGTCGGCGCGGCAATCGCGGGCGTCGCGATGGCGCTGCCCGAGCGGCTCGTCTCGAACGAGCAGATTGCCGCCCGCTTGGGCGTCGATCCGCACTGGATTGCCAAGCGCACCGGCACCCGGGAGCGGCCCTGGGCGTCGGCCGACCAGCGCCTCAGCCACCTCGCCGCGGCGGCGAGCCGGTCCGCGCTCGTGCAGGCCGACGTCGATCCGGCCGAGCTCGACCTGGTGATCGTGGCGACGTCGACCGCCGACGAGATCGCTCCCAACGCCGCGCCGCTGGTGGCTGGCCTGATCGGTGCCGAGCGGGCCGGCGCGCTCGACGTCGGCGCTGCCTGCACCGGCTGGCTCGCCGCGCTGGCGATGGCCTGCGGCCAGATCGAGTCCGGGCGCGCCCGGTACGCCCTGGTGGTCGGTGCGGACATCCTGTCGCGCTTCCTGGACGTCTCCGATCGCGACACCGCGCCGCTGTTCGCCGACGGCGCCGGCGCCGCGGTGCTTGCG
>JAFASQ010000311.1 GCA_019244395.1 Solirubrobacterales bacterium | reverse complement strand
CGTACCGGCGGCGCGGTATCCAGAGCGCACTGCTGTCCGCTCGGCTAGCGGACGCAGCATCCGCAGGATGCGACATCGCGGTCGTGACCACGCAACCCGGGTCCAAGTCTCAGCAGAACGTGCAGCGCCGAGGTTTTGACCTGCTCTACACCCGAGCTGTTCTAGTCAAGGCGCCCGGCGCTTTGCGCACTGCCCCACACACGAGCTGATCCACGCGCTGGTGCACGCCGCTCACCTGCGGGAGCTCGCCATGCCGTCCCACGTCGCGCAGAACGCTGACGACCGCTTTTGTGTCCCGGGCTCCGGAAATGCGCGAGCGCAATGGCGAACGATCCAGCACTCCGACGGCGCCGACGCAAAGTAGCGCTTTGCCACGTACGCGATCACGCCGCCCGGAGCGACGCGACGATCGCATTCGGGTACCGGCGTGAACGCCGCGCTATCGCAAAGGCAATGGACCGCTGAGGGGATTCCCCGGAAGCGATTCTTGATCGATCGTTGCCCGTGACCGTTGCCCGGCCCTCAGGCGCTACTAACCGTCTTCGCGCTGCACGGTCGAAAGTCCGGGATTTACAGGCGCTTAGCGAGTACCCCCAACCGGATTCGAACCGGTGATCTCCTGCGTGAAAGGCAGGCGTCCTAACCGCTAGACCATGGGGGCGTTCGCCAGGCCATTGTAGGTCTCGACCCTGGCGAGGCGGGCTGCTCGTCTCCGGGCGGCGCGGACAGCCGAAGCGCCGCACGCGGTCCGCGCGCCGCCGTCTACTCGTCCGTCATCCCGGGGCGGATCTTGTCGGGCGGGACGCGGGTGGTGCGGTTGGCTTGCGTCGAGCGAAGCGGGAGTGGGTAGGGGCTCAGGAAACACCTCGCAGGATTTGGTCTCGCCGGGACGGATTGGGCCTGGACTGGTGGGATGAAAGGAAACAGTTGAATCCACTGCTCTTCGTCGACTGGCGCGCGGTCAGCTCCATGTTTCGCGGACTGATGTGGCTGGTCGCGATCGTGCTCGCGGGCCTGATCGTGGTTCACCTGCTGCTGGCCACGCCGCCGGTTCATCACTCGATGCAGATCATGCGCTGAGGCAGTCGGACACGGTCGAGTCATGCCCGCGCCGCGATTAACCGAGTGAGACGAGCGCAATGCCCGCCACGACCGCCACCGCGCCGGCCACCCGCTCCGCGCCGACCTGCTCGCGCCCGCTCAGCGCCAGCACCGCCGTGGCGATGACCACGCTTGACTCGCGCACGGCGGCCACCGAGGCGGCGGGCGCAAGGCGCAGCGCGGCCAAAGTGAGCGCATAAGCGCCGAAGAAACCGATACCGGCGAACACCGTCCTCCAGCTGATGGCCGTCCGCAGAGCGGCCGGGCCGCGCGCGCGCCAGGTACCGAGCAGGTAGGCGATCGCGGTCGCGCCGAACACCACCTCGAGATACGCCACGGGCGCCGCGTGGACGATGCCGTGCTTGTCCACCAGGGTGTAGCCGGCGATGCACGCGCCGACCCCCAGCGCCAGCGCCAGGTCACGCGGCCGGGCCGAGCTGTGCACGCCGCGCACGAGGACGATCCCACCGGCCACGAGCAGCACTCCGAACGCGGCGGGCAAAGACACGCCGGCGCCGGTCACCGCGGCGCCGGCAATCAGCACCAGCACCGGCCCGGTTCCGCGCGCGATCGGGTACACGAACGCCATCGCGGCGACCGAATAGGCGGTCGCGAGCAGCACCATATAGAGCACCTCCAGCGCGGTCGAGCCCGCCACGAAGGGCAGCGCCGTCGAGTCGAAGCGCCAACCGAGCACCGCCACCGGCGCGAACACCAGCGTTCCCACCACCAGCGCCACCGCGCTCGCGCTGTGCGTATCGCGCTCGTCGGAGAGCAGCAGGTTCCAGCCAGCGTGGACGACGGCTGCGGCCAGAGCGAGAAGTAAGGCGGAGATCGGCATCCGTCCCTCGTTTATAGAGTTGCTGGACGATGACCGCGCTGGCCAAACTCAGCCCGCGCGAGCGCGAGCTCGCCCCGGCGGCGCCACCACCGCGGACGGCGGGCGCGATGAAGGCAGTGCTCACCGAGGAGCGCTTCTCGGATCCGAACTGGATCTTCGAGCGCAAGCTCGACGGGATCCGCTGCATCGCGATCCGGTCGGGGGAAAACCTCGAACTGCTCTCGCGCAACGACCTGCGCCAGAACGCGCGCTATCCGGAGCTGGTCGACGCCCTCTCGGCTGAGCGTTGCCGCGAGTTCGCGGTCGACGGCGAAGTGGTGGCCTTCGAAGGATCGCAGACGAGCTTCGCGCGCCTGGCTCAGCGCCACCAGCACTACGTGCCCGTGTTCCTTTACGTGTTCGACGTGCTGTGGCTAGAGGGCCATGACGTACGCCAACTGCCGCTCCGCACCCGCAAGCAACTCCTGAAGAGCGCGCTCCAGTTCCACGGCAACGTCCGCTGGACCCAGTACCGCAACGGCGACGGCGAGGCGCTGTTCGAGGAGGCCTGCCGCAAGGGGTGGGAGGGGCTGATCGCCAAGCGCGCCGACAGCCCATACGTCACGACGCGCTCGAAAGACTGGCTCAAGTTCAAGTGCGAGCACGGACAGGAGCTCGTGATCGGCGGCTACACGGAGCCGCGCGGATCGCGCGTGGAGTTCGGCGCGCTCCTGCTCGGCTACTACCGCGACGGTGCTCTGGAGTACGCCGGCAAGGTCGGGACCGGCTTCGACACGGCAACCCTGCACGACCTCGGCGCTGAACTGCGCACGCTCGAACGTAGCGGCTCGGCGTTCGCCAATCCGGCGACCATCAAGGAGCGCGGCGTCACCTGGGTCGAGCCGAGGCTGGTCGCCCAGATCGGCTTCACCGAATGGACGCGTGACGGACGCCTACGGCACCCGCGCTTCCTCGGGCTGAGAGACGACAAGTCGGCGCCGGAGGTGGTCCGGGAGGGATGACCGAAAAGCTCACGGTAAACCGCCGAGAGATCCGCATCACGCACGCCGATCGGCCCGTGTTCCCTGATCAAAGCCTCACCAAGCTCGACCTGGCCCGCCACTACGAGCGGGTCGCCCCGCTGATGCTTCCGTACCTAAAGGACCGCCCGCTGGCGCTCCAGGCGTATCCCAATGGGATCGGCGGCGAAGGGTTCTTCATGAAGGCCGTGCCGAAGTACTTCCCGGAGTGGGTCAAGCGCGCCACCATGCGTAAGAAGGGCGGCACGATCACCCACGTGTTGGCCCAGGACGCCGCGACGCTCGTCTACCTCGCGGGCCAGAACGTGGTGACCGTCCACACGTGGCTGTCACGGGCCGACAAGCCGTATCAGCCGGACCGCGTGACGCTCGACTTCGACCCCTCCGGCGGTGGCTTTGCCGAGGTCCGGGCGGCGGCGCGGGACGCCGGCGAGCGCATGCGCGACCTCGGCCTGACGCCATACGCGATGACCACCGGCTCGCGCGGTGTCCATATAGTGTGCCCGCTGCGCCGCGGGGCCGGCTTTCCCGAGGTTCATGCCTTCGCCCGCGCGCTGGCCGAAGGGATGGTTGCGGATGATCCGCACCACCTGACGCTGGAGTGGCGCAAGGCCGATCGCGGCAAGCGAATCTATCTCGACGTCAACCGGATCGCCTACGCCCAGCATGCAGTGGCGCCCTACACGGTGCGCGCCCGCTCGACGGCGCCGGTGGCGGTGCCACTGCACTGGGAAGAGCTATCCGACCATCGACTGCGGCCGGATCGCTGGACGATCAAGAACATCGCCGGACGACTCGATGACGGCGACCCGTGGTCGGGCATGATGCGCCACGCCCGCGCCCTACCTCGCATCACCGCGTAGGAGGAGGCCGAGGAGACCTACGCGTCCCCGCGTCGGATACGGCGCCGCCGGCGCTTACCCGACACCTGCCACGGCCCCGGTGTGAAGTCGAGCACGAGGTTCACGATCCAGATGATCAGCGTCGCCTCAACGAGCGTCCAGAAGCCATGGGTGTGAAATCCGGGGACGATGTCCTTGGTGAGCACCAGCATCAGCAGCGAGACGAAGAACCAGGCGATCCCGAAGCTGAGGAGCGCCAGCGGCAGCGTGACCAACCGCAGCAGCGGTTTGAGCAGGGTATTGAGCACCCCGAACACGGCCGCGGCCTCCAGCAGCGAGCCTGCGTTGTTGACCGTCACACCGCTCAGCAGCGCGACGACGATCGCCAGTATGAGCGCGTTCGTGAGCCACGAGATGCCCAGGCGTACCACCAGCGGTGGTCCCGGGCTGCGACGTCGCTCGACGACCTCGTACTCGTAACGAGCCGGGCTCACGCCACCAGCGTACTCCTTCAGCCCAGCGTCAGCTGCCCGTGCGCGTAGTCCAGGCCGATGGCACCGAAGTGGGAGAGGACGTCGGAACCAAGCAGGCCGAACGCCTTGCCGTTGGCGCCGGCGATCACGGAGCTCGTGGCAACAATGCTGGGGAGCGCCTGCCCGCCGATGCTCCAGCGCGACAGCCTCACCTTGCGCGCCGTCTCGGAGCAGCCCACGCCGGTGACCTTGATGCGGCCCCCGATGGTTTTCAGATGCAGCTTGCGCGCGAGAGCGACGTCGACCAGTGTCGCGGAGGAGCCGGTGTCGATCAGGAACGGAAAGGCGCGGCCGTGGACGATCACTCGCGCGAGGGCCAGCGTTTCGCCGTCTCTGGCCTTGAGGATGACCACCGGCACGGTCGCGGTGGCGTGCGCGCGCGGGACCGACGCGTTTCCCCAGCCGGTGAAAGCGACCAGCACGAACGAACCGACCAGTCCTGCGAGGGCGATCAGGCGGCGCATCCTTCCTCCCTTTCGTTCGATGTTCAGGCGGCAAGCGATGCCGGGATCGAGCCTAGACCTTCGGTCTGCTGGGCGCCATGCCCGCGCGGCACGTGGTGTCAGCCGCGCGGCGTCAGCGTGTCGGCAGACGTCCCGCCTGCCACGACTGGAAAGCTGACCGTGACCATCAGCCCGCCCTCCGGCTGCGGTCTGGCGGTGATCGTGGCGTCGTGTGCGGTGGCGATGGCCCGGGCGATCGACAGCCCCAGCCCATAGTGGCCGTCGTCGGCCACGCGTTCGGGGCCCAGGCGCTGGAACGGCTCGAACAGCCGCTCGACGGCCTCCGGGGCGATCACCGGTCCACTGTTCGCAACGGTGAGCAGGGACCCGTCCGGACCCATGACGGTCTCAACCTTGATCCATCCTTCCGGTCGGTTGTGTCGGACCGCGTTGTCGAGCAGGTTCGCGATCAGACGCTCCACGAGCGCGGGGTCGCCCACCACGGAGGCCGCTCCAAGCCGTGTCGCCGCTTGGAGATACCGGCGCTCTATTTCACTCCGCAGACCAGCCAGCGACCGCTGCGCCAGGGGTGCGAGATCGAATTGCTCGCGACGGTCGAGCCCACGCTCCCCGGTGGCCAGCGTCAGGAGCCCATCGAGCAGTCGCTCCTGGTTGCGCCCGGACTCGAGCAGCTCCTGGCACGTCGCCCTCAGGCTCGCTTCGCTCGCGTTGGGATCGGCGAGGGCGACCTGGAGCAGCGTGCGCTCGAGCGTCAGGGGCGTGCGCAGCTCGTGCGCGGCATTGGCCACGAACCGTCGTTGGGCCGCGAACGCCGTCTCGAGGCGGGTCAGCAGATCGTCGAAGGTGTCGCCGAGCTGCTTGAACTCGTCGTCGGGACCCGCGACCGCGAGCCGGTCGTTCAGGTTGCCGGCCGAGATAGTGCGCGCGGCGCCTGTCATGTGGCGCAGCGGGCGGAGCAACCTGCCGGCAGCAAACCATCCCAGCGGCACCGAGGCGACGGCCGTGAATACCAGCGTCAGCCAAGAGACGGCGAGCAGACGAGCCAGATCGGCCGAATGCTGCTGGGAGACCGCGGCGTGCACCGGCGCGCCGCCGGTGGAGGGGGCAACGCTGATCGCCTGCGAGCTCGAGCCGATCACTTCCCCATTGCGCACGAGCACGAAAATGATTGCGATCAGCGCTGTGCCCAGCAGGAGGAACATGCCGGAGTACATCAGCGCGAGTCGCAGGCGAGCGCTACGAGCGGGCAGGTCGCGCCACCGCCCGGGTACGAGTCGAACAGCGAGGGCGCTCATCAGATCCGGTAGCCGACCTCGCGCAGCGTCTCGATCACCGGCGGCTCACCGAGCTTGGCGCGCAGCCGTCCGATCGTCGTCTTAATCGTGCTCGTGAACGGGTCAGCAGCTTCGTCCCACACGTGCGCGAGGAGCTCCTCAGCCGAGACCACCCGTCCATCGGCAGCCAGCAGATACTCCAGCAACGCAAACTCCTTCGGGGTGAGCGCGAGGCGCCGGTCGCCTCGGAAGGCGACGTGGCGAGACGAGTCGAGCATGAGATCGCCGCTCTCGAGCCTCGGCGGCACCGCGACCACGGAGCGGCGACCCAGCGCCCGCACCCGGGCCACCAGTTCGGCGAACTCGAACGGCTTGGGAAGGTAGTCGTCGGCGCCAAGCTCGAGCCCGTCTACCCGATCGGCGATCGTGCTGGCCGCGGTGAGCATCAGCACTCTGGCGTGGGCGTGCCCGGCTACGATCGCCCGACAAACCTGGTCGCCGTGCATCCCGGGCAGGTCCCGATCGAGGACGACCACGTCATAGCTGGTCAGCCCGACCCGTCCCAGCGCCTCGCGGCCGTCGAACGTGACGTCGACCGCCATGCCCTCCCGTCGCAGCCCCTGCGCCACCGCCTCGGCGAGTCGCGTCTGATCTTCCACCACCAGCACCCTCATCGTCGGCAAAGCATTGCTCACCGCGGGTGACAGCGCGGTCACAGCCGCCGTCACCGTCCTGGCACTGGCCGTCCTCTAGAACCGCAGCGTCACCAATCCCGCCCGAGGAGGACGATGGATGAGCAGCCGAAAGAGCCAACGAGCCGCGCTCGCAGGTGTGGTCGCCGCACTGGCCGCGCTTGCCGCCGGCTGCGGGTCGAAGGGTCCGTCCGGCACCGCCGGAGCGTCTGCACAAAACCGCTCGCAGAACGCCGCGACCGCCGCCTACGCGTACGCGCGCTGCATGCGAAGCCACGGAGAGCCGAACTTCCCCGACCCGAAGGTCACCACCAGCCCCGGCCATGCCGCGGTCGGGTTCGCCGTCACCCCCACCGAGACCGGCTCGCCGAAATTCAAGTCCGCCGACAAGGCATGCTCGCGGATTCTCCCCGCCCCGAGTAACCGGAGCCCCGGCGAGGAGCAGGCCCACAAACGGGACCTGCTCGCGTTCGCGCACTGCCTGCGAACCAACGGTATCCACGACTTTCCCGACCCGGACCAGCAGGGCCGGCTGACCCTCACGATGGTCACCGCCGCGGGGGTTGACATCCACTCGAGGACGTTCCTCGATGCGGCCAAGGCCTGCGTTGGAGTGACCCACGGCGCCGTCACGCTTCCTCAGGTCGAGGCGGCGGTCAGCGGCCACCAGGGATAACGGCCGGACAAGAGTGATACGGCGTTGTTACCGCCCGGGATGTAACTACATGGGCCGTCGATGAGGACTCGCGCAGTTATCGCCGCGGGACGCCGGCGGCGTCGTCTCGCGGCGACGCTCGCACTGGTGTTCGCGATTGCCGTAGCGCTCGAAATCATCATCCTGGGGACGCAGTCACGGGCCCCGCGGGGTGCGGCGGGCGACCAGAACTCGGCGAACACGACCACCGTGCAGCGGAGGGATCTGGTGCAGACGGACACGGAGTCGGGAACGCTTAGCTACGCCGACCCACAAACCGTCTACAACCGGCTGACAGGCACGATCACGTGGCTGCCCTCGATCGGGCAGGTCATCAGACCGGGCCAGGCGATCTACCGGGTGAACGGTGAGCCGGTCAGCCTGATGGATGGAAGCACGCCGGCCTACCGCGACCTGAACTCATCCGACAGCGCTGGACAGGACATCCTCCAGCTCAACCGCAACCTCGTCGCCCTCGGCTTCGACCCGGGTGGGGTCGTGGTCGACGACGTCTGGCAGCCGGCCACGACCGCCGCTGTCGAACTCTTCCAGGAGTCGCTCGGAGAGACCGAGACCGGCAGCCTCACGCTCGGACACATCGTGTTCCTGCCCGGGTCCCGGGTGGTATCGACGGTGGACGGCGCGGTGGGCTCGAACGGGTCGGGCAGTAGCAGTTCTGCGTCAGACCCACATGGCCGGACCCCGCCAAACGAGTACGTCAGTCTCACCAAGACGACGCCGACCAGCACCAGCCCAAGCAAGGCCAGGCGGCGGCACCAGCCGCGTCGGAATCCATCGAGCGCCCAGACGATCGCGACGCTCCGGGCACTGCTCGATGCGGCCACGGCGCAGCTCCGGGCCGAGAGGGCCGAGCTGAAGGCGGGCAACGGAGCGCCCGGCAAGAACGGCAACTCTCCGAACGCGGGCAACTCGGGTCAGCCGAACCACTCCGGCAACTCAGAGAACAACGGGAACAGCGGGAACAACCGGAACGGCAACCCGTCCACCAACGGGAACGGCAACACTCCGAACACCGGGAACCCCGGAAGCGGCACAGCCACCGCAATCCTGCACACCACCTCCACCCAGCTTGTCGTCACCGTCGATCTCAACGCCACTAAGCAGAGCGAGGCCAAGGCGGGGCAGATGGTGACGGTCGAATTGCCGAACGGCAACACGGTGAGCGGCAGGATCAGCGAAGTCAGCCCGGTGGCGCAGAGCTCGAACAACTCAGGCACCTCAGGCAATTCGGGCAACAACGGCAATAACGCCAACAACGGCAACAACGCAGGCAACGGCTCGAGCGGCGCCAGCGTCCCCGTCACGATCGCGCTGAGCGGCCACCACAGCGGCTCGGGACTGGACCAGGCCGCGGTCAGCGTGAACTTCGCACAGGCGGAGGCGAACGACGTCCTCTCGGTGCCGGTGACTGCGCTGCTGGCCATTGCCGGCGGCCGCTATGCGGTGCAACAGACGGCATCGCCCCACGCTCTGATCCCGGTCAGTACCGGCCTGTTCGCGGCGGGTTACGTGGAGATTTCGGGGCACGGGGTGTACCCGGGCCTATCGGTCACGGACTCGCAAGGCTGATCGGTGGCGCTCGAACTCGACGACGTGGTCAAGGAGTACCCGGGCGGTGTCGCCGCGCTGCGCGGCGTCAGCCTCGAGGTCCCGGACGGTGATCAAATTGCCGTCGTCGGCCCCTCGGGATCGGGCAAGACCACGATGCTGACGATCATGGGCACGCTCGAGCGGTCCACTCGCGGGTCGGTGCGCGTGGCCGGTTGCGACGTGGGCAGCGCCTCGGACATGGAGCTCGCCGGCCTGCGCGCGC
>JAFASQ010000260.1 GCA_019244395.1 Solirubrobacterales bacterium | reverse complement strand
TGGAAGTTCTCCTCGTCGCGGTCCCCCTGCTCGCTCATGCGCACGACGACGACGTCTCTGGGATTCTTCTGCATGCCTGGCTCCTCTCCGCCGGGATAGACGCTAGAGCCTTTTCGACGCCTGGGATCCGACTGGGGATACGGCGCGCGGTCAAGGCGCGCTACGTCGGTGTTGCCGGGGGTGCGGCGCGTATACGCAGCCGCGCAACGGCAAGGGTGATGCATACGCGTACTGCCGGTTCGGCCGCCGGCGTTGCCGCCTGGCCGATGTCGAGAGGTGGTTATACGCCGTGCCGGCTCCCGCCAAATCTACGGCGGACCGAGGTGAGGCGCCATATCCGATAGCTCTGCCGGTGAGTCCCCCGTCGCGCCCAGGTACTGTCCCTGGACTCGGTGCGACGGGGTCAGGGTCGTCAGCTCGACGATGACCGGCTCGGGCCTCCGGGACGCGAAGGCCTCGAACTGGCTCGGCGCCAGGCGCCCGGGTGAGTCGGCAACCCGGGCGGTAATCGCGCGGGTTGGCGGAGGTGCTCCATGACGATCGTTCGCCGTGGCGGTCGGTTCGGCGTCAAGGTCTGGGACCTCGCTAACGCAATCGCGACGCGAGCAGGCGATAGGGCACAGCGATCGTGCGGACCGCGTCGGCCGGGCTTCAGGTCGAGGGGTTGGCGGTGGCGAGCTTCGAGCGCACGCGCACGAGCGGCGCGTTGGGGTCGTGGGGCTGAGGAATCGCCGCGAGCGTGAACTCGGCGATCACGCCCGGCCGAAAGACGAGGCAGTGAGTCGAGCCGCCGAATTGGAAGTAACCGAGCTCCTCACCCTTCCCGACGTGATATCCCGGCGTCACCTTCGAGTCGATCAGGCACGAGGAGACCTCCGACATGCCGACCGGCACGAAGGCCATCAGCCCGATGACGGGGTCGTCGGCTTCGATCAGGATGATCGCCCGAGCCGCAACGTGGGCGAGATAGGACTGCGAGTTCATCGGCTCGACGGCGTCCTTGCCCTCCGAGTCGGCCTCGGAGTAGTACGTGCCCTCCTGCACGAACGCCCGGGCGATCGTACCGGCCACCGGGCTGTGCCACCGGTGGTAGTTCGTCGCGCTCAGAAACGCCTGATACACCGTGCCGCCGACGAACTGATCAACCGAATCATCATTGGCCAGCATGTCCTGAAGCGAATACGGCTGACTCTTGATCCAGAAGCGATCTTGCCGCCGTACGTCGGTGCTAATGCCGTAGGGCAGCGACTCGCAGGCGCTCACGATCACCTTGTCGTCGTCCGGGGAGTCCACCGGGCGAGCGCCGTCCTTGAAGCGTCGCGTGAAGAACTCGTTCCATGAGCCAAACCCCCAATGCTCGTCCTGCGGGTCGTACTCGAACTGCTCGATGCCCACCGCACGCTGCGCCTCGGGGGACTGCCAACCCGACGGCGACTCGTTGAGCACATAAAGCGAGTCGCCGCTGCTGAGAAACTCGCACCAGACGGTCAGGATCTTCCTCAGCATCACGTTGATCCGTGGGTCCCGATAGGCCGCGAAGCCCGCCCGTGTCCCCATCGTCCAGTCGAGGATCGCACCCAAGGGGGTCGCCACCATCGCAGGGCCGAACTCGGGCGCCATCGTCAGCACCTCGTTGATCAGGCGCATCAGCTCCTCGACGCTCTCCACATGCCGCTTGCGGTACGGCTTGGTGTGGGGCACCTGCGCGATCATCTGGTTGACGTGCATCCGCACCACCGGATCGCGGTCGATCAGCTCCTGAAACTCGCCTATGACGGGATGAAGCACCATCTGCTCCCCCCGCGCCTCCACCCGCTGGCGGTGGCCGTGGAGCCAGCCTTCCAAGTCCTCCTGGTCATCCGGCAACCACCCGGCCCGCCGGCGTACGTCGACCGTATGCGGGAGAGTCGTCATGGAAGAGCACGTACCCGCGGCGTCCTATCTCAACCCAAACGCCCGCCGGCCGGCTGATCATCCCGCTCGGCGCCGCACCTGCTGACCCACGCCGAGAGCGGCTCGGGGCCGTGGCGACCGTCGTGTGAGGTATTCCGCGCTAGCGAGTAGATGACCTACGAACTCCGGAGTCGGTCGTCACCCACTGGCTCCGAGCTTCGCGGGCCATTACAGTGCGGAGCGGAACGTCGGTGAGAATCAGGTTTGACCGTAAGCGGAGTCTGGGATCGTCGCTCGCGATCGCAGCTCTCAGCGTCGCCGCCTATCTGGTCTTGTTTCCGGCCGCGTCAGACAGCCACGGGCAGAAGGCGTCGTGCGGGCCGACCGGCTCTGAGACTGTGGTGGTGGATCGCGCCGCCCGCGTCTATCGAGTGACAACGGGGCACGATCCGTTCGGGACGCTTCATAGCTACTACGGCTGCGCGGTCGGTCACGCGAAATCGCAGCTCCTGGCGAGAAGCGCGTTCCGCGGAATTCGCCTCTACAGTTGTGTAGTCAGTGAGTGCCGATTGGTTAGGGCGATCCGGCTAGTGGGCGCCACGGTCGGCGTGATTGTCGAGCGGCATGGCACCGACACGGTCAACACGACACTGACGGTGCGCGATCTGGCGGGCGGTCACGTGCTTCACACGGTGCAGGCTCATACGGTGGTCGGTTACGGCGACAGCCTGATCACGTACGTTCTCGCTCGGTCTGGAAACATCGCTTGGGCAACTGTGACGACATCGCCAGGTCCCCACGGGGCCTTCCTCCGGAACGGGGCCATTTACAGCGCGGTTGGGCACACGGTGAGCACGCTCGACACGGGGCCGAAGGTCAGTGCCCGCTCACTGCGGCTGCGAGGAGACACGGTTGAATGGATCGACGGTGGCCAGCAGCGGACCGCGTCTCTGTCCTAGTCGGAGATCGAGTTCCCTGCCTCCGTCCCCGCCGAATGCTCCTCGGCCACAGGGCCGGAGGTGGATCGCGCGGAAACCCGCACACCTCGCTGAGGACGCTCGAGGCTCGCACACCGGACGACGGCTAAGGCGACGGTGCGATGACGGTCGCCGCCTGCGCCGGGCTTCTGCCCGCGGGCAAGACGCCAGTCGCACCGAGCGCTCGCGTCTGGGCGAAGGCAGCATCAGCCGGGCCCGGACGGCTTCTGTGGTCCATGTTTAAGCGGTAGGGTTCGCGCTTGCCCGATGCCGCCGAGCTGTTGGCTGCCTACGACGCCCAGCTTCGCGCACACATCTCAGACCGGCTACCGAGAGATGTGAGCGTCGAACGAGACGGGCCGCTTGTTCGGTTCTGCGGTTTGGGTGACCGGGGTTGGATCGTCTATCAGGACCTTGGCGGGCTCGAGGGTGCCGATCTCGACGAGCTGATCGCGCGCCAGGTGCGTGTGTTCGGCGAGCGCGGGGAGCGCTTCGAGTGGAAGCTGCACGGGCACGACCGGCCGGCAGACCTGGCGCAGCGACTGCATGACGCGCGCTTTGTCCCTGAAGCTGAGGAGACGGTCATGATTGCGGCGGCGAGTGAGATCGCGGGCTGGCCGCGGTTACCTCAAGGCGTGTCGTTGC
This sequence comes from Solirubrobacterales bacterium, assembly GCA_019244395.1. Taxonomy (GTDB): domain Bacteria; phylum Actinomycetota; class Thermoleophilia; order Solirubrobacterales; family Solirubrobacteraceae; genus Palsa-465. Next base: position 3,670 of record JAFASQ010000260.1, on the reverse strand, counting down.
GCCCTGCGATTTCTCGAGCTGATCTTGACCTGATCGCAGCGCTGGAGGAAACAGTCTGGAAGGACGACCATGACTGGCTGGCGGAGAGTCTTTGGGCGGAGCGTGAGGCCGACCCGGACGCGATGGCGATCGTCATCGCGCAGACCGCTGGCACGGTGGTCTGCGCGGGCTGGGTGCGCTTCGAGCGCGGAACGGAGTTCGCGACGCTATGGGGCGGCGCCACGCTGCCGGCATGGCGCGGGCGAGGTATCTACCGAGCGACCGTCATGCACAGGGCGAGCTTGGCGGCCCAGCGCGGGTTCCGCTTTATCCAAGTCGATGCTTCCGGCGAGAGCCGGCCGATCCTCGAGCGTCTCGGCTTCACCTCGGTGACGACCACGACCCCCTACGTCTGGTCGCCACCGAGCATCGCGGCAGCAGCGACCTAGGCCCCGGGTGAGCGCTCAGGAAGACTCGCCGATCGGTGCGTGTCCTCGCCGGGGCCCGATGCGTACCTTCGCCCACAAGCGCTCGCCCCGCTGGCGCAACGCTGGTCGCGCGCGACACGGCTGAATCCTCGAAAACAGGGGCGGTCCGGGGGGAGCGTGTCCGCCCAACTACGCGCTGGGTCTGGTCGCCGCCTACGCCCTCGGCCGCGGGCGCTTGGGAAGAAACTGTCGCCATGCTGAAGTTTCGTCCCAACGGGGCTTGTGTAGGCGGGACGCCACAGCAGGGCGACGGCCTGCCGCGACAATTGACGTTCTGCTGGTCCACGCCTCGAGCTGGCGGGCCGATTGCCGTGGAACCGGGGAAATGGAACCTGTCTAGAGGATGCGCTCGATCCTGAGCCGGCGGGTGCCGCCGGGAACGGCGACCTCGACGGTGGCGCCGGGGGGGTGGTGCAACAGGGCCTTGCCGACGGGGGATCGAACCGAGAGCCTGCCGCGGGCACGGTCCGCCTCCCCCGCACCGACGAGGGTCCAGACATGGACCTCGCCCGTGTCCTCGTCGCGCACCTCGGCGGAGCGACCGAAGGCAAACTCCTGTGCGAGCCCTTCGGCGCTCGGAACGGTGAAGGAGTCCCGCAACCGCTGCCGCAGACGAAGGATCCGCGTCTCCAAGTGCGCTTGGTCCTCCTTGGCCGCGTGATACTCGCCGTTTTCCTTAAGGTCGCCGTGGGCGCGGGCGGTGCGGATCCGCGCCGCGACTTCACGGCGCCCGACAGTCTCCAGTTCTCCGAGCTCCGCCTTGAGAGCCGCCAAGCCCGCCTCGGTGATCGGCTCGCCTTCGTTCTCCGGGATGCTCATCCTGGGATTCTTGCGCGTCACGCTCGCCCGTGCGGGCACGAGATGCAACACCGGGAGTGCTTTTGTCCACCGACCCTCGGAAGGCCCACGATGCCTTTCGCAACGAGGGAGCGCCCAGCGCGCTGGCCGCGGACGATGGCGATGCCACGAAATGGACTCGTTGGCTGATGTCCAGCCCGACGTTCGCTCGTCGCGAGGGGCCCGCGCCCTGGCGGTGCCGTCGGCCGGTGTCAGCTCTGGCGGTACTCCAGGTCGGTCTCGAGCGCGGAATGGTCGCTCAGCCCTTGCTCTCGCCATTGGTGGTGGTATTGGCACGCGAGCGGGAGGAGCGGCGCGGCGAGGAAGGTATGGTCCAGACGCCACCCGCCGTCGTGTCCCGCGATCGTCTTCCAGGTCCAGCTCGGCGAGCGCGCTGCGTAGCCGTGGCGTGTGCGGAATGCGTCGCGATAGCCGAGCTCGCGCAGACCCGGGACGATGCCGAGCTCAGCGGCGTCCCATTCGGCCCCGCGCTCGGGACGCAGCCGGCCGCGTGAGTCGCGCGCGAAGGAGATCGTCGTGCCGTCCGGCAACTCGCGTCTGGGAGTGTTCAGATCACCACAAAGCACGCGCGGCGCGCGGCTTGGGGTCTCAAGCCCCCGCCGCAGTGCCTGGAGGGTCTCGACCTTCACCCACCCGTTCGCGGCGTTAGGGACATGAACGCAATGGATCTCCAGCGGACCTGAGGCGGATCGCGCGAGCACGCCGAGCGCGCTCTCGGGTCGGGGCACCGCCAGCGGGGTGTGCACCTCCTCGAGCGCGACCCGCGCCCCGATCATCACGAGCGTTCGCCGGCCGAGGGTTTCGCCGGACAGCCCGCGGTCGAGCGTGGAGGCAGACACGTGCGTGAGTCCCATCAGTTCAAAGGCGCGATCCCACAGCGGCCGTGTGCGCCGCGTGACCTCTTGCAAGGCAACAATGTCCGGCTTGCGCGCGGCTATCGCACCGGCCTGCTCGGGCAGTCGTTGGCTGCGACCGGCGACGTTCCAGGTGATGAGGCGAACCATGCCGAGGCACGTTAGCCTCGTCTCGCCGGCGACTCGTTCCCGCGAGCACGAACTGGGCTCGGCACTCGGGGCTATAGGCGGGATCGAGCCACGGGCGGCGCTGGCTCGCCGGCGGCGGCGGGCACGTGACAGCCGCACGCACGGTGCCGCTCGAGGCGAGCCCAAACCACCGCGGCGACCGTGCCCGCTAGCAGCGTAACTAGCCCGCGCCACCCACATCGGCGCCCGAATTCGGGGACCTAGCGAGCAGCGGCCGCTGGCAATCTGTGGATGGAGTCGCTCGCTACAGCCCGGCGCGAGCCATTACGGATTCTCGCTCTCCGGCCGAGCGCTTCAGGGGTGGACCCACCCGGTCGGCGCGGCGTGATTGGGGCACGCTGATCCTCGCCGTCGTCCTGGCGGTGGCCATGGGCTTCCTGGCGCTCGGGTTCTTCGCGGACGCGGTTGGCCCGACCCCGGGTGGGAGCCGCATCGTTCTGGCTGTCGTCCCGGCGATCTGCCTCGTGCTGTTGGTGGTCTGCGGCCGCTGGGCGCGGCGGGTCGAGCACCGGCTTCGGATCCGCTCGCAGGAGGTGGCGCAGGCGTACGAGGCCAGGTACACGGGCTCGGGGCCGCGCCCCTATGTGATCGGTCGCGGCGGCCGCCACTACGGGCCGGTGGCGATGGGGGGGCTGTTGGCCGTGTGCTGCCTGTTCGTCGTCGCCGGTATCGTCGGGGCGGTGTCGGAGCATGCCCAGGCGGTCCACGCGGGTTACGTGCAGCGCCACGGCATCGCGGTCGCCGCCACCGTTGGGTATGTCGTCAACGACTCGTACTGCTCGCGGACCGCTGCTACCACAGCGCGAACATCCTGGTGGTGCTCGACCGCCCGGTGCGCCGGGTCGGCATGACCACCGTCCACTATCCCCGGACGTCTGCTCTACGCTTCGAGGATCGGGTGACCGTGCTCGTCGACCCCAGTCGGCCCGACTATGCGGAGTTCCCGGGCGTGAGGTTAAAGAGCTCCTCGGCGTGGATCCTGTGGGCGCTCGCAGCGGTGTTGTTCGCGGTCGTGGGCGTCGTCGACGGCCGTGGGTTCCTCGAGGTGCTGTCGTTCCGGCGCATGCATCGGGCGGAGGTCAGGGGCTCTCCGGCGCCCGGATCGATCTAGACGACGATCCACGCAGCCGATCCATAGGCTGCGAGGCGCTGTCATCCCCCGCCGACGCCTCGCTTCGCGGGACCCGGCTCCAAGGCCGGCACGCTGCCGCAGGACCTAGGCTTGTCCCGTTCGCCAGGCTAAACGGGAAGCGCTCCGCCAACGCCGACGAGCGCCGGTTGCGCGGTTGAAGACATACCGCT
>JAFASQ010000259.1 GCA_019244395.1 Solirubrobacterales bacterium | reverse complement strand
CATCGCGTTCCAGCGCAAAATCGAACGCAACCGCCGCTCGAGGGCGGGGTCGCTCGGGAGCTTCGCCTCGCGCGCCGCCGGGATCGTGTTCACGTACGGCGTGGTGATGCTGGCGATCGGGCCGCTGCCGGCCAGCTCCGCACGTTGGACAGCGCGGGCCAGGATCTGCCGTGCGCGGTCCGGGCCATCGTGCTCGACGACCGCGTCGACCGCCTCGAGCCACTCGCTGGTCTCGGCGGCGTCGATGTCGGCGCCGGCGCCGGCGCCGTTTGAACTTGCGGTTTGCAGAGAGTCAGTCATGCGGTGGGGGCCGATGGCGCGTGCCCGGCCACGACGCTCAATATACCCGCGCGCTTTGAGCTCAGACCGCACGCGCGCGGCGATTTCCCCTACGGTTGGGGGGTGTCGCTGAGAGGAGTCGAAGGCGCGGTCGGATCACCCTGGGCGCGACCGCTGGGAGGAGTGCTGGATCAGCTCGTGGTCGAGTCTGAGGTGCTGGCCGAAAACCCGCTCGGGGATCCGGCGCGCCGGCCGCTGTACGTGTACCGGCCGCCGGGCATCGAGTTCGACCATCCCAAGGGTCTCCCCTCGGTGTACGTGATCCAGGGATTCACGGGGCAGGTCGACATGTGGCTGGGCCGCCAGGCTTTCGAGCCGACCATGATCGAGCGCATCGACGCGATGTTCACGACCCGGTCCTGCCCCGACGCGATCATCGTGTTTGTCGATGCATGGACCTCGCGCGGCGGCTCGCAGTTCATCAACTCGGCCGCCACCGGCCGCTACCTCGACTATCTGTGCGACGAGGTGGTGCCGTTCATCGATGATCGCTATCCGACGCTGGTAGGCCGCGACCATCGCGGCCTGGCCGGAAAGTCCTCAGGCGGGTACGGCGCGATGGTGGTGCCGATGCTCCGACCCGACGTTTTCGGGGCGCTCGCCTCGCATGCTGGGGATGCGCTGTTCGAGTGCTGCTACCAACCCGAGTTCCCCCTGACGGCGCGGATCCTGCGTGACCACTTCGACGGCTCGTGGGACGTCTTCCACGAGCGGCTGGCGAGCGCCGCGACGTTCGACTTCCAGCGCCATGGGGCGCCGCTGAACGCCTACGGAATGGCGTGTTGCTACTCGCCGGATCTCTCGCGCCCCGGTGCGGCTCTGCTGCCTTTCGAGATCTCGACCGGCCGGCTCATCGACGACGTATGGGCGCTTTGGCTGGAGCACGACCCCGTGCGAATGGCGCCACATCACGCCGCCGCGCTGCGGAGCATGCACCGGATCTACCTCGACGCCGGCAAGAGCGACGAGTGGTACCTGGACCTCGGTGCACAGGCGTTCGCGCAGGAGCTCGCAAAGATCGGCGCCGCGCACACGCTCGAGCTGTTCGACGGCAAGCACGGCGGTCTCACGTGTCGCTATCCGGGGGCCATCCGCGAACTCGTGAGCGCCCTGGTGCCATGACCGCTACCGCTGCGGACGAGCTCGCCTTCGCGGGACCGGTCGCGCTGGCCGATCTGGTGCGCCGCCGAGAGTTGCGCCCGCGAGAGCTGGTCGAGCTGTTCCTCCGCCGCATCGAGTCGGTCGATTCCCGCCTTAACGCATTCCGGGTGACTCTGGCCGACGAGGCGCTGGCCGCTGCCGACGCAGCCGAGGAGTCCGACGGGCCGCTGGCAGGGGTACCCGTGGCGATCAAGGACGAAATGGCGGTGGCCGGTCAGGCGGTGACGCGCGGCTCGCGCTCGTACGGTCCGCCCGAGGCCGCGGACGCCGAGATCGTCCGTCGTTTGCGCGCGGCCGGCGCCATCCCGATCGGGATCACCAACGTCCCCGAGCTCATGATCTTCCCTTGGACGGCCAGCGCGGCCAACGGAGTGACCCGCAACCCGTGGGATCTGGCGCGGACGCCTGGCGGATCGTCGGGGGGGTCGGCGGCCGCGGTGGCCGCGGGCATGGTCCCGTGCGCCACAGCAGCTGACGGCGGTGGCTCGATCCGGATTCCCGCCGCTTGCTGCGGGTTGGTCGGCATGAAGCCGACCCGCGGGCGGATCTCCACGCAACCGGCCCGGGAATCCTGGCTGGGGTTGACCGTGTTCGGGGCGCTGGCGCGGACGGTGGTGGACAGCGCGCTGCTGCTGGACGCCATCCACGGCGCCGTGCCGGGGGACGTCTACACCGCCCCACCGTTCGAGGGCAGCTACCTGCAGGCGGCGAGCACGCCACCGACGCGGCTGCGGATCGCGGTATCGCGCAAGCTGCCGCCGGGCTCCGTGGCTCGGATCTCGGTCGATCAGCGGGGGGCCTTTGAGCGAACCGCGACGCTCCTCTCAGAGCTTGGGCACGAGGTGGTCGAGCGCGCTCCGTCTTACGGGATGGCCGCGATCGAGTTCATCCAGATGTGGATGCGGGGCATTTACGAAGAGGCGTGCCACGTGCCGGACCACGCCAGGCTCGAGCGCTCGACGCGACAGCTCGTAGCCGCGGGCCGGCGCCTGGTTCCCGACCGCCGGCGCGAGACGCTGCTGGCCCGTCGCGCAGTTCGCACCGCGCGCGTTCTCGAGCTGTGGCAGGAGGTGGACGTGCTCATGATGCCCGTCCTGACGAGCACGGCGATCGCCGCCGAGGGCTCGTATGGCAAGTCGGCGCCGGTGGCGTTCGACCGCTCGTCGCGCTTCATGTCGTTCAACCCGCTGTTCAACCTGACCGGCCAGCCGTCGATCGCGCTGCCGGCCGGCTTCGGCGCCGACGGCCTGCCGCTGAGCGTGCAGCTGGTCGGTCGCCCCGGCGCGGAGGACCTGCTCTATTCGCTTGCCGGCCAGATCGAGGCCGCACGCCCGTGGGCGCACCATCGTCCCAGCTTGGACTAAGCCCCCTCGCTGGAGAACAGCTCCTTGGAGAGCGCCAGGAATTCGGCCGCGGCCGGACCGAGGCGCCGGCCGTCGCGGCAGGCCAGCGTGATGTCCCGACGCAGCGCGGGATCGATCAGCGCCGACACCGCCACGCCGGCCCCCGGCCGCTCGGCGTCGGAACGGGGGAGGATGGCGACGCCCATGTCGCGCGCCACGAGACGTCTGATCCGCTCGCTCTCGTTCGACTCGAGCTTGATCTGTGGCTCGAATCCGGCGTCGTGCGCGGCAAAGGTCAGGAGCTCGCGCAACCGGGCGCCCGCCCGGTAGCTGATGAACTGCTCGTGCTGAAGGTCGGCCATCCGGACCTCGGAGCGACCGGCGAGCGCGTGGTCGCGCGGCAGGACGACGACGAGCTCCTCGGAGACGAGCTGATGCAGACCCAGGCCGTGGCTCTCCATGCGCTCGGTGACCGACAGGAACGCGAGGTCCAGCACGTCGTCGCGGAGCATCTCGGCCAGCTCCTCGCTCGACTGCTCGCGCACGGTGAGCTCCACTCCTGGGTGGCGCTGGTGGAAGACGGCCAGCGCGAGCGACACGTCCACCGGTCCCATCGTGTGCATCGTGCCGACCATCACGTGACCCGTCCGCACGCCGGCGAGAGCCTGCATCTCGGCGTCGGCGGCATCGACCTCGGCCAGGATCCGGCGGGCGCGCGCCACCAGCGTCCAGCCGGCTTCGGTCACCGTGACCCGGCGGGTGGTTCGCTCCACGAGCGCCAACCCGACCTCCTGCTCAAGTCGGCGGATCTGCTGGGAGAGCGCGGGCTGGGCAATGTGTGCGCGCGCGGCGGCGCGCGTGAAGTGCTGCTCGTCGGCGAGCGCGACGAGATAGCGCAGCTGGCGAAATTCCATAAGGAAAGCCTATAGATAGCTGAGCAACTTCGTCTTTGACATATCAAAGCCCCGGCGCCATCATGTGCAGCACACCCTCTCCTCCCTCAGAGCGCGCCCCGAAGGTCCGGCCAGAAGTTCCGCCGACCCGGGGCGCGTCTCTTTTGTGCGCGAGGCGCCGGGGCGGGGCGAGCTAGCGGAGCAGCGGGGCGAGCTGATCCCCCAGCAGCGCCACCGCGTCGAGATCGTCGTGCACGAGCTGCTGGCACATCACCCGGCTGAGCCCGGCCTCTCGGTAGGCGGCGAACTGCTCGGCGGCCTGCTCGACGGTCGCGACGATCCAGCCGCTCGGCGGCTCGCGGAGCAGCGTCTCGCCGTCGCTCCCGATCCGTTCGCCCACGCGCCGGGCTCGGTCGGCGAGATCGGCAGCGTCGGCTCCGATCACGGTCCCGATCATCGCCGAGAAGGGGATTGGCTCTCGACGGGCCCGTTCGCACGCTTCCTGGACCTTCGTCCGGCGCTCGCGCACCGCCTCGAGCGACGGGAAGGCGGTGTTGTATTCGTCGGCGTAGCGCGCGGCCAGCGCGGCGCTGCGTGGCCCGGCGTTGCCGCCGATGATTAGCGGCGGATGGGGCTTCTGGACAGGTTTGGGCTGGGCGTCGAGGTCGGACAGGACGTAGTGCTCTCCCCGCATCGAGAACGGTTCGTTCCCCCACACCCCCATCACAACCTGAAGCTGTTCCTCGAGCACGTCGACCCGGGTTCGGGTGGGCAGGAACGGGAAGCCGTACGCCTCGTGCTCGCGCTCGTGCCAGCCCGCGCCCAGGCCGAGATCGATTCTCCCACCCGACACGTGATCGGCCGTGACCACGAGCTTGGCCAGGACCGACGGATGCCGGAAGCTCGCCGGCGAGACCAGGCTGCCGAGTCGCAGCGTAGTGGTAATGGCCGCCAGGGCGTTGAGGGTTCCCCAGGCGTCGAGCGATCCGCGCTCAGGATGCTGCCCGTCCAGGTTCATGTAATGGTCTGAGCGAAACAGCGTCGCGATGCCGTGTTGCTCGCAGGCCGCGGCGAGCGCCCGCCACTGCGGCCAACTGACGCCCTCCTGGCCTTCGATCATCAAACAAAAATCCACGCCGACAGCTCCTTGATAGAAGGGGTCGCGATGCTATTCGTTCGCAGGCGCGTGCTGCTGCCGGTGCCCGCCGGACTGGCCCTGCTACTGCTCACCTGCTTGACCGGGTGCGGGTCCGGTTCGCCGCACGCCCGGCCCCGGATGGGGCCCTCGCTCGCGAAGCCGACGTTCGTCACGGTGCTGAACTCGCCGGCGGCTCGGCGCGTTCCGTTCGGTTTCCTCGGCCTTTCCCTGGAGTACCGCGCGGTCGAGGCCTACGCCGGGACGGATCCGTCGGCGATCGATCCAGTGTTCGAGCAGCTTGTGCGCAACCTGGTGCCCGGCCAGGCGCTGGTGCTGAGGATCGGCGGCGACAGCGCCGACCGGACGTGGTGGCCCGTCCCCGGGCTCGTCCGTCCCACTGGCGTCAAGTTCGACATCACCGACCGGTGGCTTCGCGTCACGCGGGCCCTGGCCCACGCGCTACGTGCCCGTCTCATTCTCGGGCTCAACTTCGAGGCCGACGATCCGACGCTGGCGAGCGCCGAGGCCGGTGCGCTGCTCGAGGGGATCGGGCCCGGAGCGATCCGCGCGCTCGAACTCGGCAACGAGCCTGACCTGTACGCGACCTTCCCGTGGTACCGGCTATCCGACGGGCGCCACGTGACCGGCCGTCCACCCAGCTACGACATGGCGGGGCTGATCGAAGACTTCACGCGCTTCGCCGCGACGTTGCCGGCGACCATGCTGGCCGGGCCCAGCCTCGGGGCGCCCGGCTGGACGCGGGAGCTCGGCCGGTTCCTGGCCGCGGAGCCGCGGGTAGGGCTTGTCACGCTGCACCGCTATCCGCTGCAGCTCTGCTACACGCCCCATGACGCGGCGCGGTATCCGACGGTTGACCACCTGTTGTCCCCGGCCGCGTCGATCGGGCTTGCCGACAGCTTCGCGCGGTATGCGGTCCTCGCGCCGGGGCGCGGGCACTCGCTGCGGATCGACGAGCTCAACACGGTCTCCTGCGGAGCGGACCCGGCGGTGAGCCAGACGTTCGCCTCCGCGCTGTGGGCGCTCGACACGCTGTTCGAGATGGCGCGGGTCGGAATCCACGGCGTCAACGTGCACACCTTCCCGGGCGCGGGATACGAGCTCTTTCGGATCAGCCGCTTGCGGGGGCGCTGGCAGGCGGTCGTCGGCCCCGAGTACTACGGGCTGATGCTGTTCGCGCGCGCGGCGCCGGCCGGCTCGCGCCTGCTCGACGTCCAGAACGGAGCGTCCGGGGCGCTGCGCGTGTGGGCGACGCAGTCCGGAACCGGCACGGTCCGCGTGCTCGCCGTCAACGCCGGCGCCCGCGCGCGTGTCGTATCGGTGCGGGTCGCCGGGGCGCAGCCGGTCCGCGCCCGGCTCGAGCGGCTGCTCGCCCCTGGGGTGCGCTCGAGCAGCGGGGTCACACTCGCCGGCCAAAGCTTCGGCCCCCGCACGTTCACGGGTCGGCTGGCCGGCCGACCGGACGTCTCGATGGTGGCGGCGACGGGCGGGCGGTATGTCGTCACGGTGCCGGCGGGGAGTGCCGCGCTGCTCGTGCTCGCGCAGCCGGCGACGGGAGCCGCCTGACAACATGCCCTCGATGCCCGACGTGCTGGTCTACGGGGACACCGTGCGCCACGCCGAGCTGCGCCACGAGCTGCCGCTCGTCGTGCCGGATCCCTTTCTGTATGCGGAGGCCGACGGCCAGCGGCATGTGATCGTCGGCTCCCTCGAGCGCGCCCGCATCGCCGCACTGGGCGGCGTTGACGTTCACCCCCTCGAGGAGTTCGGCTACGACGAGCTCGTCCTCGGTGGCGCTGAGCGCAACGCCGCCGTGCTCGAGGTGATGGCTCGGGCCTGCCGGTCGCTGAAGCTGGGGAGCGCGAGCGTGCCGGCGGAGTTCCCGCTCGAGCTGGCTGACCGCCTGCGGGACGTCGGCGTCGAGCTGACGGTGGACCGCTCGCTGTTCGAGGCGCGGCGCCGCGTCAAGAGCGAGGCCGAGCTGGCCGGGATCCGCCGGGCGCAGGCCGCGGCCGAGGCCGGGATGCGCGGGGCGGCGGAGCTCCTGCGTCGCGGCGAGCCGGATGGTGACCGCGTGCGCGCCGACGGCGAGCCCCTCACCTGCGAGCGGGTCAAGGACGCGATCCGCGACGCGGTCGCCCGCGCCGGAGGTAGGGCCGGCGATGACCTGATCGTCGCGCACGGCGCCCAGACGGCGTCCGGCCACGAGATGGGCTCCGGCCCGATCCAGGCGGGCGAGCCGGTGATCATCGACCTGTGGCCGCGCGACCCGGAGTCGGCCTGCTTTGCCGATATGACGCGGACGTTCGTGGTCGGCAAGGCGCCCGCCGAGTTGCGCCGCTACCACGAGCTGACCCGGGAGGCGCTGGCTCGTTCGCTTACCGCCGTGCGCTCCGGCGCCGCGGGACGTGAGATCCACCGGATCTCGTGCCAGCCATACGAACAGGCCGGCCTCCCAACGCAGCTCAGCAAGAACCCCGGCCAGGTGCTCGAGGAAGGCTATTTCCACTCGCTCGGGCACGGCGTGGGGCTCGAGGTCCACGAGGCGCCGACGCTAGGGCGCGCGCCGGACCGGCTCGTGGCAGGAGACGTGATCACGCTCGAGCCGGGGTGCTATCGCCCGGGCTTCGGCGGGTGCCGCCTGGAGGACCTGGTGCTCGTCACCGAGGACGGCGCTGAGCTGCTCACCGATTTCCCGTACGACCTGGAGCCCTGACCCCCCAACGGCGCCGGCGATCCGCCGCCGGCCTGCGATCCGCCGCCGGCCCGGCCTGCGATGCGCCGCCGGCCCGGCCTGCGATGCGCCGCCGCCCCGGTCTGCGATCCGCCGCCGGCCTGATCTCGCGCGACCGGTGATGCCCGCCCCTCGCCGCTGTCGGGGCGATGTCGACCAGAGTTCACGCCGTGGCGTTCCTCCACACGATCCGCGGGTTTGTCTGCCTGGCTCGGAGTCGCCCCGACCGGCGGCAATGCAGCCCCGTCCTCGGGCTGCTGACACCACTTAACGGTTTTTGGTCGCCATTTCTCCCGCCGACACGGTCGATCCCCGAGAAAGGTCAGGACGGCGCCAGCGGGCGGGTCGTTTACGGGAGGGGGACGAGGTTCCCGAGTGCCATGCTTCGGGCGCCGGCGAGGGGGATAACCGCGCATTCGGGCCGAGGTGCTCGTCGAGTGTGCGCAAACGCGCCGCCTGGCGTGGCTAACCGCGCATTCGAGCCGGGGTGCTCGTCGAGTGTGCGGAAACCGCCGCCTGCGTGTCTATCCGCGCATTCGAGCCGGCGGGCTCGTCGAGTGTGCGGAAAACCCGCCTTGGCGTACCCAACCGCACGCCGGACGAGCGAGCCGTGCCAAGGTGAGGCTAAACCCGTCGAGGGCGAGTCCTGGCCCTCCGGGCAATCCGCGCGTCAGACGCTCGCCACCGCAACGAGCCGGCTCGGCCTGATCCGGATGACCACGCGCGCGTCAACTGCTCGCGCCGCGCTGCGCGATGCTCCCGGTCCGTGCACGTACTTCTCGGTGATCCGCCGCGTCCAGGTGCCGTCCGCGTCCGGGAACAGCTCCGCCTCGCCGACGGCGCGCACCTGACGGTTGGGTCGCTCGCCGTCTTCGCGCTCGCCCTGCTCGACGTCGATGCAGAGCCCGGCTCGTGGATTGCGCTCCAGACGCCGAAGGTGGGGACGGTCGGACAGGCTTGTCAAGTGAAAGGCACCGTGCTCCCACACAAACCACAGCGGTGTGACGTGCGGAAAGCCGCGTTCGTCGATGCTGGCGAGGCGAGCGGGAACGTCGAGCGCGAGCAGCGCCGCGATCTCGCCGGTGCTCAGCGGTCGGGGCGGAGTGATCACGGCCGCGATGAAGGACTTCGCCGATCGGGACCGGGTCGCGCTCGCCGAAACCGCCGCCTTCGATCCGAGTCCGTCACGCGGACGCGCCCGTCACGCGCCGAACCCGCGCATGGCGGCTGCGAGCCGAGGGTTCGCGTACGGGCCGGGACGCTCGAACCCCGCGAGCACGCGCGCCCGCTCGTCGGCGGGCTTGTCCTGCGAGAGCTTGGCCTCGGCATGCCACGACTCGGCGTCTAGGCGGAAGGCTACGACCTGATCGGCCATCTCGCGCGCCGTCTCGCCCAGGCGGTCGAGCGACCATGGCTCCTCCACCACGGCCTCGAAATGCTCGACCGTCCGCCGCAGCACGGGCATCGCATCGTCGAAGCGCTCGGGAGTGCCGTGGATATGTAGCGTGACGTGGTTCCAGGTCGGGATCGTCTCGCTCGCGTACCAGCTCGCCGAGACGTAGCCGTGCGGACCGTGGAAGATGGCCAGCAGCGGCCCGCTCAGCGAGTCCGCGACGGGGTCGGCGCGAGCGACGTGACCCACGATGGCGAGGCCGCGAGCGTCGTCGTCGACGAGGGTCGGCATGTGCGTGGCGCGGAGGTCTTCGGTCACCAGCGTGGCGAATGGATGAGCTCGCACGATCTCCCTGGCCGCCTCGACGTCGCGAATTTCGAAAGCGTCCTTGATGTGCATGTCTGCCCTGTACCCGGTGGGCTAGGCGGCGTCGCCCTTCATGTGGGCGACCAGCCGGGTGAGCTGGTCGATGAACTTATCGCCCTCTGCCTCATCGAGCTCCCCGAGGAATGCGAGCAAAGGTGCGGCGCTGCGCCTGCGCATCTCGGCGACTGCCGGTTTGGTGGATTCCGAGAGCGAGACGACGATAAGGCGTCGATCCCGCTCGTCGTGCTCACGCTCAACCAGACCCGCGCGCGCCAGCTCGCCGACCACGAGGCTGGCGTGGGCAGCGGTCATGTCCATCCTGTACGCCAGCTCAGACACCGTCGCGGGACCCTCGATCGCCAGCGACATGAGCAGCCCGATGTGGCGAGGACCTTGCCGGCCCGCGTCCTTTAGCGCGTCGGGAATCTCGCCGCTGCGGCGCCGCCAGACCAAGGCGAGCCGGGCCAGAAGGGGCGCGAGGCGAGCGATCTGCCGGGGACGGCTACTCACGGCTGGTTGATTATCAAGGCTTGTTGAATACCGCGCGTCTTCGCGCGTGGTCGACGCCGGCCGGTCGAACGCTTCTTCATCGGGTCTTCGAATCGGCATCGATCATCAAGGTGATGGACGGCGCGCTTGCGATCATCCTGAGACCCCTCCGCTTCGGTTGGGCGGTTTGCCTGACCGACGGCCGGGAATTGGCGCGTTTCCGCGGTCCCGGGGCCCGTGCGCGCGCGGTGGCCTATCTCCACGACCGCATCCTCAGCTCAAGCTAACCACCTCCTCAGCTCAAGCTAACCACCTCCACGATGCCGAGCGGCACCGGCTGCAGCCGTCGGCCCGGGCCACGCTCAGACCGAAGACGACCAGGTTGCCGGTGATCACACCGGCGAACACGTGCCCGAGCCGGATGAAGGCGGTTACATCGGTGGCTCCAGCGGTCACGGCGAGCAGGTGCAGGAGCAAATCTGTGGAGCGGCGCGAGGAAACCTTGGGGTACTTGCCCGCACCGAAGAAGCGACGCGACGCGGGCACCGCTCGGGTGCGCCGATCAGTCGGGCAGGCTTGTGGGCAGACCGAAGCCTGACATCACGCTGCGCTCTTCGAACCGGGTGATGAAGGAGATCAGGTCGCCGTCGAGGCTGATTGCGATCATTCCGGCCCCGTGCGCGATTCCGGCGTGGGGGTCGCGCCGGTAGCACCCGAACGCCGGTTGCATGTTCGCGCGGGTGGCCACGAGGCGGAAGCGGCCGGCGCCGGGGCGTTCCCAACCGGCTCGGAAGAAGGCCCGAATCGCCTCGCGGCCTTGGTACTCGACGGTCGCCGGAGGCATCGTCAGCCAAGCTCTGTCGGTCAGTAGCTTCACCACGCCTTCGACGTCGTTGCCTTCGAACGCCTCGGCGAACCGGCGCGCAAGTTCGCGCTCCTGAGGGGAGTTGGCTGGCGGCGCTGGGCGGTTGCGAGCCGTGTGTCGCTGTCCGACCGCCGCGCGTGCCCGTTTCAGGGCGCCCTTGACCGATTCCTCGGTGGTATCGAGCATGCTGGCAACTTCGCTCGCGTGGTAGCCAATCACATCGCGCAGTACGAGCACGGCGCGCTGGCGGGGCGGGAGGTGCTGTAGGGCCTCGATGAACGCCAGTTCCACGGTCTCCTTGGTTTCGTACCGGGCCGCGGGGCCAGGGGTGGCGTCGATGATGCCCTCGAGCAAGAGATCTGGGTATGGCTCGAGCCAGATCGGCTCGGTGAGCCGGCTTGGCCGCGGCACCGGGAACGCGAACTGCCTCGCCGGTACCGGCCGGCGACCGGCGTCACGTAGCGCGTTCAGGCAGCGGTTGGTCGCGATTTTGTAGAGCCAGTTGCGCAGTGACGCGCGGCGCTCGAAGCCGTCGAGTCCACGCCAGGCGGCGAGCAGCGTCTCTTGGAGCATGTCCTCAGCGTCCTGCATCGACCCGAGGATCCGGTAGCAATGCAGTTGCAGCTCGCGCCGGTAGGGTTCCGTGAGCTGTTGGAAGGACTGTTGGTCGGCTTGCGCCGGTCGCGCAAACGGGGCGTTCGTCATCGTTTGATCCTCGCATCTGGGGTCCCGTTCGATCGTCATCTTCGTTAGACACCGCCCCACGCGCGGACGGGTCACGACCCGTTTCTCGCACAGAGGGTGTCCGAAGGGCCGTCACTGCTTCTCGACCCGAAAGGACACCTCGATGCCGACAATCCCTCGCTCCAGACGCGCTGACGCGCCGGCGCGACCGACGTGGACGCTGGTCCTGGCCGGGCTCGGCTTGTTTATGGCGGCCCTTGACAACCTCGTCGTTGCGACCGCTCTGCCAGTGCTCAAGGCCCAGTTTCACGCGAGCCTGGCCAGCCTCGAGTGGACGGTGAACGCCTACGTCCTCTCGTTCGCGTGCCTGCTGATGACCGGCACTGCCTTGGGCGACCGGTTCGGGCGCCGGCGCATCTACGCGCTTGGCATCGCGATCTTCACCGCCGCCTCCGCTGCCGCGGCGCTGGCGCCGAGCGTGGGCGCGTTGATCATCGCCCGCGTGGCGCAGGGTGCCGGCGCCGCGCTCGTGTTCCCGCTGACCCTCACCTTGATCAGCGAGGCGTTCCCGGAGGAGAAGCGCGGCGGAGCGATCGGGGTCTGGGCGGGGATCGGAGGACTGGCCGTCGCCGGCGGCCCGGTGGTAGGCGGCGCGGTCATCAATGCCGCCGATTGGCATTGGATCTTCTGGCTCAACGTGCCGATCGGTCTGGCCGTCGTACCGCTGTCGCTGTCGCGGCTTCGGGAGAGCTTCGGGCCGCGACCGAAGCTCGACGTCATCGGCGTCGCCCTGGCCGCGGTCGCCGCGTTCGGGCTCACCTGGGGGATGGTGCGCGCGGGCGCCATCGGCTGGGGCAGCGTCGAGGTGTTCGCCCCGATGCTGGCCGGCGCGGCGGTTGGGATCGTGTTCATCGCTTGGGAGCGCCGCACATCGAGCCCGGTCCTCCACCTCGGCCTGTTTCGATCGCCCGGGTTCGTCGGCGCGAACGTCGCCACCTTGTTGATGCAGGCCTCGACCTTCGGATCGATGTTCATGATGACCCAGTACCTGCAGCTGGCCCTGCGGCATTCGCCGCTGATGACCGGGGTGTGGCTGTTGCCGTGGACGGGGGCGCCGATGTTGATCATGCCGCTGGCCGGCAGGTTCGCCGGCCGCTACGGCGAGCGCGGGTTCATGATTGCCGGCCTCGCGCTGCAGGCGCTCGGGCTCGGCTGGGTCGCGGCGATCGCGGCACCCGGGATGAGCTATCCCGAGTTCGGGATCGCCCTGGCTGTCGCCGGCCTCGGCATCTCGCTCGTATTCCCGGTGGTGGCCAACGTCGTACTCGGGTCGGTCCCACCCGAGGAGGCGGGCGTCGCTTCGGGCACGAACAGCACGATGCGCGAGCTCGGCGGCGTGTTCGGGGTGGCGGTGCTCGCGGCCGTGTTCTCCGGCCCACACGTATACAGCTCGCCGCACGCGTTCGTGGGTGGTCTGCAGAGCGCGCTGTGGGTCGGCGCCGGCCTGTCCGCTCTCGCGATCATCGCCGCATTGACCACGCCCGCCAGGGTGTCGTGCGATCACTTGGCCGAAACAACCACGGCCGCGCTCCAGCCGGCCTGAAGGCTGGAGACCCCTCGAAACCCCACCCCATGGAGCAAGACAATCCCGGTATTCGTCACCGCGTAGCAGCGCAGCGCCACACACCCGGCATTTACGCGGTGCTTGCTAGCCGTTCACTCGAGCCGACTGGCGGGAGCCGGTCGAGTTCTAGTCCGGGTCTCGCGCCTCGCGCAGTCGACGCGACCAGCTGTGGATAAATCGTGGGCGGGACCGCGCGGTCTCGCTGGCGCCCAGGCCGGCGGGCGCCAGCGAGGCAACGAAGGGTTCAACGCCCGGTGGCCGGACTCGGGACGCGGCGGCCGCCTGCGGATGTCGTCTGCTCCCACGTGCCCTTGGCGAGCACGATGGCGATCGGAAGGCCGACGAACAGGACGTGGTCGAGGAGGAACGGGATGTACCACCCGCCGAAGAACGGCTCGTGCCGAACGTCAAACAGCGGCAGCACGACCGATGTGTTGAACATCCACACCGCCGCGCCGTAGAGCAAGCCGACCGCAACGGCCCGGGCCGGCGTGTCCGCGAAGCGGCGCAGCACGATGTAGAAGGTCGCGGCGACGCTCAGCGAGATCCCGAAATGCAGGACGAAGCCCAGTGCGGCGATGAGCCAGCCGGTCAGGCCATGGTGAGCGAACGCGTTATGGCCGAACAGGCCGGAGGCAATGTACTGCAGGAGGCTCTCAAAGTTGTAGCGACCATCGATCACAACGTATGCGACGAAGGAGAACGCCGCGTCCAGAACCGCGGCGATCGTGCCGGCGATGAGAGTACGCTGCAGGATGCTCGGATTGATGGAGAGTCTTGACATCAGCGTCCTTTCGTGGGATTGGGACAGGGGACTTTCGACGCTTAGTCCCACGGGCACGGCGTGCCTTACTTCTCCCGGCATCCCGTAAGGGGTTGTTCATCGCCGACGGCGCGATGGCTTGGGCCGGCGATGGTCGAGCGCAGGTAAGGAGACTGGGCTTCGCGCGTCTCACGCGGCAGGCTGACCCGTACAGTGAGGAGCGCGGAACCATGGCAACGCCAGCATTTGCAGTCGAAGTGATCACCGTGCCGGTGAATGACGTCGACGGGCGCTGCGGTTCTACGTGGACCAGGCTGGGTCTGCGCTCGACGCCAACTGCAGGCCCAAAGAGGACTCGGCGTGGTGCAGCTCAGCAGCCGTAAGACACAACGCCGGAGCGGCTACTAACTATTCGATATCGGAATTTCCCTCGACGCAGGATAGTCACTGATGCACATGTCACTTCACACGAGCCTTGGGGCGAGAATTCAGAAAGCGACGCGATCTCTTCTCCGCCTTCCCGCGAACGGTGCGCGCGCCGTCCGCGAGCAAGCGGACAGGGAAGAGTTCGCGCAGATTGACGCGAGACGTGCGAGGCTCGGGCGCGGCCTACCCGACATCAGCCACGAGTTGATGTCCCCGCAGTCCGTACGCCATGTCCCGCGAGCCGATCCAGATGACCCACTCGAGTTGCTCTGGAGGCTTCAGGCCAGGCCCCCAAAGAGCGCTCGGGGACGTTAACCAATCGCACACCCGTCTGCGGGCGCGCTTTCTCGACTACGAGCTTCCAGACCAGGACGCCGTCCGCCGCCGCCTGAGCGAGCTGCATGGTGACGACCCGATGATCCACGTGCCGACGTTGACCGGAAGCAGCCCTTTCGACCGGTTCTTGAATCGCGCAAGGGCCTGGTTCTTACCCGCGGAGCGGGCGAGCGGAAGCGGAGGTGGGAGCCGTTCACGGACTGATTGCGCCCGACTACCCCGGCTTTGGCCGCAGCGGGACGCTGGAGGCCACGACCACGTTCGACCGGCTCGCCGACGTGATCGACGGATTCATCCACACGTTGGATCTCGACCACTACGCACTGTACGTGTTCGACTTCGGCGCT
>JAFASQ010000182.1 GCA_019244395.1 Solirubrobacterales bacterium | reverse complement strand
CCGAATGGCGATTAATCACCATGAGTCACAACCTGGCCAAGCTCCACCGCCACCAGATCGCCACCCTGAGGGCCTGAACCGGCCCCTCACGGCCATCTCGGCTGACTCACGGCCCGGCCACGCCGACTTCCGCGTCGCCCATCCGCGAAGGCAGTCGGCGCCGAGTCCTTTCTGCGACAGCCACCGCGGGATGGAAGTGCGCCGGCGGCGGGGACCCTCCGGGCGCGTACGTGGTCTCGAGCACGAGCACGTCCTCCGAGGACTCGAGCACCTCGAGGACCTGGCCCGGGCCGATCTGGATCATTTCGCTCATGTGGCGTCGCGGTTGCTCATGTCTGTAGCGGCACGAGCGCGAACCGTTCAACGTCGACAAGACCGCGATCGGTGATCTTCAGCGCGGGGATCACCGACAGGGCAAGGAAGCTCTGGGCCATGAACGGCGCCTCGAGCTTTCCTCCCAGGTCGGCAACGATCGCGTGTAAGTGGTCAAGGCGCTCGACCACCTCTCTCGCCGGACGGTCCGAGAGCAAGCCCGCGATCGGGAGTGGCAGCTCGCCGAGCACCTGGTCATCGGCGACCACCACCAGCCCGCCACCGATCCCCCGCAGGCGCTCGACGCACGCGACGATGTCAGCGTCCGAACATCCGACGACTACCGCGTTGTGAGCATCGTGGGCAATCGTCGAGGCGAAAGCCCCGCGCTTGAGGCCAAATCCGGTGACGAAGCCTTTGCCGAGCCGGCCGGTCGCGCGGTGCCGCTCGATCACGCAGATCTTGAGAAGGTCCCGAGCGGGATCGGCCACGGCAAAGCCGTCCTCCGTCGTCGGGATCATCGCGAGCGATTCCGTCACGATCTGTCCGGGGATCACGCCGAGCACCCGCACCTCATCGCCGTCGGATCGGATTGCCAGCTCCTCGGGACGGATGGCCGCCGCGTTCATCGAACTGCGTACCCACCCCGGCACGGCGCTCCGGGGGAACGGCAGCGCCTGGCCGTCGCCGGCAACGAGGCGTCCCTTCTTGAAGACCTTCGATGGCCGAAACTCGACGAGGTTCGGCAGCACGCAGAAATCGGCGTGGTAGCCGGGAGCGATCGCACCGTGCTCGCGGAGTCCATGAGCGCGTGCTGCGCCGATCGAGGCCAGCACGAGCGCATCCTCGGCTGCGAGTCCGTGCTCGACCGCGAGACGACACATGTGGTTGATGCCGCCCTCGCGCAGCAGATCGTCGGGGTCGCGGTCATCCGTGCAGAACGCGCAGAGGTCCGTACCGTGCTCGAGCACGAGTGGCAGCAGGTCGAGCAGGTTGTGCGCATTGGACGCCTCACGAAGAAAGATCCACGAGCCCTTGCGGCGCTTCTCGAGCGCCTCCTCGTAGGTGGTGGACTCATGGTCGGACTGGATTCCGGCGGCCAGGTAGGCGTCCAATCGAGGCCCGCGCACGCCCGGCGCGTGCCCGTCCACGTGCGTCGCTCCCCGCAGCGCAAGCTTCCGTAGCTGCGCGGGCTCCCCGGCGATCACGCCGGGAAAATTCATCATCTCCCCCACACCCAGGGCGCGATCGCGTTCGAGGATCCTCTCCATATCGGCGACGGTCAGCGGTGCGCGCGGGGATTCGAACGCGCTCGCCGGCACGCACGAGGGGGCCATCACATAGACCTCGAGCGGCAGGCCCTCGCAGACCTCGAGCATCCACAGGATCCCATCCACGCCCAGCACGTTGGCGATCTCATGCGGGTCCGCAACGACCGTCGTGGTGCCGCACGGCAGCACGCACCGCGCGAACTCATCGAACGTCACCATCGACGACTCGAGGTGAACGTGAGCGTCGATGAACCCGGGAACGAGGTACTGCCCGGACGCGTCTACGCGCTCGCCTCCCTCGAATCGTCCAAGCCCCGCGACGCGGCCATCGGCCACCGCGATGTCAAGCTCGAGCCATTCCCTGGTGAACGCGGCGAAGACCTGCGCGCCCTCCACGACCAGATCCGGCGCCTCGTCGCCGCGCGCGACGGAGATCAGCCGAGCGCGGTTGTTCGCCTCGACGCCTCGTTTGCTCTTACCTGCGGACCGCTCCAACCCAGCCATCATCTCATTCCGAAGACACTCGAGCACCCGCATCGCATTCGACGACGCTGCGTTCTGTTACCGCTCGCGGCGCCCCCGCGTTTAGAGTTCGCGGGGCGTGGCGACCGACGAGGCGATCGGGCGGGTCCTTCTCACCGCGGAGGAGCTGGACCGTCGGGTCCGGGAGCTGGGAGCCGCGCTGTCGCGCGATTATGAGGGCAAGAACCTGTTGCTGGTCGGGATCCTCAAGGGCGCGGTCTTCTTCCTGTCCGATCTCGTGCGCCAGCTTCAGATCCCGGCCGAGCTCGATTTCATTGCGGTCGCCTCGTATGGGTCGGCGACGAAGTCCTCGGGCGTGGTACAGATTCTGAAGGACCTCGACCGGCCGATCGAGGGCAGGGATGTTGTGATCGTCGAGGACATCGTCGATTCGGGTCTCACCGCCCGGTACCTGCTCAGCAGCCTGCAAGGGCGCAACCCGCGCACGCTCGAGATCTGCGCGTTGCTGGCCAAGAGCGAGGTGCGAGTCGTCGACGTCCCGATCAGATACGTGGGGTTCGAGATTCCCAACGAGTTCGTGGTCGGCTACGGGCTGGACTACCAGCAGCGCTACCGCGGCTTGCCATACGTAGCGGTCCTGGCAGAACCCTGAGCACGTCACGGCCGTCGCGCGTGTCGATGGCATGGGCGGAGTCGAGTTCGCGTTTCGGTGGAGAGGCCGAAGGTGCAGACAGGTTGACAGACAACCAGTCAACCTGCTAAGATTTGCGTTTCGCAATCCTGCCAGTACTCGCCGACGAGGCAGCGAAGGAGAGATCCAATGCCCCAGATGACCGCTGCGCGTGCCGCCGTTGAGATCCTGAAGCACGAAGGCGTGACGCACGCGTTCGGCCTGCCTGGGGCGGCGATCAATCCGTTTTACGCCGCGATGCGTGCCAGCGGCGGGATCGATCACATCCTCGCTCGTCATGTCGAGGGCGCCTCGCACATGGCCGAGGGGTACACGCGCGCGGAGGCCGGCAACATCGGCGTATGCATCGGCACTTCGGGCCCGGCCGGCACGGACATGATCACGGGGCTCTACTCGGCGTCGGCGGACTCGATTCCGATCTTGTGCATAACCGGGCAGGCGCCCGTGGCGAAGTTGCACAAGGAGGACTTCCAGGCGGTCGACATCGCGTCCATCGCCACGCCCTTGACGAAGCTGGCGACCACGGTGCTCGAGCCAGCCCAGGTGCCCGGCGCATTCCAGCAGGCGTTCCACCTTATGCGCTCGGGCCGACCTGGCCCGGTGCTGCTCGACCTCCCGTTCGACGTGCAGATGGCCGAGATCGAGTTCGACCCCGCCACATACGAGCCACTGCCGGTCTACAAGCCCGCGGCCAGCCGGGCGCAGGTCGAGAAGGCGCTCGGCATGCTGGGTGAGGCGGAGCGTCCGGTGATCGTCGCCGGCGGCGGCATCATCAACGCCGACGCCTGCGATCTATTGGTCGAGCTAGCAGAGCTACTTGACGTCCCAGTGATCCCGACGCTGATGGGGTGGGGTTCTATCCCGGACGACCATCGTCTGATGGCCGGTATGGCGGGGCTGCAGACGGCTCACCGGTACGGCAACGCCACGCTGCTCGAATCGGACTTCGTGCTCGGCATCGGCAACAGGTGGGCGAACCGTCACACCGGCGGACTGGATACGTATCGCAGGGGGCGGAAGTTCGTCCATGTCGATATCGAGCCGACACAGATCGGCCGGGTGTTCGCGCCCGACTACGGGATCGTGTCCGACGCCGCGGCAGCGCTCGAGCTGTTCATCGACGTGGCCCGCTCATGGAGCGACGAGGGACGACTAAAGGACCGCGACGGGTGGGTGCAGGAGTGCCGCGAGCGCAAGCGGACGATGCTGCGCCGGACCCATTTCGATGATGTTCCGATCAAGCCTCAGCGCGTGTACGAGGAGATGAACAGGGCCTTCGGAGCGGACACGAGATACGTCTCGACGATCGGTCTGTCGCAGATCGCCGCCGCGCAATTCCTGCATGTCTACAAGCCCCGCCGCTGGATCAACGCCGGCCAGGCCGGCCCGCTCGGCTGGACGCTGCCCGCGACCCTGGGCGTGTGCGCCGCCGACCCGGGTGCGACCGTGGTGGCGCTGTCGGGCGACTACGACTTTCAGTTCATGATCGAAGAGCTCGCGGTGGGCGCACAGTTCAACCTCCCCTACATCCACGTGGTCGTGAACAACGCCTACTTGGGTTTGATCCGCCAGTCCCAGCGCGGCTTCGACATGGACTACTGCGTGCAGCTCTCATTCGAGAACGTCAACGGGCCCGAGCTGGGTGGATATGGCGTGGACCACGTCAAGGTGGCCGAGGCAATGGGATGCAAGGCCGTCCGGGTGTCCGAACCCGACGACATCTTGCCCGCGTTGGAGGAGGCCAAGGAATTGGCCCTCGAGTACCGCGTGCCGATCGTGGTTGAGGTGATCCTCGAGCGGGTCACGAATATCTCGATGGGGACCGGACTCGACAACGTGGTCGAATTCGAGGAGCTGGCCAGCCGCGACGAGCACGCGCCGACCGCGATCGCGCTGCTCGACTGAGCTAGTGCCCCTCCCGTCAACGTTCACCGCGTTTGTCGGCTGCAAACCTTCGCCTGCGCGGGCTTGCGGCCCGCTCGGCATCCGGCCTCGCCCTATGGGCCGCGCCCGCGGTGATCCGGATGTCCTCGGAGTCTCGTGTAGCGCTGCTACACATCGACTCCTGCGTCCTCGCCATGCTCGGTTTTCGCTCGCCAAACGCGGCAAACGTTTCCGGTCGCGCCACTAGAGCAACGCCTCGCGGGAGAGGATCACGTAGTCGGCCTCGTCGCCGGGGGCGTTCTCGTGGATCTCGGTGTAGAGGACGAACAGGTGGTCGGTCATGGCCTGCTTGGCGGCGGGCGCATCGCGCTCACGGATCGCTTTGAGGATCTTGCCGTGACCCGTGGCCGAGCGCGCCGCGGCCCAGGG
>JAFASQ010000441.1 GCA_019244395.1 Solirubrobacterales bacterium | reverse complement strand
TCGAGGCCGGCCAGCGCGCGCAGAAAGGCCAGCGCCTCCCGGGGTTCGAGCCCGGCCACCTCCGGGGTTCCCGTGCCGGGCGCCGAGGCCGGGTCGAGCACGTCGATGTCAAAGGACAGGTACGTCGGCCCGTCGGCCACCTTGGCTTTTACTCGTTGCGCGTACTGCTCGGGCGTCAGCGTGATCAATTCCGGCCCAGAGATCACCTCGAACCCCAGCTCGCTCGGGACGTCCATGTCTTCCGGGCCGTACAGCGGCCCGCGCATGCCCGCCAGCAGCGAGCGCGCCGGGTCGATCAGCCCCTCCTCGACCGCGCGGCGAAACGGCGTGCCGTGGAAGTAGCGCTCGCCGTAGTACTGCTCCCAAGTGTCGGCGTGCGCGTCGAGCAGCACCAGCCCCACCGGGCCGTGCGCGGCGTGCTGGGCCCGCAGCTCGCCCAGCACGATCGAGTGATCGCCGCCGAGGATGAGCGGCACGATCCCCGCGCTCAGCAGCGGGCGGAGCGCGGCGTCGATCTGCTCGGTGGTGCGCAGCGCGTTGCCGGGGGTCACGGCCAAATCGCCCCCGTCGACCACCGAGAGGGTGCCGAACACGTCAACGTCGAGGACCGGGTGGTAGGGGCGCAGCAGCGTCGAGCCGGACCGAATCGCCTCCGGCCCGAATCGCGCGCCGCTGCGGAAGCTGGTCGCGGTGTCGAACGGGACGCCGATCACGGCGGCGTCGACGTCGTCGCGCGGCAGCTCGACGTGCGGCAAGCGGGCGAACGTGCGCACGCCGGTGTAGCGCGGAGCGATCATCGGATCCGGCGGCTCGAAATGTGTCACTGCGTCAGTAGCTCGGACTCGTGCTCTGCGAAGATCGCCCGGTAGTCGTCGCGCTCGCCCGAGTGGAGTGCCTCGATCAGCTGGTGGATGCGCGGAGTCATCACCAGCAGGTAGTGCGTCGGATCGGGAATGGCGTTCCAGTATGAGTGCGGGGTGCCGCGGGGGACGAGGATCGACTCGCCGGCGCCGACCTCGCGCTCCTCGTCTCCAACCCGGAAGCCGAGCCGGCCGCTCAGCACATACCACGCCTCGTCGTCTGAGCGATGCAGGTGCAAGCCCGCGATCGGCCTCTCGCGGCTCGTGCTTCCCTGGTCGGTCCAGTCGGCGATCACGAACGAGTCACAGACGATCACGGCCGACAAGCCTAAGCGGCCTCGTCCTAACGCGTCGGCCGCGTCATCCGGAAGATCCGCTCGACCACCGTGTAGTCCGCCGGCCCGCCGCAGCGCGCGATCGGCCGCAACCCCGCCGTGTCGATCCCCGACCCCGACCGAGCACCTTCGTCCAGGTGCACCCCCACGACCTGGCCGATCACCAGGTGGGTGTCGAACGCCCGCCCGTCCAGATCGCGCAGCTCCAGCTGGTGAACGACCTTGCATTCCATCGAACACGGGCTGGCCGCCACGCGTGGTGGCGCCACCAGCCGTGACGGTGCCATCTCGAGCCCAGCCCGCGAGAACTCATTGGCACCGCGCGGCAGCCGTGCCGACGTTTCGTTCATCTGCTCGCGCAGCTCCCACGTCACCAGGTTCCACACGAACTCCAGCAACTCGCCGGCGAACGTCGCGGAGTCCTTGGCGCCCGTGCTCGAGAAGGCCAGCATCTCCGGCCCCTCGGCCACCGCGTTAAAGAAGCTGTACGGCGCGAGGTTGACCCGCCCGGCCGAGTCCATGGTCGAGATCCAGCCGATCGGGCGCGGCGCGACCAACGACTTGAACGGGTTGTGCGGGAGGACGCTGCGGTCCCGGCGCCCGGGTTCGTAGAAGATCATGACGCAGGAGACTGCATCATCCCGGCCCGAGGCGGCGAGCCCCCATCGTGCGCATGGCCTCGCCGACGCCGGGGGCGAGGAGCGTTCTCACGGTCTGCGGCTCCACGGCATCGAGCCGAGTGGCCAGCGCGATGAACGTCTGTGCGGTGGTCAGCGCGTCGGCCAACGCGTGATGCGGCACCTCCCCGGGATGGCCGAGCGCCGCGGCCAGGCGCCCCAGCGAGAGCCCGTGCGCCGGCTCCTGGCCGTCGCGCATCCGCAGCCAGCGGCGCCCGAGGACCTCCGTGTCGGCCGCCGCCGGCAGCCGCACATGCCGGCGCGCGAATTGCCGCTTGAGGAAGCCGGCTTCGATCGCGGCGGTATGAAATACGGGTACGCGCCCGGCCATCGCCTCCAGCACCAGATCGATCGCCTCATCCAGCGACGGGGCCTCGGCCACGTCGGCCAGGCGCAGCTTGTGCACGAGCACCGCGCCCACCTTGCTCCGCTTCGACGCGCGGACCAGCGTGTACATGGCGCCGCCCAGCACGACCCGCCCGTCGTCGATCGGCACGGCGCCGATGGCGATGATCTCGTCCGTACGGGGATCTAGCCCGGTCATCTCGAGGTCGACGGCGCACCACCGGGCCTCCCGCCACGCCATCCCGGGCGCCGGCCGCGCGGCTCGCACGAACGCCTGAGCGGCGGCGCCGGCGGGGGCACGACGAAGCCTCATGGCCGGCGAAGCCTGCGCTGAACGGAACCGACGGCGCGGAACACGTCGCGCAGGTGATCGCGTATAAGCGGACTGATCTCGCCCGGATCGAGTTGGTCATCGGGCGCCCGGCCGTCGGCGAGCGCCGCCATGTGATGGGCGATCCGGACCTCGAGCGCGAGCTCGAACGCGTCGGCGAGGGTCCGCGCGTCCTCCTCGCGCAGCGCCCCGGCTGCGGCGGCGGCTCCCAGCCGCTCCGGCGTGGACCCCTCGACCACGCCGGCCAGGGCCGAGCCCCAGCGTCCCAACTCGACGATCGGGACTACTGCGGCCCGGCGTATGTCGAGCTGCCCGCTGCGCGTGCCGTCGGCTTCCAGGACCGCATCACCGTCGAACCCGGTGGGCGGCACGGAGGCGAGCGCCCGCCGAGCCAGCGCCTGCGCGACGGCAGCGCGAGCGCCATCTTCGACCACCGGCAGGGGGTCCACCGGCGTTCCCCACAGCGGACGGCGTTCGACCAGGATCGATAGTCCGAGCTCGTCGTCGATATCGATGCGGGCCCAATCCGCCGCCGTGTGAGCCACTACCTCGTCGCTGAAGAAGCCGCTGGCCCTGAGGACGGCGCTCACCGCCTCCGTCCAGCCACCCGGTGGCGGATCACTGCACACCACGGCGCCCCGGGCGGTCGACGCCGGGGTCATCTCCCGCCGCGCCTGGCTGCCGACCGCCACCCACACCACCCCCTCGGCCGGCGCTGGGGCGGCCAGCTCCAGAGCGCGCGTTGTCAGCGCGTCGACTAGCGCGGTGAGGACCCGCACCACCTCGGGCGCGCGCAGGCGCGCCGCATGCAACTCGGCCACCACGTCGGGCAGCCGCCGCGCGACCGCAACGAGGTCCTCGGCGTCACGGGCCTGGGAGATCGAGCGCCGCGCCCCGAACCACGACCGCGACTGCGTCGCGAACAGGTCGGCCTCTTCGACCACGCCGATCAGCTGCCCACGCTCGCCCACCACCGGCGCGTGCCGGATGCCTCGCTCGAGCAGCTCGAACAGGACCTCGCCGCCCAGGCGGTCCGGCGCCACCGTGAAGACCGGCGTGGTCATGACGGTGGCAACCGGCGCGCTGAGCGGCAGGCCGGCGGCGACGATTTTGGTCCGGATGTCCCGGTCGGTGACGATCCCGAAGCCGTCGCCGCGCAGATCGACGATGGCCGAGCTCGCCCCGGACTCGGTCATCCGTCGCGCGACCTCGCGAATGCTCTCCATCGGCTCGCACAGGACGGTGGCCGAGCGAATCAGCCGTGTCACGGTCTGGAGGCCGGGCCGGCCGGCGCCGACCTCGAGCTCGCGCTGCTTGACCCGGTCGAGCAGCGGCCGGGCGACCGACACCGGGATCCGATAGCACAGGGTGTCCTCGGCAGCGCGGGCCTCGAACCCGGGCGGAAGCCCCGACAGCATCGCAGCATGCCCAAACGTGTCGCCGGCGCCGAGGAGATCGAGAAGACGTCCGTCGTGGATGATGTCGACGGCGCCCGAGTGGATCACCCGTAGGAAGGTCACGGGCCCGCCGTCCTCGGTCAGGATCGGCGCGCCGGGCAGGAAGAACTCGATCTCGGTCTGTGCGGCCAGCTCGCCGAGCTCATCGAGCGCCAGGCCGTCGAACGGCGCACGCGCGGCCAGGAAGCGTGCGATCTCGCTTAGCGCTGCGTCCAGGAGTGGCCCCTCGGCGACCTCATCGTGTAAACGACGAGACTACGCCAGCAGGCCGAGGCGCTGGCCCCGCTGGACCGCCTCGGTCCGGTTGCGTACGCCGAGCTTGCGGTACACCGCGCTCGTGTGCTCCTTGACCGTGTGCTTGGACAGGTGGAGCGTCTCGGCGATCTCCGGGTTGGTGGCGCCGGAGGCCATCAGGTTCAGGACATCGCGCTCGCGCTCGGAGAGCCCGAGCGCAGAGGGCTGCTCCTGCTGGTCGAACACGGTCTTGCCGAGGCCGACCAGGCGAACGGCGGCGGCGATCTTCCGCGCCGGCCAGTCCTTGTAGGCGAAGCCCGACGCGCCCGCCGCGCGCGCCGCCGGCGGGGAGATCTCACCGGCGCCGGAGAACAACAGCACACGTGTCATCGGCTCGGCGTCGCGCAGCTTCTCGCAGATCTCAGCGCCGGACTCCTCGCCGATAAACAGGTCGACCAGCGCCACGTGGGGCCGGTAGCGCACCGCGAGCGCGACCGCCTCCTGGCCCGAGTGGGCGCTCAGGCAGCGGTCCACCCACGGCTGCTGGGTCAGCATGAGCCGGATCCCCCAATGGACGACGTCGTGGTCGTCGACCACCAGCACGCTGAGGCGCTCGGGGCTGCGCAGCTCAGTGCTCAACCGGCACCACCAGCCTGACTTTCCAGGTTCCCGGCTCGCGTTCACCGAACTCGACGACGCCGCCTGAATGGAGCGCCTCGAGTGCGGCCAGGCGCAGGCCCATGCCGGTGCGGTGAAGCGTGCCGCTCACGCCGTCGTTGGCCACCTCGAGCACGAACGCGCCGTCGCTGCGCCCGACCCGGACGCTGACCCGGTTCGGGCGGGCGTGCTTATGGGCGTTGCGCACCGCTTCGGCCAGGACCGACTGAGCCAGCGGCTGGAGTGCGGGCGGCACGTCGCCTTCCTCGCCGGCCTCGAGCGTCACGCCCAGGTCGGGATGGGCCCGGGCCAGCCGCTCCACCTCGGCCACGAACGTGGTCCGAGTCGCGCGGGGGGCCCGGCCGAGCGGCCGCTGCAGCGCGGTGCGCAGGTCCGACAGCGCCTCTTGGATCTCGGTGGCGCAGCGGCCGCGAGCTTGGGCAGGAAGATCACCCTCACCGTCGAGCGCCATCGAGATGCCGAACAGGCGCTGGATGACGCCCTCATGGATCTCCCGGGCCAGATCGATTCGTTGCTCGAGCTGGCGCGCCTTCTCCCCCTGGGTGGCCACCATCCGCGCCACCGACGCGAGCGCCGCCGCCTTGCCGAGCGTCCACAGCAGGTGCCGCTCGGCCTCGTCCAGCGGAGGCTCGGGGAGCAGGCGGTCGGCGAAGATCACACCCAGCGCGCGCCCGGCAGCGGCCATCGGCGCGCACACCAGCCGCACCGGTTCCGGAAACAGGCCCGCGTATTCCTCGGGGACGTGGCCGCTCATGTCGCCGGCGATCTCGATCACCCGGTCCTCGCGCAGTGACTGGGCGGCGATCGGCGCCGACTCCACCGTCACGTGCGCGTCGGCGAAAGGCTCGACGCTCAGCCCATGCGCTCCGGCCGCGCGCACCCGCCGGCGCGCCGGGTCATAGCGGAAGATCAGCGCGCGCCGCATGTGCGCTAGTCGGCACACTGCCTCGCACAGCCGGTCGTAGAACACGTCGCCCGCCGGCGATCCGTCGTCCTGCGAGAGCACCTCGACGAACAGCTCGAGAGCGTCGACTCCTACTTCGGAGCGCTCGACCGCGGTCATGACCGCGTGGGAGCGCAGCTCAGTCCGCGCCCATCAAGGCAAGGCGCAGCGCCTGCTGCGGCTCGAGGTAGACCTGCCAGGACTCCTCGCACCGTGGGCATCGGCATTCCACCGACGGATCGTATCCGTCGAGCGCCGCGTGCCATTCCAGATCGTCGCTGCGCAAGCAGATCGGGCAGGCGAGCGACGCGCGGACCAGCGCGTCGGGATCGTCCGTCCGGAACCTGGCCGTGTCGGCGAGCATGGCGACCGGTTCGAGAATGCTCGCCGTGCGCACCGCCTTCAACGCGGTGCGCCCGACAACCCCCCGGG
The DNA here is from genome assembly GCA_019244395.1 of Solirubrobacterales bacterium. Lineage (GTDB taxonomy): Bacteria > Actinomycetota > Thermoleophilia > Solirubrobacterales > Solirubrobacteraceae > Palsa-465. Next base: position 17,451 of record JAFASQ010000441.1, on the reverse strand, counting down.
TGGGGGAGAAATCCCGCCGGGACAGCCAACCGGCGTCCGCCATACCGCCGGGCTATCGGCACGGAAGGCTCGATGCGGCCTGAGCGTCGGCTGACCGCTCGTGACGACGCGCCGACATCCCCTCACCGATTTCGCGACTCTGCACGGCACCGCGCTGCACCTTCTCGGACATGGTCAGCTCGATGCTGCCCCAAGGCGGCCCTCTCTACGCACGGCCGACCTTCAGAGCTGGAGCCCCGTCCCGTCGCCTTAGGCGGTCAGCGCCTCCGCACGCGCGATCGGCCGCTTCCCCCACCGCGCGCGTGTCGCGAAGTCCAGCAGCCGGCCCAGGTAGTCGCGCAGGGGAGAGACGCTGATCCCGGCCGGCTCGAGCCGGGCCCGCGTGAACGCATCGTCAAACCTCGCCGCGACCGAGAAGTAGGGGAAATACACGCTGCCCTCCTCGAGCGCGGACTTGGCCACCCCGTCGGCCGCCGTGGCGAACTCAGCCGGCGGCACCAGCTTCGGACCGGGCCGGTGAAAGTAGCCGCTGGCAAAGCTGACGATCTCCCCCATGGTGCTCGCGTTTGCGCCAGCGGTGAGGTGGTAGGTCTGGCCGGCATCGCCCGGGCGCTCGCACAGCTCGTGGATCGCGTCGGCTACGTAGTCGATCGAAACCACGTCGACCGGCGACGACGGGCTGGCCGGAACCGCCGCGAATATCCCTCGCGCCAGGGCGCGGAGCGGCCAATACAGAACATTGAAGGCGGCCGTCCAGCCGCTGTTGCGGTCGCCCACCACGATGCTCGGGCGCAGGATCGTGAACGGGACCTCGGGCCAGGAGCGCACAAGCTGCTCGGCCTCGAACTTCGACTGCTCATAGGAGTTGTGAAAGCTCTGGCCCACGTCGAGCTCGCGTTCGGAGAACAGGCCGGCGTGTGTGCCGGCCACATACGCGGTGGAGACGTGGGCGTAGCGCTCGAGCACGCCGAGCTCGCGGCCGCGCGCGGCGAGCTCGAGCATCCGCCGGGTGCCGTCGACGTTGATCGCGCGCGCCTCGTCGAGTGGGAGGCCGAAGGACACCGATGCCGCGCCGTGGACGATCGTCTCGCTTTCGCCGGCGAGGCGCTCCCAGCGCGCATGCGACAGGCCGAGGCGGGGTGCCGTGAGCTCGCCGGCGACCGCCGTCACCCGGCCCCCGTAGCGCCCTGCGCGGTAGCCGAACAGGTTGGTCAGCACCCCGTCGAGCCGACCCCGCGCCGCCGCGTCGCTGCGCGCGCGGATGATCGCCACGACGTTGCGGTCAGTGCGCTCCAGATAGCGCGCGACCAGCTCCATGCCGACGAATCCGGTGGCGCCGGTGAGCAGAACCGTCATTCAACTGCCTCGAGCGATCGAAACGCCGACGCCAGACGCGAGCGGGTCTGCGCTGGTGCGATCAGCTCATCGACGTAACCGGTGCTCGCCGCCACCCGCGGGCAGAGCTGCGTCTCGGCGTAGCGGTCGGCGAGCACGTCCCGCTCCGCCTCGGGATCGTTGGCCGCCGCGAGATCACGCCGGTGAATGATCCCGACCGCCGACTTGGCCGCCATCACACCAATCTGTGCGTTCGGCCAGGCGAACACGTAGTCGGCGCCGAGGTCCTTGGAGTTCATCGTGATGTAGGCCCCGCCGAACGCCTTGCGCAGGATCAGCGTGACGCGCGGCACCTCGGCCTCGGCGAACGCGTGCACGAAGCCGGCACCGAATCGGATCACGCCGGCTGACTCCTGCCTCGTCCCGGGCATGTAGCCGGGCGTGTCGACCAGCACGAGCAGCGGGATGCCGAACACATTGCACTTGGTGACGAAGCGAGCGCCCTTCTGCGAGGCGTCTGCGTCGATGATCCCGCCCAGGTGGCGAGGCTGATTGGCAACCACGCCGAGGCTGCGGCCGTTGATCCGGGCAAAGCCGGTGACCAGGTTGCGCGCCCAGCCGGCCGAGACCTCGAGAAGCTCACCGCCGTCGACCAGCGCGCGGATTACTTCGCGCACGTCGTAGACGCGCCGCGCGTCATCCGGGACCCGCAGGCTCGGGTCGTATCCGAGGGGCGGACGCGCCGGCAGCACGGGAGGACGAGCGTCCCGATGCCGCGGTAGGTAGCCGAGCAGCTCGCGCGCCAGGTATGCGGCGTTCACGTCAGTCGGCGCGACGAAGTGGCACACCCCGTTGCGCTCGTGCACGCGGGTGCCGCCGAGCTCCTCCGCGGTCACCTCCTCGCCGAGCGCCTCGCGCACGATTGCCGGTCCGGTCAGGAACATGCTCGACTGCTCGGTCATTACCACCCAGTCGGTCAGCGCGGGCGAGTATGCCCCGCCACCCGCCGACAGTCCGGTGATGACTGACACCTGAGGCACCCGGCCGGACAGCTTGACGATCCGGTGGAAGATCCGGCCGTATCCGCCGAGCGCCGCCACGCCCTCCTGCATGCGCGCACCGGCCGAGGACACGAAGGCGACCACCGGCGCGCGCGCCTTGTCGGCCAGCTCGAGTACTCGCACGATCGTGTTCGCGTGCTGCTCGCCGAGCGACCCACCGGCGTAGCCGGCATCCTGGGCGTAGCAGAACACGGGCCGTCCGTCGATCTCGCCGGCCCCGGCCACGACGCCGTCGCCCGGCCGGGCCTTCTCACCCATCGCGCTCGAGATCACCTCGGAGCGGATGAGCTCGAGCGAGCCGCGATCGCACAGGGTCTCGAGGCGGCCGAGCGCGTCGAGGGCTGGCTCGGCGCTTCCCAGATTGGCGGCGAGGGCGACGCTCACGGTGCCCCCGCCAGGCACAGCACGGCGTTGTGGCCGCCGAAGCCGAACGAGTTCGAGAGCGCGATGTGCGGCTTAGGTCCGTTGCCGTTGCCGTTGCCGTTCGCGTTCGCGGCGAGCGGACGGGGGCCGTCCGGCACGTAATCGAGGTCGAGGTCCGGATCGGGTTCCTCATAGTTCAGCGTTGGAGGGGCGACGCGATCGTTCAGCGCGAGCACGGTGGCGATCGCCTCCACCGCGCCGGCCGCGCCGAGCAGGTGCCCGATGGCTGACTTGGTCGAGGAGACCGGGATGTCGTAGGCGCGCTCCCCGAGCGCGAGCTTGATCGCCGCCGTCTCCGAGGCGTCGTTCAGTGGCGTCGAGGTGCCGTGGGCGTTGACGTAGTCGATGTCTTCGGGGGTCAGTCCGGCGGCGCGCATCGCGCGCGTGATCGCCGTCGCCGCCGGGCGCCCGGTCGGCTCGGGAGCAGTGATGTGATGGGCATCGGCGGTGGCGGCGTAGCCGATCACCTCGCCCAGCACGCGGGCACCACGTTCCTGCGCGAGTTCCTCGGACTCGAGCACGAGCACGCCGGCGCCCTCGCCCATCACGAAGCCGTCGCGTCGCGCGTCGAACGGCCGCGAGATGCCACTCGGCGAGGTCGCCTCCATCGCGCCGAAGGCTGCCTTCGCGAGCGGAGTGAGGGTGGCCTCAGCTCCGCCCGCGAGGACTGCCTTTGCCTCTCCAGCTCTGATCATCCGCATGGCCTCGCCGATCGCGTGGGTGCCCGAGGCGCAGGCGGACATGACACCGAACACGGGGCCGCGGAGCTTGTGGCGCATCGCCACCAGGCCGGCGGCGGCGTTGCCCATGATCAGCGGGATGGCCAGCGGCGAGACGCGCTCGGGCCCGCGCTCGCGCATCACCTCGCAGGAGGACTCGAACGATGCCATTCCGCCGATGCCCGACCCGATCACGCATCCGACGTCGGTCGGATCGGCGGGCGGCTCTTCGGCGCCCCATCCGGCGTCGGCCACCGCCTGCATGCCGGCGGCGATGGCAAGCTGGGCGAAACGGTCCGAGCGCCGCGCCTCCTTGACCGTCATGTACTGGGTCGGATCGAAGTCGGTGCAAGCGCCGAGGCCGCCGGCGATACCCGAGCGACCGGCGAGCCAGCCCTCATACAGCTCGCGCGCGGAAGCGCCCAGCGGGGTCACCGCGCCGATGCCGGTGATCAGGACGCGGTCGCTCATGACGCCCCCGGGGCGGGCGGGGCGGGCGGGCCCCACTCCACGACCGTCGCGCCCCACGTGAAGCCGGCACCGAACGCACCCAGGAGCACACGATGGCCGGGCTGGAGGCGGCCTTCGTTCTCCACGTGCGCGAGAGCCAGGGGGAGCGTGGCGGCCGACGTGTTGCCGTACTCCGAGATGCAATCGACCACGCGGTCGCCCGGAAGACCCAGGCGCTCACCCACGGCGCTCAAGATCCGGCCGTTGGCCTGGTGGTAGACGAACAGGTCGATGTCCTCGATCCGGGCGCGGGCGGCGCGAACGGCCTGGACGGTGGCCAGCGAGAGCCGCGCCACCGCCTCGCGGAACGTTTCGTGCCCACGCATCCGGATGACCCCTTCGGGCCGCGGAACGATGATGTGGCCCGCGCCGGCGCCGTCCGCGCCGAGCACGATCGGGCCGACCCGGCTGTTCTGGGCGGTGGCCTGGAGGACTACCGCGCCGGCGCCGTCAGCGAACACCGCCGCGGTCGAGCGATCGTCCGGATCGGTGATCCGCGACATGAAGTCTGCGCCGATGACGACCGCGCATTGCGCGCGTCCCGCCTCGATCTGTCCGGCGCCCACAGCCAGCGCGGAGAGAAACCCGCTGCACGCAGCGCCGACGTCGAACGCGCCGGCGCGAGTGGCACCGAGCTCGTGCGCCACCCCCGGTGCCGCGTTCGGCATCACCTCGTCCGGCGTGGTCGTGGCCACTAGCACGAGGTCGAGCTGACCGGCCGCCACCCCGGCGCGCCTCAGCGCGGCCGCCGCGGCATTGGTGGCGTGAGTGGCGAGCCGTTCCTCCGGCCCGGCGACGCGGCGGGAGTGGATTCCCGTGCGACGCACGATCCACTCATCGGTGACGCCAATTCGCGACGCGATCTGCGCATTCGGGACCACCGTCTCCGGCAGACTCACGCCGACCGACGCAATCGCGGTCCCCGGGGGCAGCATTGCCGCGACCGGCTCGCTGCATTCGGGCGCAGTAACGGTCACTATGCGGAACAGTCCCCAAACCAGCACGCGATGCCAACCGACACGCGGCCCAAACCCGACACGCGGGGGGTCGGTTGGGTGGCCCTCCGGCCAGCCAACCGACCCGTTCATGAACGCGTGACTACGCCTGCGCCTGGGCGACCTGCTCGCGGCTGTCCGCCATCGGGCGGGTGCGATCCCACACCGGGCGCACCTCCACCGACCCGTAGGCGATGTTCGGCATGCGCGCGGCATGGTCGAGCGCGGTGTCGAGGTCGGGGCAGTCGACCAGGTAGTAGCCGGCCAGGAACTCCTTGGTCTCGGCGAACGGGCCATCGGTGAACTGCGTCCGGCCGCCGCGTTCGCGCACGGTGGTCCCGACATCGGGCCGCTCGAGCGCGTCGCCGGCCACGAGAGCGCCCGCATCCTGCAGCGTCTTCGTGTAAGCATCCCAGCGCGGACCCGTCTCCTGAAGCTGCTCCGGGGTGAGCGGGTTGTCCACCGGCTGGTAGATCAACAACATGTACTGCGGCATCACGCCTCCTTGAGTCGGTTGGCCGCGCTTCGGTTGCGCGGCTTCAACCTCATGACGGGCGAGCATGCCGCATTTCGACATGCCCGCCCATCAAATGCTCAGAGCTCGCTGTCAGTCGCCGCGGTGGCCGTCGACTTCGATCCCGGGCAGAACCTGCGTGCCCTCGATCCGCACCGCCCCCAGCGCGTCCGGGTCGAGACCGAGCAGCCGCAGAATCGTCGGCGCGACCTGGCTCGTCTTGACGTAGTCGTCGGAGCCGCCTGCCCGGACGGCGCCCGGTGCGTAGACGAGGATCGGCACGTCACGGTCGCCCGGATTCGAGCCGCCGTGCTCGGCGATCTTCGTGCCTCCGGTGTAAATCGTTCCAATCTGAGCCACGCCGAACACGTCCGGGTGGCGCGGATCGGATACCGGCACGCCGAAGTAGGCCGCGGCCTGCTCGCCGGCGTAGATCTTCCGCAGCCCGGAGTGCTGCACGGTGAGCGTGGCGGGACCGCCGGTGTGAGCGTAATCCACAGCCTGCGCCGTGTGGTTCCACAGATAGTCCTTGACGAAGTCGGCCGCCTGCTGGGTCTTGACCGACAGGTAGCTCTGCCACAGATCGTCGTCGGTGCCGGCGACGATCAGCGGGCCCGAGCCCGGGTGAGCGCTCGTCCAAGCCGCATTGATCGCGTCGATGATCGGGCCGTCCTTGATCCGCTTGATCTGGTTCGGGTCGAGCGGCGACTGGCCGTGCTTGGCCGTGATGATGATCGCGGTCGAGCCGGCGGTCTGCGGGTTGGCCTGGATCGCCTGGTCGAACGCCTGGAGCTGCTGGTCGACCCAGGTGAGCGCACTACTCAGCAGCGGACCTGGCGTGTTCGTGCCCGGCAGGTAACCGCCGGGTAGAACCGGACCGCCGATCACCGCCTCCGAGCTGAACAGCTTCTGGGCGGTGGAGACGGTCTGGAAGTTCATCCCGAAGATCGCCGGCGTGCCGACCCGGTTCTTCCCACTGTGGTCGGAGCCGTTGATCTCGTTGATGATTGCCTGGACCTTGTAGCCGTCGTACTGCCGAGTGGCGGCGTTGTCACCGGTCCAGCTGATCGCGCCCGGGTACGGGGTGCCGTTCGGCTCGATCGCGTTCGAGTCGATCTCAGGCGCGAAGAAGTCGTCGATGCCCGTACCCGATGGGCCGTTGAACGACTCGTACACAGGGTGCTTGTCCGACCACGCAGTGCGCAGGCCGGCCGACTTGGCCACCTCGAACATAGTGTTGACCTTCAAGTACGAGTGCGGGTAAATCGGCTGGCAGGTGGTCGGATCGACCGGGAACGTCGCTGGGTTGAGCAGGGTCTGCGGGGTGCCGGTCATCTGCATGATCAGGGCCGGGTTCTGGTCCAGCCCCGGGATGCCCTGGCCGGCGTCCAACCGGGTCGCGTCCTTGTCGTCGGGCGAGTCGTAGATGACGTCCCCACCGGTCGGGCCGGTGCAGTTCGTCGTGCCGGCCTCGTAAGTGCTGTGGTTGTACTCGACGTCGTAGTAGACGCCGGTGGCACGAGGGTCGCCCCCGGTCATCAGCGCCGTTCCGCCCGGGTCCGAATCAGACGGAACCACGGTGTGGGCGTTTGCGAACTCGAGGCCGCCGGCGGTCAGCCTCGCGAGCTCTGGACAAGCTCCGTTGGCGATGCACCACTCGAGATCGGACTGGTGCAGGCCGTCGACCGAGATCAGCAGCACGTGCTGGATCGATTGCCGGTGATGCCCGTGGTCGCCGTGCGCGGACACCGCGGCCGCCGAGCCTCCAACCGCGGCCGCCGCGATGACCGCGGCGGCGGCGCCGAGCCTCGTGAATCTATGCATGCGTATGGCTCCTTCTCGTCGCTCGTAAGAGTGGAGCCACTTCTATGTGGGTCCTCAGGGCTGGTTGTTGTCCAGCCGTGACCACGATGTGTGCGTCTGCTTAAGCCATCCGGTATGCACGCGTCGCGGCGCTTCGGGATATGAACGCGCAGATGGCAGCTATCACCGGCTTGCTCAGCAGGGCGCCTAGACAGCCACGCGGGTCGCTGCCTCGGTCAACGGACCGGCACGTTTCGCAGTGGTTTTCGGCCCGGGGGCTGAGGGCGACGCTATTCGTCGGGTCCGGCCGCGACCTCATCGGGCCCAGCCGCGATCTCGTCGATCAGCGCGGCCAGCCGGACCAGCAGGTCGGGCGCGAGCTCCTTTTCGGCCGCAGGCAGCGAGGCGTAGAACTCGCGCTGCCGGCCCCTGAGCCACTCGCGTTCTGCCTGGAGAAGCTCATCCCCGCGCTCGGTGAGGCTGATCGACACCGCGCGCCGGTCTTCCCGCGAGCGGGTTCGCCGCACGATGCCTCGCCGCTCGAGCGCGTCGAGGATGCGCGTAGCCGTCGACGCGCTGATGCCGGCCGCTGCCGCGAGCTCCTGGACGCGCGCGGCGCGGCGCCCGGTCAGCCCCTCGAGCAGGCCGTACTGGGACAGCGTCAAGCCGCCATCGGCCGAGCTCGACCCGCGCGCCCGCCGCACCGCCTGCGCCAGCGCATCGAACCCAGCCAGGAAGTTCTCGGTCCCGGAACGTTTCATCGGCGGTTGGCATTATACGCCTGGCATGCTAATGTTTGCTATGCCAAGCATTTCTGGAGCACGGTCATGTTCCGCAACATCCTCGTCAGCGTCGACGGCTCCCCCCACGCCCAGCGAGCTCTGGACGAGGCCGTCGACATCGCCCGCGCCGGCAATGGTCGGCTGACGATCCTGACCGCGGTCAACCAGCCGCCGGCCTGGGCCGCCTCCTCGCTCGCCGCCGGCGCGGCCGCGCTGTCCACCCTCGACCTCGAGCGCGAGGCCGTCAACGTGATGCGCCAGGCCGTCGACCGTGTCCCCGACGACGTGCCGGTAACCACGCTGATCAGCCGCCGGCCGATCAGGTCGGCCCTGATGAAGGCCGCCGCCTGCGGGGACTACGACCTGCTGGTGATGGGCTCGCGCGGCCGGCGCGCCCTGAGCGCATCACTGCTCGGCAGCGTCAGCCACTACGCGCTCAACCACAGCCCGATTCCCGTCCTGATCGTGCACGTTGATCCCGACGAGGCGCCGCGAACGCAAGGCGACCAGGCCGCCGCGTCCTCGCCGCGCCGACCCCCCGAGGCCGATGGGCCGGCTGTAGTCCCCGCCTGATCCGCCGTCGCATACCGGCGGGCGGCGAGCGCGTCAGCACCCGGTAAATCACGGTAAATCTCACCAAACCGCCCTTCCGGCACCCCGCCTGGGCAACATAAGCACCGCATCGGCGCTTATGTCCCAAAGCGCCTGCGAGGGAGGGGCTTTGGGGCGAAATGCACCGCCACCGGCGCGCGGGCCGGGCCGGGGCGACCCAGCCGGACCGGGCGCGCCACCGGTCATCCGGCGCCCGCGGACGTACGATCCAGGCGGCGCCCGCGCACCGCCACCGAGCTGCTCCGGGGTGCGGGCGAGACGCAACGTGCCCGGGATGACACGCAGCGTGATTGACGTACACGCCCCTGTGCCGGCAAGCAGCCGGCCCATCGACGCGACCCAGATTCGGCGGTGCGCTTGGTTCTAGCGTCAACCGGGCACGACAAGCATCATAAATGCCGCGGCAAACGCCGGAAGATGCCCGGCGGGGCGCGCCCAGAACCGGTGCCCAGACCCGGCGCTCAGACCCGGCGCCCAGACCCGGCGCTCAGGCCGGCGCGAGCAGAGCCTCGAACGCATCAATGACCTCTTCGAGCGACGGCAGCTCGGCCACGTGCGCGGGCATCTGGCGCTGCGCGGCTCGCGTGTAGCACGCCCCCACGAACAGCATCGCGGTGGCGTGCGGGTCGACCTCCGCCCGCACCCGGCCGGCGGCCTGCTCGGCGGCGAGAAAGTCGCCCAGAGCCGCGACGCCGCGATGAGGACCAAGGTCCTGCTCGGTCATGTACTCGGCCATCGCGTCGCGCAGGGCGACGTCGGACTGGGCCGCCGCCATTACCGGCAAGGCCTGGTCGAGGAACTGCTCGAGGGTAATGGCGTAGCGGACCAGAACCTGGTGCAGGTCAGGACCCGCCCGCGCGACGCTCTCGGCGAGCTCCTTCAGCGGCTGCAGACCCTGCTCGAACACTGCCCGGAGCAGACCGGCGCGGTCCTTGTAGTGGTAGAAGACGCTCGCCTCGGAGACGCCGGCGAGCGCGGCCACCTCGCGCGCGGTGACCCGCGCGATCCCGCGCTCGCGCAGCAGCTCGAGGGCCGCGGCCAGGATCGCCTCGCGACCTCCGGCCGGCGGCCGCCCGCGCCGGCGCGGCACGTCCGAGGCAGAATTTCTGAGCATCAACTCAGTATATATGTTATCCTGAGTTCCCGCTCAGAAAAGGAGGTGGCTTCGATGGACCGCAAATGGTGGACCCTGCTCGCCGTGTGCACAGGCGTGTTCATGCTGTTGCTCGACATCACGATTGTCAACGTGGCCCTGCCCTACATCCAGCAGGACTTTCACGCGTCGCTGTCCGACCTCCAATGGGTGATCGACGCATACGCGCTGACCCTTGCGGCGTTCCTCCTGACCGCCGGCTCCATCGCGGACCTGAAGGGACGCCGACTGGTCTTCTCCGTCGGCATCGTCATCTTCACCATCGGCTCCGCGCTGTGCGGTGTGGCCGCGGACGCGACGTTCCTCGCGGTCTCACGGGCGTTCCAGGGCGTCGGCGGGGCGATCATGTTCGCCACCTCGCTGGCCCTGCTGGCCGACGCATTCGAGCCACGCGAGCGCGGGGTCGCCTTCGGCGTGTTCGGTGGGGTGACCGGCATCGCGGTCGCCATCGGCCCGGTGCTGGGTGGCGCACTGACCAGCTGGCTGTCCTGGCGCTGGATCTTCTTCGTGAACCTCCCCATCGGGGTCATCGCGCTGGCCGTCACCCTGCGCCAGGTGGCGGAATCCAAGGCACCGGTGGCCAGCCGTCCCGACTGGCCTGGTTTCGTCACCTTCACGCTCGGGCTGACCGCCCTCGTCTACGGCCTGATCCGCAGCCATCCCGACGGCTGGGGCTCCACCACGGTGACCGGCTCCCTGATCGCGGCGGCGGTTCTGATCACCGTCTTCCTCGCGATCGAGCTGCGCTCGCGGGCCCCCATGCTCGACCTTCACCTGCTCCGTGTCCCCACCTTCAACGGCGGCCTGGTCGCCGCGTGGGCCATCTCAGCCTCGCTGTTCTCGTTGATCACCTACATCGTGCTCTACCTCCAGAACATTCTGGGCTCCCCGGCGATCGACACCGGCCTGCGCCTGCTCCCGATGACGGGCGCGATCTTCCTGACCGCCGGGTTTGCGGGACGGCTCACCGGCCACGTCCAGACTCGTTTCCTCATCGCTCCGGGATTCGCGCTGATCGGCGTCGGCCTGGTCCTTATGCGGGGCATCGCGCCGAGCGACGACTGGACCCATCTGCTGCCCGGGATGATCGTCGCCGGCATCGGCGCCGGCCTGGTCAACGTGCCTCTCGCCTCGACCGCGGTGGGAGTCGTCGAACCGGCGCGCGCCGGGATGGCGTCGGGGATCAACTCGACCCTGCGCCAGGTCGGGATCGCCACCGGCGTGGCCGCGCTCGGCAGCATCCTGGCCAGCCAGGCCAGCAGCGCAACCGTTCAACATCTGCAGAGCACACCGCTGGCCGGCCACGCGCACGCGCTGGCCGCGTCGGTCGGCAACGGCAGCGTCGCGCAGGCGATCCGGGCGGTGCCGGAGCAGCTGCGGAGCCTCGCCGCGGGCGCCGCCAAGGCCGGGTACATCAACGGGTTGAACGAGATCCTGCTCATCGGCGCGATCGTCGCGTTCGCCGCCGCCGCGCTGACCTTCGTGCTGATCCGCCAGCGCGACTTCGTGGGTCACGGCGCCCCGGCCGAGGGCGCGCCGGGGCCGGCGCAGGCGCAGGAGCCGCGCGCGAGCGTCGCCACCAGCTGACCGGCGCCACCCGCCTAACATCGAGCACATGCGTCTGTCCGTCCTCGACCAGTCGCCGATCCCGGAAGGCTCGACCGGCGCCGATGCGCTGCACAACACGCTCGACCTCGCCCGCCTGGCCGACGAGCTCGGCTACCACCGCTATTGGGTGGCCGAGCACCACGGCGGCCCGATGCTGGCCAGCGCCAGCCCCGAGGCGCTGATCGGCCCGATCGCCGCGGCGACCAAGAACATCCGCGTGGGCAGCGGCGGCGTGATGCTCCCGCATTACAGCCCGCTCAAGGTGGCCGAGACGTTCACGATCCTGGCCGGCCTCTACCCCGGGCGGATCGACCTGGGGATCGGGCGCGCGGCGGGCACCGATCCCCTGACCACGTTCGCGCTCCAGCGCGATCGCCGGCAGGCCGCCCCCGACGACTTTCCCCAGCAGCTGGCCGAGCTGCTCGCGTACTTCGACGACGCCCTCCCCGCCGATCATCCGTTCGCGCGCCTCGCCAAGACTCTCCCCGGTCATCCCGAGCTGCCGACCCCATGGCTACTCGGCTCCTCCGCCCAAAGCGCCATCTGGGCGGGGCAGCTCGCCCTGCCCTACGCCTTCGCCGACTTCATCAACGCGGAGGGGTCCGGAATCGCCAAGCTGTACCGCGAGCGCTTCGAAGCGAACGCGCACCTACAGGCGCCGAAGACCGCGGTCGCCGTGTGGGCACTGGCCGCGCCGACCGAGGAGGAGGCGGTGTTCCTCTCCACCAGCAGCCGGATGTCGTTCACCCTTCTGCGCCGCGGCGAGCTGATCCCGGTGCCGCCGCCGGAGAAGGCGGTCGAGTTCCTTCAGCGCGAGGGTAAGCCGCTGACCGGCGGCAGGCCCGGCCGGCGTTCGGTCGTCGGCTCTCCCGAGAAGGTGCGGGCCGAGCTCGAGGCGGTGGCGGTCGAGTACGGCGCCGAGGAGGTGATCGTGGTCACGATCACGCACGATCACCAGGCGCGCCGGCGCTCCTACGAGCTACTGGCCGAGGCGTTCGACCTCGACAGCCGGCCGGCCGCGGTCACGACGACGCCAGCGCTCGCGTCGCCGCGCTGACCAGGCCCTGGGCCAACGCGTCGCCGACTCCCCCCAACGGCACCAGCCGCGGCACGTTCAGGTTCGCGGCAAGGTCGACGCGGATGCGCGTGCTCGGAGTGCCTTCCACCCGCCACGTGACGTCGAACCGCTCGGCGTCGGCGGGCTCATTCCGGATCCGGTCGAGCTTGATCGTGCCGGAGGGATCCACGTGCACGGACATGATCAGGTCGAAGTCACGCGTCAACGGGCCGCGCTCGACGTGGAGCTTGCACCGCGCCTTGGTCGGGTGGCCCTGCGCGTCGCGCTCGAGCACCTCGGCTTCCTTGATGACCTCGGGGTGCCAGGCCGGGTAGCGGTCAATGTCTTCGAGCAGCGCCATCGCCCGCTCCGGGGTCGCGGGCGTCGAGGCCGACGCGCTGCCCGTGAGGTCCTTCACGACGGGCAGGCCCTACGCGGTCTCGGAAGACGATTCGCCGGCCGCGAGGAGCTCCTCGGGAGCATCGACGACCGTCAACAGGTCGCGCACGCCGGTCAGCGTCAGCACGCGCTCGACCTGGTCGGCTCCTCGCACCAGGGCGAATCGTCGCCCGGTCTCCTGCGCCCGCTGGTGGGCGCCAAGGAGGACGCGCAGCCCCGTCGAGTCCATGAACTCGATCTGTCGGAGATCGAGGATCACGAGCTCGGCGCCGGATACCCATACGCGCTCGAGGCGCTCTTCGAGCTGAGGGCTGGTCCGCAGGTCGAGCTCGCCGGTGACCGCCAGCACCCACGCCGATCCCTGGTTGTGCTCCTCTACGCTGAATTCGCGGTTCACGTCTTTGTTCCACCCCGCCGACGAAGCGACCCGGGAAAGCTAGCACCGAGTCGGAACGGCGAGGTCTCCGACGCCGCCCACTCGGCCGGCGCCTCAGCCGGGCTCGTTCCACTCGGTGGCGAGGATCCGCTGTCCGCTGCGCTCGGTCACGGCCAGGTGGAGCGCGGGCGCCACCACGATCTCGGGCGAGAGCAGCCGGATTGCCTCCGGGACGCCGTCGGGAACCATCCCTGTTGCCGTGGCGCCCCCCGGCGCCAGCAGGTTCACGACCACTCCGGTTCCCTCCAGCTCGGCGGCCCACACCTCGGTCATCGCCTCGAGCGCCGCCTTGGACGGCCCATAGGGCGAGAAGCCCCGCCGCACCATCGTCGCGTGATTGATCGTGACGTTGATGATGCTCCCGCGGCCGGTGGCCAGCATATGCGGCACAACGGCGCGCGACATCAAGAACACCCCGACGACGTTGGTCTCGATCACCATCCGCCACGCGGCCGGATCCGCCTCCCAGAACGGCTTCGGGTCGGTCATGAATTGTTCGTTGACGAACCGCATGCCGCGCGCCGCGTTGTTGACCAGGATGTCGATTCGCCCGCGAATCGCGAGCGCCCGCTCGACCAGCGCCTCGACCTCGGAGGGCACGGTGACGTCAGCCTGGACGCTCTCGATCCTCCCCGGCAGCGGCTTGCTCGCCGCGGCCACCTCCTCGGCTTCGGCCAGATTCCGGGCCACGGCAGTGACCACGTCGGCGCCGGCGCGGGCATAGCCGAGCGCGATCGCCCGACCGATGCCGCGGCCGCCACCGGTGACGATCGCCACGCGGTCGCGCAGATCGGGGGTCATGCCGGCGCGGCCGCCAGCGCGACCACGTCGGGCAGCGGCGCCTCGAGCGCCGACCAGCGCTCGCCGGCGTCCTCGCCGACCAGCATGGCCCCGCCGCGCAACCCGACCAGCAGCCGACCGGGCTGGCCGGGCAGCGCCGCCAGCGCGTAGGGCATCCGGCGCAGCGCCACGTCGTCGCCCCAGTGGTCGATTGGCGACCAACCGTCGCCGCGCGAGCGCAGCAGCACGGACTGGCCGTCGCCGCTGCCGTGGGCGGCGAACGGGGAGCGGCTGACCGACGCGTACCACAGGTCCGGGTCGGCCGAGTCCACCGCAGCCGCCCAGGCGTAGTGCCGGTCGAGGCCGGAGTCCATCGCTCGCCAGGTCTCGCCGCGATCGCGCGAGACCGCGATCCCCTGCCCCGCCACCTCGTACACACGCTCGGGGGCGAGCGGATGGGTGAGCAGCTGGTGGGCGTCGCTGTGAGCCTGTGGGTTGTGGTCGATCCAGGTCCGGCCGCCGTCCGCCGAGCGCATCACGCCCCCGAGCTCGATGCCGACGAACAACACGTTCGGGTCGGTGGGATGCAGCGCGATCGTGCGCACGTGGTGGGTCCACGGTCGGGGCGGGTAGGACCAGCGCGGCTCGCTCGGCAGCCGCCTCAGCTCGGGCAGCAGCTGCCAGGTCCTTCCCGTGTCCTCGGAGCGGTACAGGTTGCTCGGCTCCGTGCCCGCGTAGACCACAGACACGCCGTCCTGGACGTGCGACGGCGACACGCTCACCGACAGGACCCGCCGCTCGGCGATGCCGAGCCACGATTCGTGCCAGGTCTGGCCGCCGTCGGCCGTCGCGTACAGCCCGTCGTCGAACGTCCCGACGTAAGCGCGGTCTGGGTCGCGCGGATCGACCGCCACGCACCGTGGTGCGGCGACGCTGAGCACGGTCTGCACATCGTGCGCGCGTGCCCCGGTCAGCGTGAAGCGCACGACCTCCTCGCCGGTGACCACGAAGATGCGGGCGCGTTCAGGCATCGCGCGGCGTCCTGCGGGCCTTCTGCGCCCGCTCGTAGGCCATCCGGAACAGCCCGATGGCCTGCGCCGCTTCATCGTCGGAGCGAATCGAGACCGTGATCCACCCGGAGTCGGGCAGCACGTGATGCGGCCGGGCGCGGCCGTCGGCGATCAGTTCGTCGCGCACGCGGCGGGGAAACGGCAGGTCGGCGATGCGGTCGCCATGGAGGTGGCCAAGCTCACGCCGGCCGACGCGAAACTCGACGCCGCCGAACCGATGCGGCGCGGCGTCCACGCCCGGCCACGACTGCACCGCGGCGGCGATCTGCTCTCCGGTCGACTTGCCCATTACCCCAGAGTAGGCCCGGCGCGGCATGATCACCAGCGACAATTGGTCTTACATCATTGGTCGCATGCGTAGCTACGACGCCGTGGTCGTCGGCGGCGGGCACAACGCCCTAGTCGCCGCCACCCTGCTCGCGCGCGCCGGCCGATCCGTGCTGGTGCTCGAGCGCGGGGACGCCTTCGGCGGCGCGGCGGTGTCCGCCACCGTGTTCTCCGGTTTCGACGCGCGGCTGTCGCGCTACTCCTACCTGGTCAGCCTGTTCCCGCCGCTGCTGCTGCGCAGCCTGGGAGTGTCGGTCGAGCTGCGCCGCCGCAGGATCGCGGCGTACCCGCCCGTCGAGCACAACCCGGCGTGGGGGAACATGCTCGCGCGGGTGGCCGAGCGCGTGTTCCCGACGCTGACCGAGCCGCTGCGCACGCGTGAGGACATGCGCCGCCTGCTGGACGACGACGCCGCCTGGAGCGCGCTGTTCGAGACGCCGCTCAGCGATGTGCTCGAGCGGACGTTCGCCGACGATCAGACCCGTGGGACGGTCCTGACCGACGGGCTGATCGGCACCTTCGCGCCAGCCGACGACCCGTTGCTGCGCCAGAACCGCTGCTTTCTCTACCACGTCGTCGGCGGTCCCTGGAACGTGCCGGTCGGAGGCATGGGGGCGCTGTCGAGCGCGCTGGCCGCCGCGGCCCGCGGCGCCGGCGCCGAGCTCCAGAGCGCCGCCGAGGTGGTCGCGATCGCGACCGACGGGCGGAGCGCCGAGGTGAGGTGCGCCGACGGGCGGAGCTACGCCGCCCGGCACGTACTCGCCGGCGTGGCGCCGCACATGCTGGCCGAACTGCTGGGCCAGCCCGCGCCCGCGGACAAACCCGAGGGCGCCCAGCTCAAGGTCAACATGCTGCTCAGGCGTCTGCCCCGCCTGCGCGACGTCTCGTCCGAGGAGGCCTTCACCGGCACCTTCCACGTCAACGAGGCCTACGAGCAACTGGCGGAGGCCTACCGCCAGGCCTCCGCCGGCGAGATCCCGTCGCGGCCGCCGTGCGAGGTCTACTGCCACTCGCTCACCGACCCGAGCATCCTCTCGGCCGAGCTGCGAGCCCGCGGCGTGCACACGCTCACGCTGTTCGGGCTGCACATGCCGGCGCGGCTGTTCGCGGACGCCGGCGCCAAGGACCGTGCGATCGCCGCCACGC
Organism: Solirubrobacterales bacterium; assembly: GCA_019244395.1. Lineage (GTDB taxonomy): Bacteria > Actinomycetota > Thermoleophilia > Solirubrobacterales > Solirubrobacteraceae > Palsa-465. The sequence goes on along the minus strand of JAFASQ010000441.1, from coordinate 721 downwards.
TGCGCTCGCTGAACGACATGCTGGCCGAGCCGATCGAGGAGTGCCTGCTCGGCCTCGAGGCGCTCACGCCACGCGAGCTCGAGGCCGGGCTCGGCATGCCGGGCGGCCATATCTTCCACCGCGATCTGGCCTGGCCGTTCGCCGAGTCGGAGGAAGAGGTCGGGCGCTGGGGCGTCGAGACCGAGTACGCCAACGTGTGGCTGTGCGGTGCGGGTGCGCGGCGCGGTGGCGGGGTCAGCGGGATCCCGGGTCACAACGCGGCCCGCGCGGTGCTCGAGAGGTTCTGATGGGCCGCCTGTGGCGGCGTCCGTGGGTCCGGTTCCGCCCGGCATCCGTGCCGGGCGGCGTGCCGCGACCCAGCCGCCGGGAAAGGACGCCCGGCGAAACGGCCCCATGGATGCTGCGCGAAGCGCAGCCCCTAGAAAACAATCACCGCGCGACCCCGAAGGCCGCCGGCATCCATCACCCGCTGGGCCTCGGCCGCCTGCTCCGGCGGGTACTCGTGAGCCACGCGCAGCTTGAGCTTGCCGGCCGAGGCGAGCTCGCGGAGCTGCTCGAGCCACTCGGTGCGCTCGAGCGCGGTGGCGACCATCACGGGGTGGACGCGGATTCCGCGATCCTCCGCCTCGTTGCCGTCCCAGCCGCGCACGACCACGATCTGCCCGCCGTCGCGAATGGCCCCGAATGCCTCCCGGCGCAGGAGCGCCGTGTCGTAGACGGC
>JAFASQ010000345.1 GCA_019244395.1 Solirubrobacterales bacterium | reverse complement strand
TCAGTCATCGTGAGCGGATTCAAGCAGACGGGGAGGCGGCCGCCGAGCCAGGGTCCCGGGAGATCCCGCTCCGGAGCTCGGCCAAGCCGCTCCGGAGCTCGGCTAAGCCCGCTCCAGGCCGCGGCAGATGGTCTCCACGATCATCGTCTTGGCGCCCTCGAGCTCGTCCTCGTCGACGGCGTCGCGATCGAAGATCCAGCGCGTCAGGACCTGCTCGACCGAGCCGTAGAACGCGAGCGCCCCGAACTCGGGCGTGATCTCCGACCGGAACACGCCGTCGGCCTGGGCCCGCGCGACGATGCCGGAGATCTGCTGGTAAGCCTCGCGGATCTTGGCCAGGTGGGTGCGGCCGAACGTGTTCGCAGCCCGCGTGACCTCGACCACGATCACCTTCATCAGCTCGGGCTCGTGGCGGTAGGCCTCGATGATGAAGCTCGCGATCGCCCGCAGCTTCTCGCGCGGGGAGCGGTGGATGCGATCGGCCTCGGCGATGGCGGCCAGCATCACGTTCCAGCGCTCGAGGAACAACGTGTCGAGGATCTCGTCCTTGGATGAGAAGTAGTGGTAGACGAGGCCGTAGGCCACGCCGGCCTCGTCGGCGATGTCCGAGACCCGGCAGGTGTGGAAGCCCTGCCGGGCGAACACCCGCATGGCGGCGTCGAGGATCACCCGGCGCTTGTCGGCGGCGGCGGTGCTCGGCGCGGCCATCAGACCCTCCAGCCGTACGCCTCGGGGCGGCGATGGGTCAGCGCCGGAATCCGGCGCCGCACCCGCTGGAGCACATCGAAGTCAATGTCCGCGACGATCGCCGTCTCGAGATCAGCCGCCTGGGCCAGGACCAGGCCCCAGGGATCGACGATCAACGAGCGTCCACCGCACCGTGGGCCGGGCGGATGCGCCCCGATCTGGTTGGGAGCGATCACGAAGCATTGGTTCTCGATCGCCCGCGCCCGCAGCAGCACCTCCCAGTGGTCGCGCGTCGTCGCGAGCGTGAATGCTGCCGGCACCGTTACCACTTCGGCGCCGCGGACGGCGAGCACCCGGTAGAGCTCGGGAAAGCGGACGTCGTAGCAGACGGTCATCCCAAGCCGGACGCCGTCCGCCAGCTCGGAGAGCACCACCTCGTCGCCCGGGTCCTCGGTGGCCGACTCGGCGTAGACGTCGCCGTCCACCTCCACATCGAACATGTGCATCTTGCGGTAGACCGCGCGGATCTCGCCGTCCGGGCCGACGTGCACGCTCGTGTTCGCCGTCTTCTCGCGGCCCTCCACCCGCTCGACGATCGAGCCCGCGACCAGGTCGATCCCAAGTTCCCGTGCCGCAGCGCGCGCCCACGAGATGAACCGCCCGTCGAGCGGCTCGGCGGCGGCCAGCATCTGCTCGGGCATGCCGAGCACGCTCCACTTCTCCGGAAGCACTATGACCTCGGCCCCGAGACCTGCGGCGTGACGCACGAGCCGATCGGCGGTGGCCAGGTTGCGATCGGTGTCGTCGGTCGAGTTAAGCTGGACGGCGCCGACTCGCACGGCGCGCCTCCCTCGTTCGATTGACCCGTCAGTCAGTGTATCCGACGCGACCGCGGGCGCGCCGGAGTGCGGCCAGCAGCAGCTTCGAGTGCATGGCCCCGATCAGCTCGCGCAGGGGCTCGGCACCCGAGGAGATGATCTGCACCGCGCGATCGACATCAACCTTGCCGGCGAGCCGGTCGAGCAGGACCCTGACCTCCTCGTCGACGAGCGGCTCGAGCGCATCTCGGTAGCGCAGCGTGTCGTACACGGTGAACCCGATGGCCTCCTCGTAACCGCCGGCCCGGAAGCGCGAAATCGCCTCGATGATCGCCACGTCGTCTCGGTCATAGCCGCGGGCGTTCGGTGCCAGCACCCCGAGCTGCTCGAGCCGGTCGAGCACGTTCTGGGGCAGATCGTAGGTCTCACGCACCTTGGCGCGCGAGATCCGACCCGTCTCCCGCGCCTCGATCGCCCGCTCGAGGATCCGGTCTTCGAGCACGATCATCCGCATCGTCCGTTCCGCGTCGGATCCGATCAGCTCGCGGATCACCCGCAGGGGCATGAACCGCTCCTCCTGCAGGCGTTTGATCAGCTGGATCCGGGCCACGAACGCCGGCGGGTAGTAGGCCATGTTGCGCGACGTCCGGACCACCTCGTCCTCGGAGCCGAGGAGGCCTTCGCGCAGGTAGTGCTTGATCGTGCCCGCGCTCACTCCGGAGCGCGCGGCGAGCTCTGAGATCCGCAGCAGCCCGTTGCCCGTCGGCCTTGCCATCACGCCATGAAGGTGCCGCTCTGGACCGTGTCCGCCGGCCCCGCCACCGCTCCGGACTCCAGCAACACGTCGATCTCCGCGCTTGAGTATCCCGCTTCGGCCAGCACCTCACGGGTGTGCTGGCCGAGGCCAGGCCCGGGCGCGCGGCCCGGATCCCCGGGCGTCCGGCTCAGCTTCACCGGCACGCCGAGGAGCCTGACCGGCCGCTCGGCCCCCGGCTGGTCAAGCTCGGCCACCATCCCGCGCGCGGCGACGAGTTCGCCGTGCAGGACCTCGTCCAGGTCCATCACCGGCTCGAGGCAGCAGTCGTGCTCGGCGGCAAAGGCGCGCCACTGCTCCCGGGTGCGCCCGGCGAAGATCTCCGACACGGCCCGATGCGCCTCCGAACCGGGCGGGTCGAACGCGTGGTCGGCCAAATCCGCCCGGCCCACGCCCAGGCAGAACGCGCTCCAGAACTTGGGCTCCAGCGCGCCGAGGGTCACGTAGCCGTCCGCGCATCGGTACGGGCGGTAGCACACGATCCCGCCGGCGAGCCGCAGCTCTCCCCGGCGCGGTACCGCTCCCGCGGCCAGCATCTCGGCCGCCAGCATTGCCAAGAACGACAGCGATCCGTCGAACATCGAGCAGTCGACGAGCTGGCCCTCACCGGAGCGGTCGCGCTCGAGCAGCGCCATCAGGATGCCGACCGCTGCCATCATGGCGCCGCCGCCCAGGTCGGCGATCTGAGCTGCCGACGGAGTCGGCGGCCCGTCGGCCTCTCCGCTCAGACCGAGGATCCCGTTGAGCCCCAGGTAGTTGAGGTCATGGCCGGAGCGCTCGCGGCCCGGCCCCTGCTGCCCGTAGCCGGTGATCGCGCAGTACACGAGCCGGGGATTCGCGGCGCGTAGCCGCTCATATCCGACGCCGAGGCGCTCGAGCACACCTGGCCGGAACGATTCGAGCAGCACGTCGGCGTCTCGCGCCAGGCGCAGCAGCACCTCCCGGCCCGGCTCGGATTTGAGGTCGACGCGGACCGAGCGCTTTCCCCGGTTGAGTGACAGAAAGAGAGCGCTGCCGGCGCTCGGCTCGACGCCGTCGTAAAACGGCGGCGCCCAGCGCACGTAGTCGCCCAGACCGGTGTCCTCCACCTTGATCACGTCCGCCCCGAAGTCGGCCAGGAGCAGCGAGCAGAACCCGCCCGGCAACAGCCGCGTCAGGTCGAGGACCCGGAGCCCGTCGAGGGCCAGCCCGCTCATGCGCGCGCTCCGGTCCCGATCCCGAGCAGCGAGCGCGCTTCGTCCACGCTCGCCGGCCGCCGGCCCAGCTCCTCGGTCAGCCGCCGGGCCGCGGCGGTCAGCTCGCCGTTCGAACGCGCCATCTCGCCGCTCGGCAGGTAGAAGTTGTCCTCCAGGCCGACCCGAACCGACCCTCCCAGGGTCAGCGCCGCGGCCACCAGCATCCACTGCTCGCGTCCGATCCCGATCACCCCCCAGTGATGGTGACCCGATCCCACGTCCCTCAGGTTGTCGGCCATCGCGGCCAGGTTGCGTGCCGTGGCCGGGATGCCCCCGAGCACACCCATCACGAAGTCCGCGTGCAACGGGGGCTCCAGCAAACCCATGTCGAGGAGCGGCGCCAGCGACCCCACGTGGCCCACGTCGAAGCACTCGTGCTCGGGCTTGATGTCGAGCCGGCGCATCGCGTCGAGCAGCTCGATGATCTCCTCGAACGGGTTGGTGAACACGAACTTGAACACGAAGTCCCTGCGACTGCGCGAATACTTGGCGTAGTTCATCGAGCCCATGTTGAGCGCCGCAACCTCCGGCCGTCCGGCCTCCAGATAGGCGATCCGCTTGGCCACGGGCACCCCGACGGTGCCGGTCGAGAAGTTGATGATCGCCGCGTCGCCGACCGCGCCGAAGATGGCCTCCCGGATGGCGACGAAGTCCTCTACCGCGTAGCTCGGGGTACCGTCGCGCTTGCGCGCGTGGATGTGGATGTGCACGCCGCCCTCGTCGACGATCCGCCGCGCCTCCGCGGCATACTCCTCGGGCGTGTACGGGATGGCCGGACACTGGTCGCGGCTGGCGATGGCACCGCTGATCGCGCAGGTGATGACGACAGGATCCTCCAGGCTCATACCGGGACCACGCCGTTTCGCTTGAACGGCCGCTCAACCCGTTTGCCCGCCGCGAGCTCGAGCGCCCGGCAGATGGTCGGCCGCGTCTCCCGCGGGTCGATCACGTCGTCGATCATGGCGTTGCCCGCGGCGATGTACACGTCGATGATCTGGCGGAAGTTCTCGATCAGCTCGCGACGCTTGGCCTGGGGATCCTCCGCCTGGAGCACCTGCTTGCGGAAGATGATCTCCACTGCGCCCTCAGCTCCCATCACGCTGATCTCGGCCGACGGCCAGGCCACGATCAGGTCCGGCTCGTAGGCGCGGCCGCACATCACGTAGTAGCCGGCGCCGTAGGCCTTGCGTAGCACCACGGTGATCTTGGGCACGGTGGCGTTCGCCGTGGCGTAGAGCATCTTGGCCCCGTGGCGGATGATCCCCGCCTGCTCGACCTTGGTTCCGACCATGAAGCCGGGGACGTCCATCAGGTACACGAGCGGCAGCCCGTACGCGTTGCACAGGTTGATGAACCGGGCGGCCTTGTCGGCGGAGTCGTTGTCGAGGATTCCGCCAAGCTGCCGGGGCTGGTTGGCCACGATCCCCGCCGGCCGACCCCCGAACCGCGCCAGGCAGGTGATGATCGTCTTGGCCCACTGGGGCTTGAGGTCGAAGTAGACGCCGTCGTCGACGATCCGCCGGATCACCTCGTACATGTCGTAGGGCTTGCGGTTCGAGTCAGGCAGGACGTCCAGCAGTGCCTCGTCCCGGCGGTCGATCGGGTCGCTCGTCGGTTCCCGCGGAGGCGGCTCGCCGCAGTGCTGCGGGAAGTAGCTCAGGTACTGCTTGATCGCGTCGATGCAGGCCTCGTCGGACGGCACCTCGAGATCCCCCACGCCCGACTTGCGGCAGTGCACGCGCGAGCCGCCCAGCTCCTCCTGGGTGACGTCCTCGCCCACCGCGGCCCGGACCAGGTGCGGGCCGGCCAGCGCCATCGAGCCCCGCCCGCGGACCATCGGCACGAAGTCGGCCAGGCCGGGGATGTACGCGGTGCCGGCGGCGCACGGGCCCATCAGCGCCGCGACCTGGGGAATCACGCCCGACGCGACCACTTCTTCCCGGAACAGGTTCCCGGTCCCGGCGAACAGCGATCCGACCGCCTCCTGGATCCGGGCCCCCGCCGAATCCAGCAGCCAGATGATGGGGATCCGCTTGGTCAGGGCCAGCTCGCGCAGCCGTGCCACCTTGAGCTCGCCGGTCATCCCCATCGAGCCTGCCATGACCGTGAAGTCGTAGGCCGCCACCGCGGCCAGGCGACCCTCGATCTTCCCGTAGCCGGTGAGGACCCCGTCGGCGGGCGCCTCCCGGCCGTCCATGGCGCGCTGGGAAAAGTGCGGTCGGCCGTGGATCCCGAGCTCGACGAACGTGCCGGCGTCGATCAGCAGGTCGATCCGCTCGCGCGCGGTCAGTTTGTCCTGCGCGTGCTGGGCGGCGACCTTTTCCTCGCCGCCCCCGAGCTTGATTCGCTCCCGCCGGGCGCGCAGATCCTCGGCCAGGGGGCGCAGCAGGCTTGTGGGTGCGTCGGTGGCCATGACGTAGGAAGTGAGAAGTGCTACTTCCGACTTTGCCATGCTCGACTCGCGCGCGTCAAGCCGGCCGGCGATGGCCAGGCGGCTATCGGCGAGCATCGCCTCCCGGCCGGCCGGCCACATCTTCGCCGACTACGACGCTCCCGCGATGCTGGCGCGCCCGCCATGAAGATCACGCACGGCCCCTCGCCGGCCCCGAGGAAGATGTGCTCGGTGCCGGCTCACCTTCCCTTCCACTCGGGCTGGCGCTTCTCGAAGAAGGCGCGCACCCCTTCCTGGATGTCCTCGGTGGAGAAGGCGATCGTGAGCTGCGCGCGCAGGAAGTCGAGCGCGTCGAGAAACGCCATGTCCTGCTGGCGGAAGATCGCGTCCTTGCCCAGCTTCATGATGAGCGGGGATTTGGCGGCGAGCGTCTCCGCCCACTCGCGCACGCCGGCTTCGAACTCCTCGGGGGCAAACACGTGGTTGACGATGCCGATCCGCTCGGCCTCGGCGGCCGAGATCTGCTCGCCCAGCAGCAGCAGTTCGGTGGCCTTCTTGCGCGGCACGTTGCGGTAGATCAGCGCCATGATCATGAACGGGAACACCCCCACGTTGATCTCGGGGGTGCCGAACCGGACCCCTTCGCGCGCGAGGATCAGATCGCAGGCCAGCGCGATCCCGAGCGCGCCGGCCAGCACGTGCCCGCCGGCCGCACAGATGGTGGGCTTGCCGAGCTCCCCGATCAGCCGGAACAGCCGCGGGAATCGTCCGGTACCCAGGTGCTTCTCGACGAGCGCGGTGTCCCCAGCAAACCCCGCCAGGTTGGCGCCGGCCGAGAACACCCGCTCGTGCGTCGAGCTGAGCACCACGCAGCGGACCCTCGTATCCTCGCGCGCGGCCTCGAACGCCGCGATCAGCTCGTCGAGCAGCTCGTCGGACAGCGCGTTGCGGGTGTCGGGTTGATCGAGCGCGATCGTGGCGATCCCCGCCTCGGAGACCTCGTAGCGCAGCATGGCGTAGGACATCGGCGGCAAGCCTACGCGCAGGCGCCCGGGCCGCGCACCCTCGCCGCGGCCCCGACGCCGCACAGTCGCGTCACGGCCCCCGGAC
>JAFASQ010000279.1 GCA_019244395.1 Solirubrobacterales bacterium | reverse complement strand
GGCGCTTGGAGGGGGTCCCGGTTGCGCTGGTGATCGCGGCGCGTCCCCGAGAGGCTGTCGGGGATGCCGCGGGTGAGGTGCTTCGCGCAGTGCGTGCGGAGTCGGCGGTGGACGTGCTACGCCCAGAGGCGCTGAGCGAGCCCGCGGTGGCGGTCCTCGCGCGTAGTCGTCTTGGCGCTCAGGTCGCGCCGGCGTTCGTGCGCGCGTGCCACGAGCTCACTGCGGGGAACCCGTTTCTGGTCGGCGAATTGCTGCGCGCGATCGCGGCGGAGGGTCTTGCTGCGGATGAGACGAGCGTCGTGCAGCTCCGCCGGCTGGCCCCGGAAGGCGTCTCGGCCGCGGTGCTGTTGCGGCTGTCGCGGCTGCCTGCGCAGGCACGGGCGGTGGCGTTGGCTGTGGTGGTGCTCGAGCCGCATGCTGAGCAGCGCTACGTGATCGAGCTGGCCGGGCTTGATGAGGCCACCTGCGCGGTCGCGGTCGACGCGCTTAGAGGTGCTGAGGTCCTTGCCGCTGGCCGACCGTTGTCGTTTATGCATCCGCTCGTTCGCGCCGCGATCGAGACGCAGTTAGGCGGCGCGGAGCGGGCGCGGCTGCACGCGCGCGCCGCGCGAGTGTTGGCGGGTGCCAGTGCTGATGCGGAGCTGGTCGCGTCCCACCTGGCTGAGACGGAGCCGGCCGGGGACGTGTGGGTGGTGGAGATGCTGATGAGCGCCGCCGCGCAGGCGCTCGTGCGCGGCGCCCCGCCGTCTGCCGCAGCGCACTTGCGGCGTGCGCTCGATGAGCCGCCGGACCCCCGCCGACGCGGTGACGTGCTGCTCGTGCTGGGGCGGGCCGCCTTTGCGGCGCAGCAGCCTGATTGCATCGAGTACCTGCGCGAGGCGGTGGCGCTGGGAGAGGTCGCGTCTGAGCGGGCCTCCGCGGCGCTGCAGCTGGGACTTGCGTATCTCGCCGCGGGGCGCGCCGCCGGCGTACGCGACGCGGTCGCGGCGGCGCGCCGGATCGAAAGCCGAAATCGGGAGCTTGAGCTGGCGCTGGACGCGCTCGAGTTGATGGGGCAGAGCGCCGGCGGGGTGAAAAATGAGTTCGGTGAGCGGCTGGAGCGGTTGGGGCGTGAGCTGCCGGGTGCGACAGCGGCGGAGCGGACGCTGCTGAGCAGGATCGCGATGACCAAGGCGATGTTCGGGCATCCCGTCGCTGAGGTGCTCGAGATCATCCCGAGGGCGCTGGCGGGTGGGGCGCTCGAGACCGAGGAGCTCGAGCTGGAGCTCGCATTTGCCTTTGGCGCCCCGCGGCCTGGGCTGGTGCTCGCGATCTGTGACGAGCTCAAGCGCAGCGAGGAGCTGTTCGGCGATTACATCGAGCGCACGCTCCAAGCTGGCCTGTTGCCGACGTTCGGTTTGGCGGCCGCCACCCGAGCGATACCGGCGTTCCGCCGCGGCGATCTCGCGCTGGCCGAGACCAGCGCCAGCGACGCGCTGCAAGCCTCCGACGCGATGGCATTTGGGTTCTGGCTGCCGATCGCGCTGGGGATGCTGGTCCGCGTGCTGCTCGAGCAGGGCGCTCCCGAGCTGGCCGTGGAGGCGCTCGAGCGGACGCCCCCGCCGCCTCAGCTGCACGCTGCATGGCAGATGTCGTTCGTGCACCACGGGCGCGGCCTGCTCGCGCTCGCGGGTCGTCGGCCAGAGATGGCGCTGGCCGAGCTACAACGAGCGGGCGAGGTGCTGCTGGCGACTGGTTTCGTGAATCCTTCGGTGGTGGAGTGGAGAGCCGACGCGGCCCGTGCCCATCTTGCGCTCGGCAATCCCGCGCGGGCGAGGGAGCTTGCGCGCGAGGAGCTCGAGCTGGCGCGCGCGTTCGGTGCCCCACGCGCGATCGGCGTCGCGCTGCGGGCGTGCGCGGCGGCCGAGGAGGAGCGCCGGCTCGAGCACCTGCAGACGGCGGTCGAGGTGCTTCGCGGGTCGGAGTCGCGCCTCGAGTTCGCGTACGCGCTCGCGGACCTCGGTGCGGCGCTTCGCCGCGACGATCAGCGCTCGGCGGCGCGCGAGCGACTGCTGGAGGCGCTCGAGCTCGCGCAGACATGCCGGTCGGCGCGGTTGCAGGACCTCGTCCGCGACGAGCTCTCAGCGCTCGGCACGCGCGCACCGCGGAGTGCGGTATCGGGGCACGACGCGCTGACCGCCAGCGAGGCGCGCGTCGCGCGGATGGCCGCCGAGGGGATGAGCAACAAGGAGATCGCCCAGGCGCTGTTCGTCACCTACAAGACGGTCGACACCCACCTGTACCGCGCCTACAACAAGCTCGGGATCTCCTCCCGCCGCCAACTGCGAGATGCGCTCGGGTGGAGTTCAGATAGCGCTACACGGTCGACCAGGTGACCTCGAGCGCCTCCAGGCCGCGGAGGACCCAGCCCCGTGGCTGGGGTTCGGCGCCGCCGGCGAGGTCGAGAGCCTCGAGCCGCTCGAAGATCGCCGGCAGGACGGTCGCGCCGATTGTCCGTCGCGCCATGAACGCCCCCAGGCACACGTGCGGGCCATGTCCGAACGCGACGTGTCCTTGGGAAGCCCGCCGCAGGTCGAACGTGTCCGGGTTCTCCCACCGTCGCTCGTCGCGGTTAGCCGAGGCGACCAGCACCCAGAGCGGCGTGCCCGCCGTAAGCCTTACCCCTGCGATCACGCCGTCCTGCCGCATCGAGCGCGGAACCATCCCGATCGGCGAGATCCACCGTAGCGCCTCCTCCACCGCCGCTGAGAGCAGGGCACGATTGGAGCGCGCCAGGTCGGCCTGAACCGGATTGCGGAGCAGTGCCCATACCGTAGAGGTGATTAGGTCCCGAGGCTCGTTGATCGAGCCCCCCACGAACAGCTTGGCGTTGGCGCGGATCTCATCCGTCGTGAGGCCCGCATCGACCATCGAGCGCAGGACGGTCCCCGGTTCGGCACGCCCCCGCCACCGCGACACCGCATCGTCGACCAAGCAATTGGCCCACTCGCACCGAGCCCACACCCGCGGATCGTCTTCGTGGTTGGCGACCCCGTCCATGAACGCCTGCGACGCGGCCGCCACGTCGCGGTCGTCCACGTCGTCGATGCCGATCAGTAGCTTCGCCGCGCGGGCGGCAAACGGGGCGGCGAACTCGGCGACCAGGTCGGCGTGGCCGCGCGGGTGAAGCTCGTCGAGCAGCTCGTCGGCGGCGGACCGGAATCGATCGAGCCAGGTGGAGGTGAACGCCTTTCCGCGTAGCACGCTCTGGCACGAGGCGCGTAGTCGCCGGTTGGCCGCGCCGTCGAGGCGGCGCATGGTCAAACCCATCGCCCGGAACATCAGCGAGCTGCCCTCACGGGCGCTGACCGCTGGGTTATTGTCGAGCTCGTAGACGTCCTTGAAACGGGGGATTACATACCGATCCATTTCCTCGAAATAGGCGCATCCTCCCTGCTCGCGTAACCGCCTGTAGATTGGATACGGGTCGTCCGACAGGTCCGCCAGGGCAGCGGTTCGTTCGCTGTCAGTTGGCATGGGCCGATTGTTCGCCCGCCCGAGGCTTGCCTGCATCAGGAAACGGACCTGATGTTCGGGCGCTCGGCGGGATGTTCTGGTTGAGCGCGAACACGTCGTCCGGGTCGTAGGTGTCCTTCAAGGCCGTCAGCCGTGCGAGCTTCTCCTCCCCGTAGTAGGCGCGAAGGCGGGCCGTGCCCTCGTCGAGCTCGATGAAGTTGGCGGGGGCGACCCCGACCGACCACGGGCGCATCATCCGCATGAACCGTCGTGCCCAGGCCAACTGACGCTCATCCTCGCTCGGCTGCTGCCAGGTCGCGACGGTGTAGTACATCCAGGGGGTGTCGGGCGTGTTAAGCGCGACGGTGGAGCGGTCGAGGCGCGAGACGGCTCCGCCCAGTGGGCACAGCATGACCGAAGAGAGCGGCGAGGAGGCGTCCGGCGCGCAGTCGACGAGCGCGTCGATCGCCGGGTCGGGGAGCCAATCCAGGTAATCCACTCGCGAGTACTCCCGACTCCCCCAACGATGCTGGTCATCTGCGCCTCGCTGAAGTTCCAGGTACGGCGTCGGGCCCACCAGTTTCGCCCACGGCCGACCCCAGCTGAGGAGCGCGCGCGCCTTCTTCCCGCCGCCACCGGGATCGCCGAAAAAGATCATCAGCAGCAGGCACGCCGGCCTTCCGCGGTGCTCGCGCGGGACAAACTCCGCCGATGGCGCCGTAACGAACCGAAGCGCTCCGCCGATGTCATCCGGTGCTCCCTCCATCACATCCCGGTAGAAGCGCGCGAGCGCGCCCGCGACCGCTCGCGGGTACCAGATCCTTCCGGCGAGCATCAGCGGCCCGATCCGATGCAGCCGGAACTCGAACTTGGTGACGACCCCGAAGTTGCCTCCGCCACCGCGCAGGCCCCAGAACAGCTCGGGATGCTCCTCCGCGCTGGCCCGGAGGATCGCCCCGTCCGCGGTCACCACCTCGGCCGAAATCAGGCTCACGCACGTGTACCCCAACGTGCGCTCCAGCCAACCCGAGCCGCTGCCCAGCGTCAGCCCGGCGATGCCGGTATGGCTCACCCGCCCGCCAGTCAGCGCCAGCCCGTGCGCCTGCGTCGCGGCGTCCAGCTCCCCCCACGTCAACCCGGCGCCGAAACGACCGGTCCGAGCGTCCCGGTCGACCGCGATCCCCTTGATCGGGCCGGTATCGATCACCACCCCGCCGTCGCAGCTCGAGAAGCCCTGCGTCGAGTGACCGCCGCCTCGGACCGCCACGACCAAACCGTTTTCGCGCGCGTACGCCAACGCCACGCTCACATCTTCCGCAGATGTACAGCGGGCGATCAGCGTTGGCCGCTTGTCGTACATCCCGTTATAGAGCGAGCGCGCTTCGTCATACCCGCGCCCGCCGGGAACGATCAGCTCGCCGGCGAACCGCGACAGCCTGCCCCTCGTGCCCGCCTCCCGTGTAACCATCCTCGAATCATGCGAAGACGGGCACGCATTTGCGTCAGGAACAACACCTGACGTTCGGCCACAGTGAGCCCCACCCTGCGTCCCCACGGCCGCACACGCTCGAATCCGGCGAGCAGCAGAAGTGCGGCATCAGTGCCGCTTCCCGAAGCACCGGCAAGGTCAGCCGGCAAACGACCGAGCCATACGCCCAGGTTACGCCCGACGCGCCCGGCGGCCCCAGACCTTTCACTAGGCCCGCAATGCCCTTGCTCTTGGGTCGATGAGCTCGCTGAGCAGCAGTCCTGCCGTCGCGCGTTGAGGCGGAACGTGGGATCGCCCCCCGTGCTCGGCGAGCCGACCGTGGGCACACAGGCGCCGGTGCGGGTACTGGGCATCCTCATCGCGCAGGCGGCGGCTACCGAAGCTAGGGGAGACGCGCAGCCGGCGGGTTGAGCCTGTCCGAGAGCGA
>JAFASQ010000093.1 GCA_019244395.1 Solirubrobacterales bacterium | reverse complement strand
GTTCGCGCTCGGGGCTGGCCGGCGAGCGTGACCCTCGATCCCACGCACGAGAAGATCGCGTCGGCCCTGAACATCAGCGGCGGCTCGGTCGTGGTCACGACCGGCGGCTACCTCGGCGACGCCCCGCCCTACCAGGGGCATGTGGCGATGGTCGATCGCGCGTCAGGGCGGATCACCGCCGTGTGGAATTCGCTGTGCTCGGATCGGCACGGGCTGATCGTGCCCCGGACGTGTCCGGCCAGCGATTCCGCCATCTGGGCGCGCGCCGGAGCCGTGATCGAGCCAGGCAGCGGACGGATCCTCCTCGCCACCGGCAACGCGCCGTTCAACGGCTCGACCGACTGGGGCGACAGCGTGCTCGAGCTCAGCCCGGACGCCCGGCGCCTGCTGCACAACTGGACGCCCACCAATCAAGCGCGGCTGAACTCGAGCGACGCCGATCTCGGCAGCACCGCCCCGGCGATCCTCCCCACCTACCATGGCCGCCGACTGGCCGTGCAGGGCGGGAAGGCTGGGGTGTTGGACCTGCTCGATCTCGACCGCCTGAACGGCACGCCCGGGGGTGCGAGTGCTCGCCTGGGTGGGCAGATCCAGGAGCTCGAGGCCCCGGGCGGCAGCGAGGTGTTCACCGCACCGGCCGTCTGGACCCAACGTGGACGGATCTGGGTGTTCGTGGCCGACGGCGCCGGCACCTCGGCCTACGTGCTCGGTGGAGGTGGCGCGCACCCGCATCTGTCGGTCGCGTGGCGCTCAGGCAGTGGTGGGACCAGCCCCGTAATCGCCGGCGGGCTGCTCTACGTGTACGACCCGGGCGGCGCGCTCGACGTCTACCTCCCCGCCATCGGGCGGCGGCTGGTCTCGCTGCCCGCCGGCAGCGGGCATTGGAATAGCCCGATCGTGGCCGGCGGGCGGGTCATCCTGCCGATCGGCAACGCCAACGACCACGCCACGAGCGGGACGCTCGACATCTTCCACCTACCGCATCACTAAGATCGCCGGCGTTCATCTCGGCCGTGCCAGCACGTGCGCGATCAGGTTGCGCGTGAGGGCGACCAGGTGCGGGTTGGGGCGAGCCGGTGCCTCGGGCGAGGCGCTCGGCACCGGCTCGAGCCCAAGCTCCCAGCCGAGTGTGCCCGCGTTGAACACCACCGCCCCCGAGCGTGCTTGGTACATCGTGGTCTGCGCGAGTGCCTCACCCGGACGGGGGAGCGGCTCTCCCCACTCGGGTCTCATACACACAGCCGCGCCGCCGCCGATGACCTCGGTCGCGCGGGGGCTGAGTGCCGTGAGCGCGTCGACCTCGTACCCGACGATGCCCGGGATCACCGTGCCGGCCGACAGCCCGGCGTGGGCGAAGAGCCATGCCGGGCGCAACCCGCGCTGCGGGATCCAAGCGTAGTAACGGTAGGTGGGAGGACCGCGCCGCGCGAGGCGGGGCGTGATGCAGCCCAGGTAGGCCGAGCCGGCGAGGGTGGCGCCGCGGTCCAGGAACACGCCGCTCGGCTGCGCGCGATCCGGGTCGCGCTTGGCGAACTGCTTGTAGGCGATGATCGTCTCGTCCGGCGCGCCCGGATTGCTCGCGGCCGCAGTCGCGGGCGCGAAGCGGATGCGCCAGGCCATGGTGTCCGAGCTGAAGAAGAGCAGGCTGGTCCCCGCGTTGCGCGCGTGCGCAAAGCCCGCCGCCTGCCGCTCGGACCAGTACTCGGAATGGCCGAAGTCGATCAGCGCCCGGTGGCCGGCGAGCTGGGCCGGATCGTCATCAACCGATTCGCTGGTGGTGTAGGAGACGGGATACTGGTAGCGCTCGAGGAACTGGACCATGGCCACGTCGCGGGCAAAGAACTGACCAGCGCCGGTGATGCTGTCGTAAGGGCGCAGATAGGAGACCTCAACGCCCTGGGTCGTGCCGGTGGCGGCCACCCGGTCGGCGCCGCCGGGATAAAGGCTGTCGCCCCCCCACGCGTTGTAGGCCTCGTAGGTGGCGGTGGGGAGCTGGGCCAGCAGGGGCTGCGGGCGCGCCGCGAGCACGACGAACAGGCAGTCGCGCTGCCCGGTCGGCGCCGACAGCTTCGCGATGTACACGCCGGAGGGGAGGGCGGAGGGGACCGCGAAGCTGAGCGTGGGATGCCACGCGCACTCGGTCAGCCCGGTGGCGAAACGGTGGATGCAGGGAGGCTGCGGGACGGCGCGCAGCCGGCGCGAGACCAACACCTCTCGGCCGCCACGGCCGCCGTACCAGCCCATCCGGAAGATCTGGATCCGGATGGTACGAGCCCCGGGCGCGCTTACGTAGATCCGCTCGGTCTGTCCGACGCGTACCGCCTGCCGGGACACGTAACCGGTCACGCCGCCATGGGCGACGCCGCCGACCTCTGCCGCCGGTCCGGGTAGCCGCCACGCCTTCGTGCCCGGGTTGAGGTTCTCGGCCGCCGCCGTCGGCTGGGCTCCGGCGGTCCGGACCAGCCAGCGGTAGGGGCCGGCGATCGACACCAGGGCACCGGAGACCACGACTTGAACCGGCCGCCGGGCCGGCGGGCGCTGGTGGTGGCTGGTGCCGCCACAGCCGGCCAGCGTGCCGCCGCTAACCACCGCCGCGCACCCGAGCAGTGCCGCGGTAGTCAGCTTCCGGGTCACGCCCGTGAGCGTATAGGGCGGCCCGGCGCGGGGCTTCGGTCATACGGGCGCCGGCGGATTGGCGCAGGCCGCGATCCCGCCGCTCTGCGGCCACGCTCTATGAGCCGCCGAGACCTCGCGCTTCCGCTGCCTTGTAGGCGATCTGGAGAAAGTCCGACAGGGTCAGCGCGGTGAGCGTGGAGGCGGCCACGCGAGTCGCGCGGGGCGCGAACAGCAGGCCGGCGTGGAAGGCACCGGACGTCCAGAGGCCAAGGCAGTACGGGCAGATGAGCAGCTCACCCAAGGCCCGCCGGGCCCCGGCGCCGCGCGCTCGCTCCTCGACCTCGGCCGGGCCGCCGCGGCCCTGGTATTCGGTGAACGGCGCGCGCAGGAACGCGGTGACCTTGTCTTTGGCCAACAGGCGCGAGAGCTTGTGGCTGGCCGTGCCGATCAGGATGACATCCTCGGTGCGGACGCGCTCGGGCAGCCGGCCGGAACGTTTGGCCGCAACCAGCGCGCCGGCGAAGCCGGCGTTGAAGACGGCCGCCATCGCGGCGTAGGTGCGAAACGGCGGCCGGTCCTGGGGCTCGGCATAGCCGCGGAATGCATCTTGGGCTTCCTGCGTCAGGCTGTCCACACTTATCGACTCCAAGCCCTACCCGGGGCGGCGGGTCGGAAACGCGCCATATTCGATGAGCCGCGAGTCGGAGTCGCCGAGAACGGGTAAGCCAGGCTTGAGAGCCGAGGCGATCGGCGGTGATGTGCTCGTTCCGGTCAAAGGAGCGGGTGTGCGGCCCGGTCGTCTCGACGGGCAGGTGGCGCCGGGCGCGTCCGCCCGAAAGGTAAGGAAACCAGAAGAACGAGCCGCGGACGGGTAACAAATGGTCGCTTCCGGCGTCTAGATCTCTGCGAGGCGTTCGCAGATATGCGCGGCGGGCAGGAGCCGGCAAAGGTTCGACAAACGTCGAACTAATGCTATAATTCGATCTGTATCGAACTATGGACAACAAGAGGATGGAATTGGACAACTTTGAAGTAGACCGTCGGACCGCATCCGCGCGGACCGACAAGCATGAAACTGCCCGGCGAGTCCGGTCAGGCGGTGCCAAGCGCACCACCACGACGGCCAACCGGCGCCAGGTCCACCGCCGGCGCACGCACGCCGGTGCTCCGCTCCAGGACGGGCTGGAGCCGCGCGCGGTGGGAACCGATGAGGAGCGTGCCGGCGTCGCCGAGTCGCTGGAGCTGTTCCTGCGGCGGGCCCGACTGCATCCGCTGCTGACGGCGGCGGACGAGATCGAGCTAGCCAAGCGGATCGAGCGCGGCGACCTGGAGGCAAAGGAAAGGATGATCAACGCCAACCTGCGACTGGTCGTTTCCCAGGCGCGGCGTTACCAGGGCCACGGGCTGCCCATGGAGGACCTGGTCCAGGAGGGCATGCTCGGACTGATCCGTGCCGTCGAGAAGTTCGACTGGCGGCGTGGGTTCAAGTTCTCGACCTACGGGACGTTGTGGATCCGGCAGGCGATTCAGCGCGGGCTTCAGAACTACGGCCGGACGATCCGCGTCCCGGTGCACGTGTCCCAGCGGCAGGTCAAGGTCCGCAAGCTCGAGGGCGAGCTCAGCACCAAGCTGGGCCGTGAGCCGACCGATGAGGAGATCGCCGCGGTGGCCGGGCTGCCGCTGGAGGAGATCGCCGAACTGCGCGAGCTGAGCCGGGCGATGACGAGCCTCGACCAGCCGGTCAGCGAGGACGGCGAGACCGCTCTGGGCGACCTGCTGGCCTCAGAGCGCCCTGAGCCGCTCGAGGAAGTGGCCGAGAACGAGCGCGACCAGCGCGTAAACGAGGCTGTCCGCCGGCTTCCGGCGGCCGAACAGAGCGTGATCCGGCTGCGCTTTGGGCTCTCCGGCGAGGACCCGAAGACCCTTCGCCAGGCCGGCACCGAGCTTGGGATCACGGCCGAGCGGGCGCGCCAGCTCGAGGAGCAGGGACTCCGCCGCCTGGCCAAGGCCGGCGAGCTCGAGGGCCTGAGCCAAGCGGCGTAGTCACCGCGCGATCAGTACGTCACAAGGCGCGCGTGCGCACATCCGAGCCGGAAGTGAGTATGCGCGCCACGGCGTGACCGCGCTCACCGCTCGTGAGTCGATCACGATCAGGGCGGCCTCGGTCTGCTCGGCCACGTCGATCACCGCGTCGACCGTGTCGCCGCCGATCAAGTGGGTGCTGACGCCCACCCCGCGCCTTCGCACCTCGTCGGCGGCTGCCGACAACCGCCGGTCGATCGCCTCGCGATCGGAGAGCAGCGGCCAGTAGCTCTCGACCAGGTGGACGTGGGCATTTCGCGCCGCCGCCAGCCCGGCCGCCGCTTCGAGCGCCGGAGCGTCGCTCTCGGCCTCGTAGGCGTGCGCGACGATCACGTTGGCCGGCTCGGTCACGCCGGCCGCCCGCCGGCGGTAGGCGAAATCCGCGACCTGGCGCCACATGCTGATCGCCGGGGTCAGGACGCCGCGCGCGACGCCAGAGAGCACCGCACGGAGCGGAACGTTCCGCTCCTCCGGCGGTGGCAGCGCGATGTCGAGCTCGACCTGCGAGCCGAACGACCGCTGGACCGTGTCCCCGAGGCGCTCGAGCAGGCGCAGCGCCTCGGCATTCTCGGCCAGGACAAGCGCGGTAAACCGATCGACGTCCTCCTCGTGGGCTCGCCCGACGAGCCGGTCCAGGAGTTCCGTGGCGACGCCGCGCCCCTGCCAGTCGTCAGCCACGACTACGGCACACTCGGCCACGCCCTCGTTCACGCGGATGAAGCGGGCTACGCCCACCGCGCGGCCTGTGGCGGGATCGACGGCCAGCAGTGCCTCGTGGTCGTGGTGGTCGACCTCGGTCAGGTAGGAGAGTTGCCGATCGGTCAACCGCGCCGTGGGGGCCTGGAAGCGCATGTACCGGCTTCGCTCCGACAGCTGCTCGAATCCCGAGCGCAGCAGCTCGCGGTCGTCGGGCACTATCGGGCGGATGAGCACCGCGCCCCCGTCGCGCAGCCGCGCAGGCTCGGCGTCCGGGCGCGTCAAGGGGCGTTCACCGGCGCGCCCGAAGCCGCGCGGTCGGCGGCATGGGAGTGGCCGGCGATCGCTTCCACCAGCTGCGGCCAGGCGGCGTCGGGAAGGTCGTGTCCCATGCCCTCGACGATCATCAGCCGCGCGCCCGGAACCGCCTCTGCGGTCGCCTTGCCGCCAGACCTGGCCACCAGCGGGTCCTTGGATCCGTGGATTACGAGCGTCGGCGCGCGGATCGTCCGCAGCTGCTCGGTGCGGTCGCCCGAGGCGATGATCGCCCCGAGCTGACGCCCCGGCGCGGCAGGGTCCCGGCCGCGGTCGTAGCTGCGCGCCACCATGTCGCGCAGGCGCTGGCGGTCGAAGGGGAGCTCACCGCCGATTGCCTCGAACAGCTTCGTGTTGTACGCGATGAACGCCTCGCGCTCCTCGGGGGCCCGGCGCAGCAGGTAGCGGTAAAGGCTGAACTTCGGCTGCCCCTTCCAGCGGTTGCCGGTCGTCGACATGATCGAGACCAGCGACCGAACGGTCTCGGGATTCTCCGCCGCCAGCGTCTGGGCGATCATGCCCCCCATCGACGCACCGACCACGTGGGCCGGCGCGATTCCGAGCTCGCGCATCAATCCGGCGGCGTCGCGCGCCATGTCGCTCAGCGTGTAGAGCACCGGGTCGATCTTGCGTGTGACGAGCTGGCGCGGCGTCGGGGGGCGGCCCCTGATCCGCGATGAGCGGCCGATATCGCGGTTGTCGAAGCGCACCACGTAAAAGCCGCGGCCGGCGAGCTCCCCGCAGAACTCGTCCGGCCACCCGATCATCTGGGTCGCCAGCCCCATGATGAGCAGCATCGGCGGGTCGGTCTCGCTGCCGAAGCACTCGTAGCAGAGCGTGATCCCGCCGCCGACGTCGCAGAACTGCTCAGCCATCGGCCGGGATCTTCGCGGTCGGGCGCGCGGATTGCGGCGGGGATGGTGGTCGAAGCTCCTCGAGTGCCTCGCCCAGCCAGCCGATCAGCGACCACACGTCCGGCATCTGCTCGCGATCGGCGACGATCCCGAAGTCCAGGCGGCCGCAGTAGCTCATCACCGTGATGTTCAGGCCCATCCCGTCGGTGATGACCGAGATCGGATAATGAGCCTCCATGCGGGCTCCCGCCAAGTACAGCGGGAACTGCGGGCCCGGCACGTTCGAGATCACGAGGTTCCAGGCCGGTCGCCCAGCCCGGCTGGCGCTCAGCGAGAAGGTCAACCTGGCCGCGCGCGAGAACAGGGCCGGCGGGACGAACTGGTTGGCGTCCTGGAGCAGCTCCGCCGGCAGTGCGCGGTGGCGCTCCTTCATCTCGGCGAGCGCCGCGTGGGTCTTCAGCAGCCGGTCCGCGGGATCCTGGATATCCGTGTGTAGCGGCGCGGTCATGAGCAGGATCCGGTTGCCATAGGTGCCCTGCTCTTCCCTGCGGCGCACCGAGACGGGGATCTGGGCCACGAGCGGATCGTCAGGCAGTTCGTCACGCTCGATCAGCCACCGTCTGACCGCGCCGGCGCAGATCCCGACCACTACGTCGTTGACCGTGCAGCCGTAGTGGTTCTTGACGTCCTTGACGTCGCTCAGGGAGAGCTGGCCGAAGGCGTACCGGCGGTGCGGCGAGACGCGGCCGTTGAAGGACGTCCGTGGCGGCGTCAGGTCAACCTGCCCGACAACCCGGCCACGGCCCAGGGCACGCTGCGCGGTGGACGCGAGCCGACCCGCGGCCTTCACGCCGGGAATCGCCGACAGCGTGGGGACCTCATCGATGTTGGGCAGCGCCCGCGGGACAGAGCCGATGAGCCGGAGCGGGTAGCGGGGCATACCCAGCATCCCCCGCGCCAGCATCCCGAGCTCGCTCGGACGGGCCTCGCCTGAGTCGGGCAGCGGCGGGGGCGGCTCGCGTCCCTCCGGGGTCGGGTCGAACAGCGCGCCCATTATCTCGGCGCCCGACATCCCGTCGATCACCGCGTGATGGATCTTGCTCATGAGCGCGACTCGGTGGTTCGGGAGCCCGTGGATCAGGTACATCTCCCACAGCGGCCGCGAACGGTCGAGCGGCCGGGCGTAGATCCGCGCCACCTGCTCGGCCAACTGGGCGTCGGTGCCGGGCGGGGCCAGCGCGATCTCGCGAACGTGGAATTCCAGGTCGAAGTCCGCGTCGTCGACCCAATAGCCGTAGTCGAGGTTGAAGGGCACCTCGGCCAGCCTCCACCGAAACGGCGGGACCAACGGCAGGCGCTCGGCGATCAGGTTCTGGAGGCGGGGGAGGGTCAGCTCGCCCTGCGGCGCGGCGGACGGGTCGTAGATGGACAGGGCGCCGACATGGCCGTAGTTGCGCGAGTCCTCGAGGGCCAGGAACTGCTGGTCGAGCGCGGTGAGCTGGCGCATGTCAGTTGCTGTAGAGCGCCTCGAACACCTCCTCGTAGCGCTCATTCACCACGTTTCGCTTGAGCTTCAGCGTCGGCGTCAGCTCGCCCGTCTCCTGGCTGAGATCGTGGCCGAGCAGGGCGAACTTCTTGATCTGCTCGACCTGGGCGTACCTGGCGTTGGCGCGATCGAGGACGTCCTGGACCAGTGCGCGCACCTCGTCGCGTCGGACGAGCTCGGACATGTCCTCGGGTAGCCCCTTCTCCTTCGCCCAGGGCAGGATCTCCTCGTGGTCGAGCGTGATCAGCGCCACCGGGTAGGGCCTCCGGTCGCCGTACATGACCGCGTGGGAGATCCAGCGGGA
>JAFASQ010000087.1 GCA_019244395.1 Solirubrobacterales bacterium | reverse complement strand
GCCGAGCACCGCGGTCCCATCGGAGACCACGGCGACCGTGTTGCGCTTGATCGTGTATTGGAAGGCCTTGGCGGGATCCTCGTAGATGGCGCGGCACACCCTCGCCACTCCGGGCGTATAGGCCATCGAGAGATCGTCGCGGGTCTTGACGGGGCTCTTGTTGCGAAGCTCGATCTTGCCCCCCGTGTGGAGCAGGAACGTCCGGTCGGTGGTATCGAGGACACGGGCGCCCTGGACTGCGTCGACGGCCGCGGTCAGCCGCGGCCAATCGGACGCGTCGCCGGTCTCGACCGTGATGTCACGGACGGTGTGGCCGCGGTCAGCCTTGACCAGATCGACCGCGCCGATCGTCCCTCCGGCGTCGCCGATCGCGCTTGCCACCTTGCCGAGCATGCCGGGACGGTGCTCAATTTCGACCCTAAGCGTGATGCTGTATTGCGCGCTCGGTGTTGCGGCCACGCCGCGAGATAGCCTGACACAAGTGGCGGCGAGTAACAGTCCAGACGAGCTCTTCCTGATCGACGGAAACAGCCTGGCTTACCGGGCGTTCTTCGCGTTGCCCGAGTCGATCGCGACATCGACCGGCGTGCCGACCAACGCGATCTTCGGCTTCGCCTCGATGCTGGTCAAGATCCTCACCGACTACGGGCCCAAGGCGACCGTCGTGGTGTGGGACGCCGGCGACACGGGCCGCAAAGAGGTCTATGCCGAATACAAGGCGCAGCGCACGACCCGGCCCGATCTGCTCAAGGAGCAATGGCCCCACCTCGAGCCGCTGGTCGACGCGTTCGGTTACCGGAACCTGAGGGTCCCGGGCTACGAGGCCGACGACGTGATCGCGTCGATCGTCGAGAAGGCCCGCAAGGCCGAGCCGCCGATCCGGGTGATGGTGGTCACGGGCGACCGCGACGCCTATCAGCTGGTCGACGACGGCGTGGTGAAGATCATGACTACGTCGCGGGGGATCACCGATACGCGGGTGTACGACCGCCAGGGCGTGGTCGATCGCTATGGGATCCCGCCTGAGCTGATCCCGGACTTCATCGGCCTCAAGGGCGACACCAGCGACAACATCCCCGGCGTACCTGGCATCGGCGACAAGACCGCGGCCGAGCTGCTACAGCGCTTCGGGACGCTCGAGGACGTGCTCGATCACGTCGAGGACATCAGCGGGGCGAAGCGCAAGCAGAACCTGACCGAGCACGCCGAGGCGGCCCGCGTCTCTAAGCAGCTGGCCACGGCCAAGCGTGACATCGACGTCGCGCTTGACCTCCAAGTGTTCGCGGCGACGGCGCCGGATCGATCCAAGCTGCGTGACACCTTCCGCAAGTTCGAGCTGCGCGAGCCGCTGCGCCGCCTGGAGGAGGCGCTCGGGTCGGCCGACGCCGCCGCCCCGGCCCCCGAGGCCGAGCGCGCGCTCAGTGCGCGTCTGCGCAAGGTCACGGTCAAGGACCTCGGGCGCCTGCCCGACCGCCCATTGACGATTGCCGTCAAAGCGCCGGAGACGCCGCCCGAGCAGCTGTTCTCGCCCGAGGAGGGGTGGCGGTTCGCCGTCCACGGTGACGGCTCGAACGATGTGCTCGTGGGCACGTGCGAGAGGCCCGACGACGTGGTGCAGGCGATCGCCAGGCGGCCGGCCGTCGCCCACGACGCCAAGGCGCTCGGCCAGGTCCCGGCCAACCTTGCGCATGACACCGAGGTTGCCGCCTACCTGCTCGAGCCGGCCCGCCGCGCCTACCCGTTCCGGGAGCTAACCGAGGAGCGCGGCCTGGGGACCGATCTTGAGGACGAGGCCGGCACCGATGCCCTGCTGATGAGCGCGCTGGCGGCGTGGCAGCGAGAGGAGATCCGTGGCCGCGGGCTCATCGACCTGTTCGAGAATGTCGAGCTCCCGCTCGTGCGGGTCCTGCGGGAGATGGAGCTCGCGGGCTGCAGGCTCGATACCGACCGTCTGCGGGAGATCTCGGCCCGCGTCAAGGCGGAGGCGGACGAGCTCGAACGCGACATCTTCGGAATGTGTGGCGAGGAGTTCACGCTCGGGTCGCCCAAGCAGCTCGAGGAGATGCTGTTCGGCAAGCTCGGACTATCGCGCAAGCGCCGGGGCAAGACCGGTTACTCGACCGACGCGCGCGTGCTCCAAGCGATCCGTCATGAGCACCCGGTGATCCCGAAGATAGAGCGCTGGCGCGAGCTGACCAAGCTGGCCCAAACCTACCTGGACGCCCTACCGCTGCTCATAGACAAAAACGGGCGGATCCACACCACCTTCAACCAGACCGCCGCGACCACCGGCCGGCTCTCGTCCAACAATCCCAACCTCCAGAACATCCCGATCCGGACTCCGCTAGGACGCGAGATCCGCGCCTGCTTCGTCGCCGAACCCGGAAACCTGCTGGTATCGGCCGACTACTCGCAGGTTGAGCTGCGGCTGCTCGCGCACATCGCCGGCGAGGAGGTTTTGAAGGAAATCTTTCGCAAAGGCGAAGACGTGCACACCGCTACGGCCTGCCGGGTGTTTGGAGTCACGCCCGAGCAGATCGACCCGGGGATGCGCTCGAAGTCGAAGATGATCAACTACGGCATCGTCTACGGCCTCTCCGCCTGGGGGATGGCCGATCGCCTCGACATCCCGCAGGAGGAGGCGGAGGAGTTCATCCAGCGCTACATGTCCGGATTCCCGGCCGTGGCGCGGTGGATCGAGGACACCATCACGCAGGGGACCGAGCACGGCTACGTGTCCACGCTATTCGGTCGCCGCCGCCAGGTGCCGGAGCTGCGCGCCCGCCGGTGGGAGCTGCGCAAGCAGGGCGAGCGGTTCGCCGTCAACATGGTGATCCAGGGCACCGCCGCCGACATCATGAAGGTGGCGATGGTGCGCTGCGACCAGGCGGTCAAGCAGGCCGGGCTGCGCTCCCGCATGATCCTTCAGATCCACGACGAGCTCCTGTTCGAAGGGCCGGCCGAGGAGGCGGACGAGGTAAGCCGGATCGCCGTCGAGCAGATGGGGGACGCGTTCGAGATGGACCCGGCGCTGGCCGTCGAGGTGGGCGTGGGACCCGACTGGCTGGCCGCGAAATGATCTCGCGCCGGCTGATCGCGGTGGCGCTCGTGGTGGCGGGACTGGCGCCGGCGATCGCACCCTCAGCCGGTCGTGCCAATGCTCTTGCCGGGGTCGTGCGCGACGTCCCGACCGGCACGCACATCGTCCACGGACAGATCGCCTCCAAGCGGGAGAACCTGCCCTACGGCGGCGGCCCGGTGCTGCACTCGAACCGCACCCACGCGATCTTCTGGGAGCCTTCCGGCTCCGGCCTGGCCTTCGAGTCAAGCTATGAATCGCTGATCGAGACCTTTCTGGTCGACGTCGCCGCCGACAGCCACCGGACCACCAACGTCTACGGGCTGAGCGGGCAGTACAGCGACGCCCGCGGACCGGCCGCTTATGACTCGACCTACGGCGGGGCCGTCGCCGCCAACGATCCCCTGCCGGCCAACGGCTGCACCGAGCCGCCGATGACGGGGCCCGGCTGGGCGGTGTGCCTGACCGACGCCCAGCTCGAGACCGAGGTCGAGCAGGTGATCGCGGCCGATCACCTGCCGACGTCGGGCCGCGACGTGTACTTTTTGATCACCCCGAACGGCCTGGGCAGCTGCACCGACGCGAACTCCTCGAGTTGCGCGCTCGGGGGCAGCGTGACCGGTTACTGCGGCTATCACTCCGAGACCGCCACCGGAATTCTCTACGCGATCATCCCGTACAACGCGGTGCCCGGTCACTGCCAGTCGAGCAACCCCCGCCCCAATTCGAACCCTGCCGACCCGACCATCTCGACGATCAGCCACGAGCACAACGAGATGGTCACCGACCCGGGCGGCGACGCCTGGATCGATGGGCGGGGCAATGAGGACGGGGATCTGTGCCTGACCAGCTTCAGCCCCAGCCTGCTCTTCTCCGATGCGATCCCCTGGAACGAGACGGTGCACGGCGGCCACTTCTTCCTCCAGGAGGAGTGGAGCAACGCTGAGAACAGCTGTCAGCCACGAGCCCGACCCGATGCGCTGTGGCTCGCCGGCGGGCGCGTGGCCGCCCGCGCACGCTCGGTTTCGTTCACCGCCCATGGCTCGGATCCGGAAGGCCGCATGCTCGCGTTCCAGTGGTTCTTCGGGGACGGCCACATCGGCTTCGGCCGGCGCATATCGCACACCTTCCGCGTCGCCGGGACCTACCGGGTGACGGTCCGCTCGACCGACAGCTGGGGCAACTGGACGTTCGCCGTGCGCACGGTCCGCATCGGGGAACGCTAACCGACTCAGCGGGCGCAGACCGCGTCAGGAAACGGTGACGCTCAGGCGCGCGCGCCGCGGACCGGCGGCCGCGAAGCGGGGGTGGGCGATCTCCAGGTAATGGCCGAACGCCCAGTCGAGGAAGCGCCGGCTTTGCATGGCACGTAGCGATCCCGCCAGCAACCGTGGGGCCACGCGCGGGATCATGCGCTGCGCGCGGAGCATCCAGCGGAACGGCGTCGCGTGGGAGGCGCTGAATGCGCCGTAGCGCCCGAGAGCCTCGGGGACGGTGCGCTGCTTGGTCACAGCGGCGCGGAGCTCGCGCCCGGCGGCGAGCCCGAAGTAGAGCGCGGTCCGGATGCCCTCCGCGGTCAGCGGCAGGCAATGTCCGGCCGAGTCGCCGACGAAGAACACGCCGTCCTCGACCGCCTCCCGGAGGGCGTGCGGGATCCAGTTGCCCTGGTAGCGGACGGCGGGCGCTTGCAGCTCGGCGGCCAGGCGCTCGGTCGGCTCTCTGACGTGGAAGCGCGGGTCGAACGATCCGACCCCGATCCTGACCTCCCCGCCGGCCGGGAAGCTCCAGCCGTAGCCGGCCGGAACGTAGGAGCGGTCGATCCAGATCTCCATGTCGGTTCCCGAGCCATGCGGATGGACCTCGAGCCCGCGAGAGAGGAGCGCATCCGGGGGCTGGATGTTGGCTCCCGCGGCCAGCACTCGCCGCCAGCCGAGCGCGTCGACGATCAGCGGCGCGCGGATCTCGCCGCGGTCGGTGCGCACGGTATGGCCGACACGGCCGTTCACCTTGGCCGTCTCGAACGTGAAGGTGGCCTGGTCGGCGAGCAGGCCGCACAGAGTGCGGTAGTCGAAGGTGGAGAAGGTCCATGGCAGCCGGTAGTCGACGGTCGTGTAGGGCGTGTGGATCACGAGCTCGTTGAACGTCTGCTGCAACGCACCTTGCAGATCGAGCTGCGTGAGCCAGGCCGTCGGGATCCCGCAGGCCGAGGTCTGTCGTTCGCCGATCTCGTAGCGGTCGATGACAAGCACGTTGGTCCCGGTGCCGGTCAGCTCTCGTGCCACGGCCAGGCCGGCAAAGCTGGCCCCGCAGATGAGCACGTCGCAGTCCCGGTCCAGACGCGTGCGTTCATCGCCGCGTGTGGTCGCTCTGGTGGGCATCGGCAGCGGATGATAGGGAGCACGCCTGAGCGCGCTCATCCCCCAAACTGCGGCTATCCTCCGCTGGACGCATGTCTTCAATCACAACGCTTAATCCCGCCACCGATCAATCGGTCGCGAAGGTCGTGGAAGGCTCGAACGGTCTCCTGCTCGAGATCGACGGCCAGATCGTTCCCAACTACGACGCCACCGTCCATCCCTTCCAGGAAGGGGATGTCGTCACCGGCCACGTCGTCCGCATCGACAACGACGAGGTGCTGGTCGACATCGGCTACAAGTCCGAGGGGGTCATCCCGGCCTCGGAGCTCTCGATTCGCAAGTCGGTCGACCCCGGCGACGAGGTCTCACTCGGCGAGGAGGTCGACGCTCTCGTCCTCACCAAGGAGGACCAGGACGGCCGCCTGATCCTATCCAAGAAGCGCGCCCGCTTCGAGAAGGCGTGGCGCCGGATCGAGGCCGCCGCCGAGTCGGGCGAGCCGGTCGAGGGCGCCGTGATCGAAGTGGTCAAGGGCGGGCTGATCATCGACCTTGGCGTGCGCGGCTTCCTGCCGGCATCGCTGGTCGACATTCGCCGGGTGCCGAACCTCGACGAGTACATGGGCCAGGCGATCGAGTGCAAGGTGGTCGAGCTCAACCGCTCGCGTAATAACGTCGTGCTGTCGCGCCGCGCGGTGCTCGAGGAGCAGCGCAAGGAGGACCGCGAGCGGATTCTCGACCGGCTGCAACCCGGCCAGGTCGTGGAGGGGACGATCTCGAACATCGTCGATTTCGGGGCGTTTGTGGATTTGGATGGAATCGACGGCCTCATCCACATATCCGAGCTGTCCTGGTCGCACGTGAACCATCCGAGCGAAATCCTGTCGATTGGCGACAAGGTCA
>JAFASQ010000025.1 GCA_019244395.1 Solirubrobacterales bacterium | reverse complement strand
GGGCCAACAGCCAGTTGTAGAGCGCCGTCCGGGCACCGCCGATATGCAGTGCGCCGGTCGGGGAGGGAGCGAAGCGAACGCGCATGACCTACAGAATCGCATGCTAATCGGCGCCCACGTGTCGAACGCGGGCGGGCTCCCGCGCGCGGTGGAGCGCGGGGTCGAGCGGGACTGCCAGGCGATCCAGATCTTCAACCAGTCCCCGCGCATGTGGCGCCCGACCGACTACGCCGAGCATGACTTGGCGGAGTTTCGCGACGCCATGAGCGCGAGCCCGGTCGACTCGGTCCTCATCCACGCCGTTTACCTCCTCAACTGCGCCACCGAGGATCGAGACATGCGCGACAAGACGCTGGCCTCCCTGATCCAGTCCCTGCGCGTCGGGGCCGGCATCGGCGCCGTAGGCGTGGTGCTGCATCCGGGGTCGGCCAAGAAGGGCGACGTCCCCAAGGCGATCAAACGTGCCGGCAAGGTCATCAAGGAGGCGCTCGCCGAGTCCGAGCGCTGCGACCTGCACCTCGAGGACACAGCCGGCGCCGGCGGCACGCTGGGGCGTTCATTCGAGGAGCTCGCGGCGTTGCTCGAGGCCGCCGGCGGCGGAAAGCGACTCGGCGTTTGCCTCGACTCCTGCCACCTGTTTGCCTCGGGTTACGACGTCCGGACTCGGGACGGGCTCGCCGACACGCTCGACGAGTTCGACGGGACGATCGGGTTGGAGCGCCTGCGCTCGCTGCACGTCAACGACTCGGCCGTCTCACTGGGCTCGAGTCGCGACCGTCACGCGATCATGGGCGAGGGCGAGTTGGGCGAGAAGGGCTGCGCGGTGTTCCTGTCCGAGCCGCGCTTCGAGAAGCTGCCCTGCGTGCTCGAGACCGGTCGCGACGGCGGCGCGCCTGCCGCGGACGACGTCGCGCTGGCCAAGAAGCTCCGCACGCGCGGAAACGCCGCGCGCCGCCGGGTCAAGAAGTCGCGCTAGCCGCGCCCCGCCTCGGCGAACCGCCCGAGCCTGCGCACCTCTGTGACCCATCTTGAGAACTCGCCTGGCCCGTCTACGCGATAGCGTGCGGGCGTGACCGATCGTCAGGCGGACGCGCTCGTCGTTTTCGGCATCACGGGCGATCTGGCCCGCAAGATGACGTTCCGCTCGCTCTACCGCCTCGAGCAGCGCGGCTTGCTCGGGGTTCCGGTGATCGGCGTCGCAGTCGACGACATGAGCGAGGAGCAACTGCGCGACCGCGCGCGCGAGTCGATCGAGCAGGCCGGCGAGCACATCGATGAGAAGGCCTTCGCCGCCTTTGCCGGCCGCCTGCGCTACGTGCGCGGCGACTTCGGCGACGAGCGGACGTTCTCGCGCGTCGCCGACGCGCTGCATGACTCACGCAACCCGACGTTCTACCTCGAGATTCCGCCCTCGCTGTTCGCCCGCGTGGTCGGGGGACTGGCGGGAGCCGGGCTGGTGTCGAACGGGCGACGCGTCGTGGTGGAGAAGCCGTTCGGTCACGACCTGGAGTCAGCGCGAGCGCTCGCGGCCGAGCTGCACCGCCACCTCGACGAGTCACAGCTGTACCGGATCGACCACTTCCTGGGGAAGATGGGTCTGGAGGAGATACTCTACCTGCGCTTCGCGAACACCATGCTCGAGCCCGTGTGGAATCGCAATCACCTGGCCTGCGTGCAGATCACCATGGCGGAGAGCTTCGGCGTGGAGGACCGAGGGCATTTCTACGATCCGGTCGGAGCGCTTCGCGACGTGGTGGTCAACCATCTGCTCCAGCTCCTCGCCACCGCGGCGATGGAGCCGCCGGCCGGCGGCGACCCCGACACGCTCAAGGACGGCAAGCTCGCCGTGTTCAGGGCGATGCCGGACGCCGAGGCCGCCCGTTACGTGCGTGGGCAGTATGACGGCTACCGGGACATCGACGGCGTGGCCCGCGATTCGAACACCGAGACCTACGTCGCGCTGCGCCTAGAGGTCGACAACTGGCGCTGGTCCGGCGTGCCCTTCTTCCTGCGCACCGGCAAGCACCTGCCGGTCAGGCAGACCGAACTGCGGCTTCTTTTCCGCCATCCCCCGCGGCTGCACTTCCTCGGTACCGACCACCGGCGGCCGGAGCCTAACCAGATCGTGGTCAAGATCGACCCGTCGACGGGGATCCGGATGATCCTCGACGCTCAGCGGGCCGACAAGCCGGGAGCAAACGAGATCGAGCTCGATATGGAGTTCGCCCAGGAGGGCGGCGAGGGCGCTACACCCTACGAGGTGCTCCTGCACGCCGCGCTGGTCGGCGATAGCACGCACTTCACGCGCCAGGACAACGTCGAGGAGACCTGGAGGATCGTCCAGCCGCTGCTCGACTCCCCGCCGGCGCTGCATCCGTACGCCAAGGGCTCATGGGGTCCGGCCGAGGCGCACGATCTGGTCGCCCACTACGGTGGGTGGCACGGGCCGTGGGTGCCCGAGGACTGACGCCGTGAGGCCCCGCGCGGGTCCTTAGCTCAGCAGGAGGTACGCCGGCTGCTCGAGCAGCGCGCGGACCCGAGCGAGAAACTCCGCCGCGGGCGCGCCATACAGGATCCGGTGATCGCAGGTGAGGACGAGGCTCATGCGCACGCCCGGCACGAGAAGTCCCTCGCGTACGACCGGTAGCTCGCGCAGCTCGCCCACGGCCAGGATCGCCGCTTGGGGCGGGTTGATGATCGCGGCGAAGCTGGCCACCCCGTACATGCCGAGGTTGGACACCGTGAACGTCGCGCCCGACAGCTCGGCCGGCGTGACCGTGCGCTGCCGGACGCGCTCGGCCAAGGCGCGCGCCTCGCGCGCGATGTCGGGCAATAACTTGCGATCAGCGTCAAATAACGTGGGCACGATCAGGGTGTCCTCGGCCGCCACCGCGATCCCCACGTTGACTCGCTCGTAGAGCTCGAACGCGCCGTCGCGGTAGGCGGCGTTGGCGCGTGGATGCTCGCGCAGGGCCAGAGCGCACGCCTTGACCACCATGTCGTTATAGGAGGGCACGACATCGCCGTCCCGCGCGCCCTTGCGCAGCTGCTCGCGCAGCGCCACCGCCTGCTCCATGTCGACCTCGGCGTGGAGCGAGAAGTCCGGGATCGTCGCTTTGGACTCCGCCATGCGCTGGGCGATCTGGACCTGGATGCGCGACGGCTGCTGGATGGTGAGCGCACCCTTGTTCCCGCGCCCGGGCCGCGGCGGCGCCGGAGGTTCGGCGGCGGCCGCGACGTCGGATCGGACGATCCGCCCGCCGGGTCCGGAACCGGCCAGCTGCGAGAGGTCCACGCCTGACTCTTGGGCCAGCCGACGGGCGAGCGGCGAGGCCTTCGCGCGGGGCGCGCCGTTCTCCGCGCTCGCAGGTGCCGACTCCGGCGCCCGGGGCGCTTCGCCGATCCGCGCGATCAGCTGCCCGATTCGCACCGTCTCCCCCTCGCCGACCAGGATCCGCAGCGTGCCGTCGGTGTCCGCGTCGAAGGTCACCGTGGCCTTGTCGGTCTCGACCTCGGCCAGCGGCTCGCCTTGCGCCACCCGGTCGCCGTCGCGTTTGAGCCAGCGAACGATCGTCCCCTCCTCCATCGAGTCCGAAAGCCGCGGCATGACGACCTCAGGCATGTTTATCACCGCCCCACGACGACGCCGGCGCGCTCGCGCACGGCGGATGCGATGGCTGCCGCTCCCGGGATGAATGCGTCTTCGAGCGTGGGGCTGTAGGGGATCGGGAGCTCGTCGGTGCTCAGGAGCCACACGTCGTCGAGGTCGTGCAGCCCGTGCTCGGCCACGATGCCGAGCAAACCGGCCGCCCAGCCTCCGGTGGCGGGGCCCTCCTCGACCGCCAACATGCGATTGGTCCGCGCCACCGAGGCGAGCACGGCGTCGATGTCGAGCGGCCGCAGCGTGCGCAGGTCGATCACCTCCGCCTCGATCCTGTCGTCGCGGGCAAGCTGCCCGGCGGCCTCGAGCGCGTCGGGCACGCCCTTGCCGGCGGACACGATCGTCAGATCGCGCCCGGGCCGGGCGACGCGCGCCTGGCCAAGCGGCAGCACCTCCCCGGGCGCGGGCGCCTGGGCCTTGACCGAGTAGAGCCGCTTGTGCTCGAGGAAGATGACCGGGTTGTCGTCGCGAATCGCCGCCTTGAGCAGTCCTTTCGCCTCGGCGGGGGAGGACGGGAACGCGATCTTCAGCCCGGGGACGCCCTGGAACCAGGTGGCGTGGGTCTGCGAGTGGATCGCGCCGAACCGGCCGCCGCCGCCCACCGCCGAGCGCACCACGAGGGGGACGCTGCGCTGCTCGCGCGAGAGGTACCAGTACTTGGCCGACTGGTTGATCAGCGAGTCCATGGCCAGGCCCATGAAGTCGCCGAACATGATCTCGATGATCGGGCGCAGGCCGGTGACCGCCGCCCCGAACGCGGCGCCGGTGATGGCCAGTTCCGAGATCGGCGTGTCGAACACCCGCTCGGTCCCGAAGCGCTCCTGGATCCCCGGGGTCACGGCGAACACCCCGCCCTGCTCGGCCGCGATGTCCTCTCCGAAGAACACGACCGATTCATCGCGCTCCATCTCTTCGACGATCGCCTCGCGGATCGCCACCCGGAACTCGAGCGCAGCACCGGCGCTCACGGCGCGAACTCCGTGGCCGTCTCGCCGGCGGGATCGGGGTAGGCCGCGGCGAGCGCGGACTGCACCGCCTGCTCCATCCGGGCCCTCGTGGTCTCCTCGACCTCGGAGAGCTCCTGCTCGGAGACGCCCAACTCGGCCAGGCGGGCCTTGGCCACGCCCAGCGGGTCGCGGGCGAGCCACCGCTCGACCTCCTCGGGCGGGCGGTACTTGGCCGGGTCTGCCTTGGAGTGGCCGTGATGGCGGTAGGTCTGGCACTCGAGCAACGTCGGTCCGCCTCCCGAGCGGGCGCGGGCCACCGCCTCGACCGCAGCCTCGCGCACCGCCCAGAGGTCGTTGCCGTCAACCACCGACGCGGGAATCCCGTACGCGGCGGCCCGGCCGGCGATGTCGCCGCCGGCGGTTACCTTGAGCATCGGGGTGAACTCGCCGTAGAAGTTGTTCTCGCACACGAACACGACGGGGAGCGCGAGCACTTGGGCAAAGTTGAGGCACTCGTGGAAGTAGCCGTGGTTGGTGGCGCCGTCGCCGAACATCGCCACCGCCACACGACCCTGGCCCTTGGCCGCGAGCGCAGCACCGGTGGCCGCCGCGATGCTGCCGCCGACGATGCCGAAGCACCCGACCAGTCCGTGCTCGGCGTCGATCACATTCATCGAGCCGGCCCGTCCGCCACACACGCCGGTGACACGACCGAGCATCTCGGCCAGCAGCGCGTCCGGGTGGGTGCCCTTGGCCAGCGCGTGCCCATGGCCGCGGTAGGTCCCGGCCAGATAGTCGTCGGGCGCGAGCGCCGAGCACACCCCCACCGGCACCGCCTCCTGACCGGCGCTCAGGTGGGTGGTCCCGTGCACCTCGCCCTTCAGGAACAGGCGCTGCATCTCGGTCTCGAAGAGGCGGATGAGCAGCATCAGCCCGTAGCGCTCGAGGTACGCGGCGGGCGCCTCGGTGACGATCTGCTCGTCGACCGTCATGCCGTGGTCCTCCCCGCCACTAAGCGGCCCGCTCCAATCCATCCGACACCGGTGTCGCCTCGGGCTTGAGCTCGAGTCCGGACGCCTTGGCCTGAAGCTCGATCAGGGCGGCGAAGTCCACGTCGGTGTAGCCGTGGCCGATCAGCGCCTGCACGACCTGCTGAGCGGCCGCCGCCACCGGCATCGGCACGCCGAGCGCGCGCGCCGCCTCGTGGCCGAGATCGAAGTCCTTGTACAGGAGCTGGGGCGTGAACGTGGGCGCGAGGTCGAGGTTGACGTAGGCCGGCGTCTTATAGCGGGTGAAGGTCGAGCCGAGCACGCTGTTGTTGAGGAACTCCATCATGGCCGCGCGCGAGACACCTCCCTTCTCGCCCAGGACCAGGATCTCGGCCAGCGTCTGGGCCACGATTCCGAGCATCAGGTTGTGGCACACCTTGACCAGCCGCGCGCGTTCGCCCGCGCCCACGTACGTGACCCCGCCGCCGGCCAGGACGTTCAGGTAGGGCAGCGCCGCCTGGTGCGCGGGCTCGGGACCCGAGGTGAC
The DNA here is from genome assembly GCA_019244395.1 of Solirubrobacterales bacterium. Lineage (GTDB taxonomy): Bacteria > Actinomycetota > Thermoleophilia > Solirubrobacterales > Solirubrobacteraceae > Palsa-465. The sequence continues at coordinate 34,205 of JAFASQ010000025.1, read as the reverse complement.
CATCGTCAGCCGGCCGGCCTTGACCACCTTCGGGTTGCCGCTGACCGGGGCGGCCAGCAGCGCCGTCCCGCGCTTCTCGGCCTCGGCGCGCACCCGCTCGGACGCCTCGGCCGAGACCGTCGTCGAGTCGACGATCACCGACGGGGCCGCGGCCGCGCTCGCGAGCAGGCCCTGCGGTCCGGCTACCACCTGCTGGAAATCGGCGGGCCCGGCGACGATCGTGAACACGATGTCCCGGTCGCCCAGGTCCGCGGGCGCGTCGACGATCGTCGCCCCCAGTTCACCCAGCGGTTCGGCCTTTGACCGGGTGCGGTTGTAGACCGCGACGTCGCAGCCCGCCTCGAGCAGGCGCGTCGCCAGGGCATGGCCCATGCGACCGGCGCCCACCCACCCGAGCCTCTTCTCCTTCAGCGTTCGATCCTGCATAGGGTCAGCTCCTAGCCCCGCGGTCGTGGCGCGCCCCTGAGTGGTGCTGCTGTCCATGGTGGCGCTCGGGTCGATGCAAACGTTTGCAGGGTAGCGGACTTGTGGTTGGGGCGTCAAGCAGCATCCACCGGCCAGGACCAGCGACGCTTGCTCGAGCGAGGTGGTTGCGTTTTGCCGCGCTATCCGCGGGTTACCTCAGTCGCATCCGGGGCGATGGTCCTGCAAACGTCCGTAAGCTTCCGAGAATGGGACTGCACACCTACGGGCACATGGCGGTCGATTGGGAGGAGCGGGTCCGCTTCGACCGCCTGCGCGAAGAGCGGCTCGCGCGGATCGAGGAACTGCTGGCGCGCTCCTCGATGGGGGCGCTCCTGTGCTTCGACATGGCCAACATCCGCTACATCACGGCCACGCACATCGGCACGTGGGCGCAGGACAAGCTGAACCGCTTCTGCCTACTCCCCCAGGGGGACGAGCCGATCATGTGGGACTTCGGCTCGGCGGCGCGCCACCACCAGCTCTACAACCCGTGGCTGGCCGACGGCCGCTCGCGCGCCGGCATCTCGACGCTGCGAGGCGCGATGTCGCCCGAGTCTGGGCGGGCCGAGGACGTCGCGGGCAAGATCTGCACCGAGCTGGAGGCGCGTGGCCTCGCACACGAGCCGGTTGGCGTCGACGCCATCGAGCCGCCCGTGCTGTTCGCCCTCCAGGCCGCCGGCATCGAAGTCCTCGACGGCCAGCAACTGATGCAGCAGGCGCGGGTCATCAAGACCCAGGACGAGATCACGCTGCTGAACCAGGCCTGCGCGATGGTCGACGCCGCCTACGAGGACCTCTACCGCGCCATGAAACCGGGGATGCGCGAGAACGAGTGCGTGGGCCTGGTCAACAAGGTGCTCTACGACATGGGATCGGAGTTCGTCGAGGGAGTCAACGCGATCTCTGGCGAGCGCTGCAACCCACATCCCCACGTCTACACCGACCGGGCCCTGCGCCCCGGGGATCCCGCCTATTTCGACATCCTGCACAGTTTCATGGGCTACCGCACGTGCTACTACCGCACGTTCGCCATCGCCGGCGCGTCCAAGGCGCTTCTCGACGCCTACAAGCGCTGCCGGTACTACCTCGACGCAGCCATCGCGTTGATCCGGCCCGGTGCCACCACCGCTGAGGTGGCGAGCGTATGGCCGCGCGCCCAGGAGTTCGGCTTCCCCAACGAAGAGGCGGCGTTCGCGCTGCAGTTCGGCCACGGCGTGGGGCTGTCGATCTGGGAGAAGCCGATCTTCAGCCGCCTGGTCTCACTCGAGCATCCCGAGGAGATTCGCCAGGGGATGGTGTTCGCGCTCGAGACATTCTGGCCGGCGAGCGACGGCTGGTCGGCGGCGCGGATCGAGGAGCAGCTGGTGGTGACCGCGGACGGCTGCGAGGTGATCACGCGCTTTCCGGCCGAGGACCTGGTCATCGCCGGCAAGCCCTACTACACGGTGGGTGGGTCGCTGCCCCTCGAACGGGAGGTCACCTCGGAGCGGAACACGGTCCTGGACCACGACCGGCTCCAGGCGGCGCCGGCGAACGGGCGCCCGGCCGGCGACCCGGGCGCCTCGTTCGCCCTCGATCGCTAGATCGACCGCGGGTCCGGGATGCCCCGCTCAGCTCGCGCGGGCGTAGTTGCTCGCTCCGTACCAGTCGACCACGACCACGGGTTCCTCGCCGACTACCCATGCGTCGTGCCCGCTGGGAAGCGAGGTAACGTCGCCGGGTCCGGCGATCATCTCGGTGCCGTCGTCCATGCGGATTGCGAGCTGACCGCTGAGGTGATACTGGAAGTGCGGCGCCTCGCAGCTGTCGGTCCCGGCGATCGGCTTGACATCGTTCGACCAGCGCCAACCCGGCTGGAATATCAGCCTGCCCACCTCGGCACCCCCGATCGAGACGATCTCGGCTTTGCCGTTGGGGAACTGGCGCGTCTCGTCCGGGCGCTCGAAGCTCTTATGCTCGGTCTCATGCCTCATGCTGGCTCCTCGATCGTGCGGTTCGTCCGGCCTATTCCTCGTCCCAGACCTCGAGCACGGTCTGGCCGGAGATGACGCCGCCCTCGAGTTCGATCACCGTCGCGCAGATCACGTTGGTGCCATCCGCGTAGCGGCAGGCCTGCGTATAGGCCGCCCCCGCCTCGTCCAGCACGCGGTGCTTGACCGAGTGGGTCATGTCGCGGCCGTACATGTCCTCCAGCCATGACTTGATCTCCTCACGGGTACGCAGCACGCGGGGCGCTCCCGGCTGGGAGAGCTTGTTGGTGATCGTGACGATTGCGTCCGGGCCGTACATCGACAGCTGGGTCGTGGCGTCGCGCGCCTCGGCCGCCCGGGTGAAGCGGTCGAGATCGAAGGTGGTGATGGTGCCCATGGCCCCCCCTTGTGGGTAGTCTGCTTACCTACTAGTAGATAAGCTATGCTTGCGTGGGCAACCTACCTTCTAGTAGGTAAGCTGTCAAGACCCCACCGGAGAAAACTTGTTCGATGTCCGTCGCCCGCAATAGGAAAGAGTCCGGAACTGCCGAGCGAATGCTCGACATCGCCGAGCGCCTGGTGCAGATTCGCGGCTTCAGCAACTTCAGCTACGCGGACATCGCCACCGAGCTGGGCATCACCAAGGCCAGCCTCCACTACCACTATCCGGGCAAGGCCGAACTCGGCCTCGCGCTGATCACCCGCTACGCCGAGCGGTTCAACCAGGCGCTCGACGAGATCGATCGAGACCTGCCCGACGCGCGCTCGAGGCTCGAGGCCTACGTGGACCTGTATGCCGGAGTGCTGCGGAACGAGCGGATGTGCATGTGCGGCATCCTCGCGGCCGAGTACCAAACGCTTCCGGACGCGATGCGCGCGAGCGTGATCCGCTTCTTCGACGAGAATCAAACGTGGCTCGCGAAGCTGCTCGAGGACGGCAGGGCGGACGGCACGCTGAACTACGTAGGGCACGCCGAGGACGTCGCCCAGGGCATCCTCTCAACCCTCGAGGGAGCGATGCTGGTGGCGCGTCCCTATGGCGATCTGAGGCGATTCGACGCGGCCGCCAAGCCGCTCCTAGCCAGTCTGACCGCGTAGCGCCCGCCATAGCTTCTCGGCGGTGAACGGAGGATCCGGCGCGGGTCCACCCAGCGCGTCGGCCACGGCGTTGGCGATAGCCGCCGGCGTGCCGATCGCCCCACCCTCGCCGATGCCCTTCGCCCCCAGCGGGTTGTTCGGCGAGGGCGTCTGCACGAATGCGGTGGCCATGGTCGGCTGCTCGACCGTCCCGAGCAGGCTGTACTCGGCGAACGAAGCGTTGCGCAGCTGGCCGTCGGCGTCGTAGACCACCTCCTCCATCAGGGCCGCCCCGAGCCCCTGAACGACGCCGCCCACGACCTGCCCCTCGGCGAGCAGCGGGTTGATGATCGTGCCGGCGTCGTCGACCGCGGCCAGTCGTAATACGTGCAGAGCGCCCGTAGCGGGGTCGATCTCGACCACGGCCGCATACGCCCCGGACCCGAACACCAGGTCGGACTCAAACCGCGCCTCCGCCTGGAGGTCGCCGGCCGCGCCGGCGATCTGTGCCAGCGTAACCGCCCGGCCATCCGGAGCGGTCCAGCGCAGCCCGGATCGCGTCAGGGCGTGCGGGCGGCAGCCGAGCATCCCGGCGGCCCGCCGCGCAGCCTGGTTCAGGAGCCGCTCGGTCGCCCGCACCAGGGCCGACCCGCCCATGGCCACCGAGCGGCTGGCGAACGTTCCCACGCCCGGGAGATCCCCGAAGCGCACTTCGACATCCTCGGCCGAGATGCCCAATCCGTCGGCCACAATCTGCGCGAAGGTGGTCGCATGGCCCTGCCCGTGCGGCGAGGACCCGCTGCGGGCGATCACCCGTCCCGTCGCCTCGACCGTCACCCGCGCGCTTTCCCAGTTTCCGCCGGCACGCTCGACGTACATGGCGACGCCGGTCCCGACGAGGCGCCCCGGCGGCGGGGCGCCCACCAGTTCGAGGGCGCGATCGAGGCAGCGCTCGTAGTCGCCCGAGTCATACGTCCAGCCGAGGGCGCTGCGGTAAGGGAAGGAGCGGATCAGGTTGCGCCGGCGGAGGCAGACCGGGTCGATTCCCAATTGGCGTGCCGCGACGTCGACGGTGCGTTCGAGCAGGTACGCCGCCTCCGGGCGCCCGGCGCCGCGGTAGGGACCGGTGGGCACCTTGTCGGTCCGGGCGCCGCGCACCGACACCGCCGCCGCCGGCACGTCGTAGCAGCCGGTCATCAGCATCGCCGTAGTGTGCGGCGGGATAGCCGTCGACGGCAGCAGGTACGCCCCGAGGTCGGCCAGGATCCGCGCCCGCACGGCCAGGATGCGCCCCCGTCCGTCCAGCCCCAGCTCGACCTCGGCCTCCACGCCGCGTCCCTGGTAGGCGGCGAGAAAGTTCTCAGCGCGATCCTCGATCCATTTGAGCGGTCGGCCGAGCTCGATCGCGGCAATCGCCACCGCCACCGCCTCCAGTGCGATCACCCCCTTGCTGCCGAACGCCCCACCGACGTCGGGCACCAAGACGCGGATCTTCTCCGCGGGACGTTCGAGGGCATGGGCGAGCTGAGCCAGGGGCCGGTGCGGGTCCTGCGCGGAGGCCCATACGGTGAGCAGGTCCTCTTGGTCGTCGTAGGCGACCACCACCCCGCGCGGCTCGATCGGCGCCGCCACCAGCCGCGGAATGCGGTGCCGGGCCTTCACGCGATGCGCGGCGGCCGCCAGCATCCCGTCGACATCGCCGGCTGTGCGCTCCCAGCGCAGCAGCGTCTCGGGCGCGCCCGAGGGCTCGACCACCGCGGAGTACTGCTCGTACTCGACCTCGACAAGTTCGGTGGCGTCGACCGCCTGAGCCCGGCTCTCCGCCACCACCGCCGCGACCGGCTGCCCCGCGTAGCGGACCTCGTCCTCGGCCAGGATCGGGTGGGGCACGTCGGCCACCGCGGCGCCCTGGGGTTCCATCACCGGCAGGGGACGCGCGCGGCCGACCAGATCGGCGGCGGTGAGCACCCGCAGCAGTCCGGGCGCCACCGCCGGGACTCGCACCCCGACGATCCGGGCGCGCGCGTGGTGGCTGCGCACGAACGCCACGTGCGCGAGGCCCGACGGGTTGAGATCGTCGACGTAGCGCCCATGCCCCTGCACGAGCGGCAGGTCCTCGCGCCGGCGCAGCGGTCGTCCGATCATGCCGCGGACGCGAGCTGCTCAGCCATCCAGTCGGCCACCAACGGGCGGTAGCGGTAGGGCATGTTGCTGCAGACGTGCGTGGCCTGCTCCAGCAGCACGAACTCTCCCCGGGGCGCCTCACGCGCCGCGCGCTCGGTCTGCTGCCAGGGGACGATCCGGTCCTGCCCGCCGGTGACGAACAGAGCGGGCTGCCGGATCTCGCCGGCGACGCCGCGCAGGCTCAGCGCGCTCGCCAGCGCGCGCCCCTGCCGGTCGCCGCGCGCCCCCGATTTGACGATGAACGTCTCGCGCGTGAGCGGCGGCAGCCGACTCCACAGCTCGCCGAAGTCGTAGGCCCCGCTGATCCCGGCCACGGCGCGCAGCCGCGGTTCGAACGCGGCGGCGCGCGGCGCGTAGTAGCCGCCAAGGCTGACGCCGACCGCGCCGACTCGCGCGAGGTCGACGTCCTCGCGCCCGGCCAGGACATCCAGCACAGCCGCGACCGCGACCTCGTAGTCGGGCCGGATGGGCAGCGAGAAGCCGCACTCGCCCTGGCCGGGACCGTCCATCGAGAGCGTGGCCATGCCCCGGACCAGGAACGCGTTCTCGTGATGGAAGAACTCCTCTTTGGTCGAGTCGAGCCCCGGAATCAGGACCACGAGCGGCGGGCGCTGCGCATCCGGTGGCCGGCGCAGGTTCGCCGCCAGGCGGCCGCCGGGCAACTCCGCCTCGATCCGCTCAGCGGAGGGGTCGAGGTATCGATGTGCGCGATACAGGGCGTCGATCGATCGCTCGGTGGCGACGCGGTGGGCGACCTCGTCGACGACCCACACGAATTTGCCGAAGTGCAGGCAGAGCGCCGCCTGGAGGTAGGCCTCGCCGGCGCTCCACGCGCGACCCGCCGCCTCGGCCGCACGAGCCTGCTCGAGATGCTCGCCGGCCACGGCGCACCATGCATCGAGCCACTGCACCCAGCGCTCGATCCGCGCGGTGGTCCGGAAGAACTGGTTGTAGTCGACGCCCATCGCGATGAAGCGCGGGGCCCAGTGCTCAATCGCCGCCCGCACCCGCGCGTCGGCCACTGAGGATCACCTCCTCGAGGTCCTTACCCACATGCCCGCCCTCACGATCGGGGCGTCGCGCTAGACACCGCGCCGCCCAGGTAGAGCGAGCTGATCTCGGGATGCTCGAGGATCTCCCGACCAGTGCCGGAGAGACGCACCTTGCCGTTTTCGAGCACCAGCCCGCGCGTCGAGAGCTTGAGCCCAGCGCGGGCGTTTTGCTCGACGAGGAGGATCGTGCGTCCCTGCTGGTTCATCAGCCGGATCATTCCGAACACCGAGCGGCGCGTGGGGGGATCGAGACCGATGGATGGCTCGTCGAGCACGATCAGCGAGGGGTCGAGCATCAGGCTGCGGGCCAATTCGACCAGGCGCTGCTGGCCGCCGGACAGGCTCCCAGCCTTGTCGCGCGCGCGTTCACGCACGAGCGGGAACATCTCCTCGATCTCCTCGCGCCGCCGGCGGACGACCCGGCTGTCGCCGACCGTGAACGCGCCCATCTCGACGTTCTCCCGCACGGTCATGCCCGCGAACAGGCTGTGGGCCTGCGGGACCATGACCATGCCCTTGGACAGCACCTGGCGCGGCGCTAGCCCGATCAGCGACTCACCTTGGAACGCGATCTGCCCGCGCCGCGGACGCAGGATCCCCACGATCGTCGAGAGCAGCGTCGACTTGCCTGAGCCGTTGGGTCCGACGATGCACATGATCTCGTGGCGGGCCACGCTGAACGAGACTCCTTTGAGGATGTCGCCGCCGCCGTAGCCGGCGGTCAAGCCGTCGACGGCCAGCAGCGCTTCGCCGGCCCGAGCCGCGCCGTTCCCCGGGCTAGAGGTCATCGTCGTCGGCTCCCCCGAGATAGGCGTCGAGCACGGCCGGGTCGGCGCGAACCTGCTCCGGCGTGCCGGTCAGCAAGGTTCGTCCCTGGTGGAGCACGGTCACCTGGTGGCACAACCCCATCACGAACTCCATGTTGTGCTCGACGACGAGAAAAGTCTTGCCGGCGCGGTTCAGCTCGCGAATGCGCTCGGTCAGCTGGTTGATCAGCGTCGGGTTCACTCCGGCCGTCGGCTCGTCCAGCAGCAGCACGGCGGGGTCGGCGACGAGCAGCGTGGCCAGCTCCAGGAGCTTGCGCTGACCGTAGGACAGCTCGCCGGCGGGACGCGCCGCCAGCCCGGAGAGACCCACGAACTCGAGCAGCTCGAGCGCGCGTACACGTTCGGCGGCCGAACCAGCCACCCGCAGCACCGAGCGCAGCCAGCCCTCATGGCGCTGCGTGGCCACCAGCATGTTCTCGAGCACGGTGAGCCGGAAGAACAGCCGGGTGATCTGGAAGGTGCGGCCCACGCCGAGCGCGAACACGCGCTCCGGCGTGGCCCGGGTGATCGACTCGCCGCCGAGGCGGATCTCGCCCCGGCTCGCTCGCTCATAGCCGGTCATCAAGTTGAACAGCGTGGTCTTACCCGAGCCGTTGGGCCCGATCAGCCCGGAGACCGAGCCCTCCGCCACCGACAGCGAGCAGTCGGTCAGCGCCTGGAGGCCGCCGAACGCCTTGCCCACCCCCTCCGCCTCGATCAGCGCACTCATCGCACCGCCTCGATCGTGTCGGCGGTCCGACCGGGCTCCTCAGGCCCCTGCTCCGGCGGCTCCGCGCGAGCGCGGCTGATCAGCTCCTCGAGGCTGGGAATCACGCCCCGCGGAAGCAGGAGCACGACGACCAGGAACAGGGCCCCGTAGATGATCAGGTAGGCCTGGCTGGACCCGTACTGCACGGTGAAGTACTGCTGCAGCGATTCGAGCACCAGCGCGCCCAGGAGCGGGCCGACCAGGGTCCCCAGGCCTCCGATGAACGCCATCAGCGCGATCGACAGGTCGAACAGGGGATCGAACGCGAACTGGGGGAAGATCTGGCCGAGGAAGTAGGCGTAGATCCCACCCACCATGCCCACCGGGATGGCCGACAGAACGAACGCGCTCAGCTTGACCCGCGCCACCCGCACGCCGAGCCCGCGGGCACGCTCCTCGTCGTCGCGGATCGACAGCAGTTGCAGCCCGAAGCGCGAGCGGCGCACCAGCCAGGTGAGGACGAACGTGGCGAGCAGGACCACCGCCGTTACGTAGTAGAAGTTGAGGTTGTAGGTGTCGACCGACCACAGCGGCGTTGGCGGCTGCAGCCCCGACGAGCCACCGGTGAAGCCGAGGTTGAAGGCCGCCAACTGGAAGATGAACATGAAGGCGATCGTGATGACCACGAACGTGTGGCGACGCGCGCGCAGCGCGATCAGCCCGGTGGGCACCGCGATCAGTCCGGCGACGATGCCGGCCACCGGCACCAGCGCAAACACCCCCCACCCGGCGGCGAAGCCCAGATGGTTGGCCAGCAGCGTGAGCGTGTACGCGCCGCAGCCGAAGTACACGGCGTGGCCGAGCGCGATGTAGCCGGAGGAGCCCGCGAACATGTTCCAGGCGCACGCGGCCACCATGAAGATCAGCGTGAAGACGGCGATCGACGTGCTCGTCGGACTCGAGAAGATCAGCGGGAAGACGCCGAGGATCGCGACGGCGGTCGCGACGAGCAGCGCGCGTGCCGGCGGCCGCAGCCTCACGCGGCATCGACCTGCGCTGTCATTGCGCCCGGACCGCCGCGGACCCGAACAGGCCGCCCGGCCGGAACGAGAGCACGACGATCAGCGACGCGTAATACACGAGCGTGGCCCACACCGGCGACCACACCACGGCCACCACGTCCTCGAGCGTGACCATGAACAGCGCGGCGACGAGCGCGCCGGCGATGCTCCCGAGCCCGGCCAAGATCACGATCGAGAGCAGGCGCGAGATCAGGTCGTAGCCGCTCGACGGGTTGAACGCGTTGGTGGCGCCGAACACCATCCCGCCCGCTGCGGTGACCGCCACCCCGATTCCCACCGACACGGCCCGCACCCGGTTGACGTTCACCCCGATCAGCTCCGCCGCGGTGCGGTTCTGCAACGACCCACGCACGCCGCGACCGAAGTGGGTCCGGTACAGGATCCAGTACAGGACCCCGAGCAACCCGATCGCGAGCAGGAAGCCGAACACGTAGATGTAGGGCAGGTAGAAGCCGAGGATGTGGAACGTGCTGTCGACGTAGGACGCGCGCAGCTGCAGGTAATCGACGCCGAAGATGACGCTCAGCAGTCCCTCGATGATGATCGCCACCGCATAGGTGACGAGAATCGACATGGCCGTCCGATCCTGTTCGCGCAGCCGGCGCATGAATGCCCATTCGATCGCCACGCCGAGCACGAAGAACGCGGGGATGGTGATGATGAGGCCGACGAACAGATCGATCCCGAGGTGCACCGACAGCACATAGCTCATGTACGCGCCGAGGACGATCAGCGCGCCTTGGGCGATGTTGATGATGTCCATCACGCCGAAGATCAGCGTGAGGCCTGCCGCCATCAGGGCATAGACACCGCCCGTGAGGATGCCGTCTACGACCGCCTTGGCGAGTGAGCTGGCGCTCACGATCCCCAGTTGGGCTTCGGGATCAGCGGCGGCTTGGACCCGCTGGCGCCGACCGGCAGCACCTGAACCTGGTTGCCCTTCTGCCACTGGAACACGAAGGCGGCGGCCTGCCCGTTCTCACCCTGCGCGTTGAACTTCACCGGTCCCTGGACGCTGTTCAGGGTCACCCCGCTGTGTAGGTAGGAGATGATCTTGGGATTGTCGAGGCTATGGGTCGCGGCGACGGCCTGGGCGATCGCCTGGCCGACGGAGTAGGCCTCGGCCACATCGGCGTTGACGTCAGCGGGCGTCCCGCCGTACTTGGCCACGTACTCACTGACCAGCTTCTGACTCTGGGCGTTCGCGTAGCCGGGGTACCAGCCGTTCGGGTACATGATGCCCTCGGCGTTCTTGGCCCCGCCGGCCGCCTTGAGGAAAGCTGCGCCTTGATCGGGCCCGGCAGTGGCGATGAACACCTTGGGGCTGTAGTGCTGCTGGATGAACGCGTGCACGAACGCCGACACGGTCGGCACGTCGACCGAGCCGAGCACGACTGCGTCGGCTTTGCTGCTCGCCACCGCAGTGGCGATCGGCGCGTAGTCGGTGACCTCGGCCGGGAACACCTTGCTGTAGACAGTCTTGATGCCGGCCGCGCTCATGATGTTCTGGGCGAGCGGGATCTGGGGCTGGGTGAACGGGTCGTCGCTGGTGGCGTATGCGGCGGTCTTCGGCCGCTCTGACGCCGGCAGCGAGGCCACCCATTTGGCGAACGGCACCAGGTTGTCGATGACGGGAAGGCTGACGTCGAAGATGTTGTGCAGGCCGTTCCCGAACGCCGCCGGCGCACCGCCGGCGCCCTCCACGAACGCGTAGCCGTAGCGGTTGACCACCTTTGAAGCAGGCACGGTCAAGAGGGTCGAGAACGGACCGAACACCAGCTTGGCGTGGTCGGAGGAGATCAGCTTCTGGTAGTTGGTCACGACCTGGGCCGGGCTGCTCGCGTCTGAGACGACGTCGAGCTTGACCGGATGGCCGAGCAGGCCCCCGGCCTTGTTGACGTCGGACGCCCATAGCTGGTAGCCCTTCTGGAACGCCTGACCGTCTGCCGAGAAGTCGCCCGACAGCGACAGCGACGTGCCGATCACCACCGGCGACTTGTTGCTCGAGGCGTTCGAGGCCGACCCCCCGCCGCTCGAACTGCTGCTGCTCGAGCTGCCGCAGCCGACCAGCAGTGCGGCGGCCAAGACCCCGGCCGCAACCATCCACGTCCCTCGCCTCATCTGCACCTCTCCTCCCTCGATGCGCTCGGACTGCAAACGTTTGCTGCAATCGTGTGCGACGTTATCGACGTCACTGTAAGGTGTCAAGGGACGCCGTGTTGCGATCCGCTTTACCGGCACGGGCCGTGCGAGTCTCACCCGCGGTGCCGCTTTCGCCCTCGGTGCGGCGTTGGCCGGCCGGGCCTTTCCCGGCCGTACGCGTCGTTGCCCGGTCGCCGGTGTCGGCTACCGGCGCTGTCGAGCCGCGGATCACCAGCTCGGGCGCGAGCTCCAGCTGCCGCGGCGGGGCCTCGCGCGAGCGGAGCTGCTCGAGCATCAGGGCCGCCGCGGTCGCGCCGAGCTCGTAGTGCGGCACCCGGACGGTCGTCAGCGGCGGCCGGAAGCGCTCCACGAATGGCATGTCGTTATAGCCGACGACCGACACGCCCTCCGGACACCGCAGCGCGCGCTCCTCGAGCGCGTCGTAGCAGCCGAGCGCCAGCAAGTCGTTGCCCGCCACGATCGCGGTGAAGTCGCGCCGCCGGTCGAGCAGCTCGCCGCAACAGCGGGCCCCCTCCCGCTCGTTGAACGCGTCACTGAACACGACCAGGCCCGGATCGACCTCGAGCCGCCGCGCTCGCATCGCGTCGAGAAAGCCCCGGTGGCGCGACCATCCCGTATACAGCGCCTGCGAGCCGGCCACGTGGGCGATGCGGCGATGTCCGAGCTTGGCCAGGTGCTCCACGGCCAGCCGGATCCCCTCGTGATCATTGCCGGTAACCGCCGGGATGGCGTCGCTGTCGACCCGCCGGTTGACCAGCACCACCTTCGCGCCGGCGCCCACCTGATCGGCCAGCAGCCAGTGGTCGCGCACCGCCGTCGCGGCGATGAACCCGTCCACCTGCCGCGCGCTCATCGCCTCGTAGGCGACCCGCTCGCGGGTCGCGTCGTTGTCGGTATTGGCGATCAGCGGCGTGTAACCGGCCTCGCGCAGGCCGTCCTCGATGCCGCGCACCACGGCCGCGAACAGTGGATTCATCAGGTCGGGGACGAGCACCCCGATTGTGTGCGAGCGGTTCGTGCGCAGGCCCCGCGCGATCGGGTTGGGTCGGTAGCCGAGCTCCTCGGCGGCCTCGAGCACCCGCCGCGCCGTCCGCTCGTTGACCAGCCCACGCGTCTGCGGATTGAGTGCGCGCGACACCGTCCCGGGGTGCACCCCAGCGACCCGCGCGACGTCTCGCAACGTCGCCGGCCCAGCCAGGCTCAACTTCCTGGGCGCCATCCAGACGGATTATGCACACGTTTGCAGTCGCGCTTCGGCTGTTCGTCTGATCCGGCGCCCCTGTGCACCGGCGGAGCCTGGTCGCGGGGCAACGGTTTACCGGGCGCGGGTGCCGCAGACCAGGCACCGCCTCCGCTAGAGCCGACGTGCTCCGGCGGCCGCCGCGCTCTAGGAGCGGCGGCGGTCCACGGGGTCGTCCACTTGCTGGCGCTTGAAGCGATCCCACATGCCCTCGCGCCGATCCTCGACCGGATCGTCGACCTCCTGGCGTCGGAAGCGATCCCAGTAGACATCCCAGAGGCCTCGCTCCTCGGCCGGCGCGGGGTCGCGACCGCCGGGCGCGGGCGGCTCGGCGCCGGCGGGCGCACGCGGCTCTTCGCCGGCGGGCGCTGCGGGCGCGTCGCCGCCAGGCGTGGGCGGCTGGTGGGCCCTGGACCCGGGTGGATCAGGCTCGCGTGCACTCATGATTCGCCTCCGTCCCCCGCCGGCGCGCCGGCGGTCTCGCGCTCGGCCGGGCTGAACCGTCCGTGCGGCGTGCCTCCGATGTAGCCGATGTCCTCGCCGGCCAGCACCTCGAAGGTGCGCGCCACATCGGTCATCGAGAGCAGCGAGTGCAGATGGCCGTGGTCGGACACGAGCGCCCGGTGCACCTCGGTCCGAGCCAGGTCGCGCAGTGCCTCGTCCAGCGGCTCCTCCGCATCCACCACCAACGAGCGCTCGACCGGGAGCATGCGATCGCGCACGGCCAGCGCGGCCCACTGTTCCCGCGGCAACTCGAGCACGTCGCGCACGGTGAGCAGTCCGATCACGTCCCCCCGCGTGCCGACGACTGGGTAGGCGGTGTGGCGGTGGGTCAGGAACACGTCTTCGATGAACCGGTCCAGCTGCAGGTCGTCGTTCACGGTGACGGGGTCGCGCACCATCACGTCGGCCACGCGCCGCCCCGCCAGCGCCTCCTGGGCGCGGGTCGCCCGCACGACGCGCCGGTCCCGGCCGAGCGTGAACATGTCGGATGCCTCCCTCTCGGCCTCGCGCGCGGACAGAGGAGCTGCGATGTCCTCGAGCTCGCGGCCGGCGGCCTCGACGCCGAGCCAGAGCTCAACGAGACCGGCCCCGATCATCAGCACCGCCCCGAGGGCGAAGCCGACGAACAGCGCGGACGGCTTGCCGCTCGCGATCAGCCCGCCGAAGATAGCCGGCCCGCTGATCCCGCCGAGTGCGGTGCCGAACGCGTAGAAGAAGGCGATCGCCATGGCCCGCGTCTCCATCGGGAAGATCTCCGACACGGTCAGGTACGCGGCCGATGCCCCGGCCGAGGCGAAGAAGAAGATCACGCACCAGGCGAACGTCTGCGTGAACGCATTCAGCTGCCCCTGCTGGAACAGGATGCCGGTGCCCAGCAGCAGCACGCCGGAGATGATGTACGTCCCGGCGATCATCGGCTTGCGACCGAGCGTGTCGAACCAGCGTCCGAGCAGCAGCGGCCCGGCGAAGTTCCCCAACGCGAACGGGAGGATGTACCACCCCACGCTGCCGCTCCCCACGTGGTAGAACTTCGTCAGCACCAGGGCGTAGGTGAAGAAGATCGCGTTGTAGAGGAAAGCCTGGCCCGTCAGGAGCGCCAGGCATACGACGGTTCGGCGGGGATACATCGTGAAGACGACTTTCGCGATCGTTCCGATGCCGATCGACTTGCGCTGCTTGATCCTGATCGTGCGGTCCGGCGGGATCAGTTGCTGGCCGGTGTCCTCCGTCACCTGGCGCTCGATGTCGGCGACCAGCTCCTCGGCCTCCTTGTCGTAGCCGTGGATGAACATCCAGCGTGGGCTCTCGGGCACGTTGCGACGCACGTACAGGATGATCAGGGCGAGTATCGCCCCGATCCCGAAGGCCAGCCGCCAGCCAACATTGGCCGCGAATATGTTCGTGTCGAGCAGCGGAACCGAGAGCACGGCACCCAGCGCGGTGCCGACCCAGTAGGAGCCGTTGATCGTCAGGTCGACCTGACCGCGCACGCGGGCGGGGATCAACTCGTCGATGGCCGAGTTGATCGCCGAGTACTCGCCACCGATTCCGGCACCCGTGATGATCCGGCAGAGCAGGAACCACCAGTACGAGAACGAGATCGCGGTCAACACCGAGCCGCCGAGGAAGATCGCCAGCGTGATCATGAACAGCTTCTTGCGCCCGAGACGGTCGGCCAGCCAGCCGAAATACAGGGCGCCGATGCATGCCCCCGCGATGTAGGCCGAGGCGGCGAACCCGACCTCCGCCGTGGTGAGGGTCAGGCCACTCCCGTGCTCGGTCAGGCGTGGCGCGATCGCCCCGATGATGGTGACCTGCAGGCCGTCGAGGATCCACACCGTCCCGAGGCCGATGACCACCATCCAGTGCCACCGCGCCCACGGAAGCCGATCCATGCGGGCCGGGATCTGCGTCTCGATTATGCCCAGCTCGTGCTTTGGCGCCTCAGCAACGACCGACATGACTCCGACCTCCCTTCCTCGGGACGCGGCCGTCAGCCGGCGAACTACGGCCCCAGTCCCGGACTTCGTGGCATTTGTTGCTAGTGCTCGGGAGTTTACCCCCGTCGCGAGCGGGCAAAGCGACATGGTGCCGGCCTTGCAGGTTCGCGCGGCGAGTCTGCTCAGCTTCCGTGCATCGCTTCCCGGAGCGCGGGCGTTTCCGCCTGCCCGAAGGTAGGAGCCCGTCCCGGCGGCTGGCTCGGCACCGGCCACGACGGCGGCGGGGGCAACGCCTTGACCTGCGGTGCGCCCCGGGCGACGGCGAGCGCCTCGCCGTAATGGACGATCTCGAGCGGCTCCCCCTCGACCAGCTCGTAGACGGCGTGGTCGGCGTGCACCTCGATCCGTATGCGCCGTCCCCGGAGGCGAATTCCGAACTGAAGCCGTGTGATCCGGGGGGGCAGCCGTGGCGCGAATGACAGCGTGGAGACATGGTCGCGAGCGCCTCCGAATCCCGCCACCACGACGTGCCAGGCGCCGGCCAGCGCGGCCAGGTGGACGCCGTCCCGGGTGTTGAAGGCCAGGTCGCGCAGATCGATGAGCGCGGTCTCGCTGAGGTAGTCCCAGGCGAGTTCCAGGTGACCCACCTCGGCCGCGACGACGCCCTGGATGGCGGCCGAGAGCGAGGAATCGCGCACGGTGATTCGCTCGTAGTAGTTGAAGTCGCGCGCCTTTTGCTCGTCGCTGAAGTGTTCGCCGCACAGGTAGAGCGCCATCACCAGGTCCGCCTGCTTGACCACCTGGCTCGAATAGAGCACGTAGTTGTGGTAGTGCAGCAGCAGCGGATAGTGCTCGCGAGGAGTCTGCTCGAAGTTCCATCGACGCAGCCGCGTGAACCCCTCGCACTGGGGCGTGATCCCCATGTCCGGGTCGGACGGGATCACGATGGCGGAGGCGGCGTCGCGCCAGCTGGCGATCTCCTCTGCGTCGATCCCCAACTCGGCGGCGCGCTGCGGATGTCGAACGGCGAGCTCAGCGGCCACGCGCATGTTGCGGGCGGCCATCAGGTTGGTGTAGACGTTGTTGTCGATCAGCGCGGTGTACTCGTCCGGTCCGGTCACCCCATCGATCCGGAAACCACCGTGGGCGTCGTGATGGCCCAGCGAGCGCCATAGCCGAGCCGTGGCGACGAGCATCTCAAGGCCCGGCCCCCGCTCGAACTCCTCGTCGCCGGTGGCGTTCAGGTACCGCCGGACCGCGTCCGCCACAGCGGCATTGATATGGAACGCGGCCGTTCCCGCGGGCCAATAGCCGGAGCATTCCTGGCCGCGAATCGTGCGCCACGGGAACGCGGCGCCGGCCAGCCCCAGCTCGCGGGCGCGCGCCTCGGCGAGATTCATCGTGGAGTGGCGCCACAGCAGCGCGTCCCGCGCAGCGTGGGGAGACACGAAGGTCAGCACCGGGAGCGTGTAAGCCTCGGTGTCCCAGAACGTATGGCCGTCGTAGCCGCTGCCCGTGAGGCCCTTCGCCGGAATCGCCCGCAGCTCCGCCCGAGCTGCCGCCTGCACGACGTGGAAGAGGGCAAAGCGAAGAGCCTGCTCGAGCGCCGGGTCACCGTCGAGTTCGAAGGCGACGCGCTCCCACACGTCGGCGAGGTACTCGCGCTGCGTGCGCAGCAGTCCTTCCCAGCCCGTCCGCCGCGCGGAGGCGAGGGCGAGCTCGACCTGGTCGCGCAGCGACGGCAGCGAACGCTGGCTCGACCAGCCGTAGGCCAGGAACTTGACGATGCGCAGCTTTTCGCCCGGCTTCAGTTCGGTGCTGACGGTCAGCCGGCCCAGGTCGGCCTCGCTCTCCATCGCGGTGACCGTCCCCTCTGGGCCCTCGACGATGTGATCCATGCCGGCGGCCATCATCAGTCCGCTCTGCCGGGTCCGGTGCACCAGTCCGACTCGCAGGTCGTGGTGGCCGTGGTGCTCGGAGACCAGCGGCGCCTTGAGCGCGGCGGCCGCGCGCGGATCTCCCTCGGCGGCGGGGATCGGCTCGTTGGCCACCAGCTCGGACTGGACGCCGATCCGCGCCGGCGCGCCCACGGGCTCAACCTCGTACAGGATCGCGGCGACCGAGCGGTGCGAGAACGACACCAGGCGCGTCGAGTGGACGTGCACGGTCTGCCCGGCGGGCGACACCCACTCGACCTCGCGTCGCAGGACGCCGTCGCGCAGGTCGAGCCTGCGCTCGTGGCGCATCAGCTTCCCGTAGCGAACGTCGAACGGTTCGTCGTCGACCAGCAGGCGGAAGACCTTTCCGTTCGTGACGTTGATCATCGTCTGACCCGCCTCTGGGTTGCCGTAGGCGGACTCGGCGTAAGGAAGCGGGCGGACCTCGTAGAAGCTGTTCAGGAACGTGCCGGGCGAGCCGGACGGCTCGCCCTCGTCCAGGTTCGCCCGCAGGCCGATGTGACCGTTGGACAGGGCGAAGATCGACTCGGTCTGGCCCAGGAGTTCGAGATGCAGCTCGCGCTCGGTCACCGACCACGGCTCAACCGTGAACACATCGGTGCCGATCACGGGCTGCGCTCCAGCAGCTCGTCCAGGTCCCCGACCACGACGTCGGCACCATGCTCGCGCAGCGCCTGGGCATGGCCGGTGCGGTCGACGCCTACCACCCAGCCGAAGCATCCAGCACGTCCGGCCTCCACGCCGGCCAGCGCATCCTCGAACACCGCCGCGTGGGCCGGCTCGGTGTGCAGCGCCCGGGCCCCGGCGAGAAAGGTGTCGGGCGCCGGCTTGCCCGCCAGCTGCTCTCGCTCGGCCACCGCGCCGTCGATCCGCGCTTCGAACAGGTGCTCGATGCCGACGGCGAGCAGCACGTCCTGGCAGTTCGTGCTCGAGGACACTACCGCTGTGCGCAGGCCCTGCTCACGGGCGCGCTCGACGAACCGTACGGAGCCCACGTAGGGCTCGGCCCCCTGCTTGCTGATGAGCTCGAGCACCAGATCGTTCTTGCGTGTCCCGAGTCCGTAGATGGTCTCCGCGTCGGGAGGGTCCCCGGGGGTACCAAGCGCGAGCTCGATCCCCCGGGCCTGCAGGAACGACATCACCCCATCGCAACGGGGCTTACCGTCCACGTACTGCTCGTAGTCCTCGGGCAGCCGGAACTCGTGGCAAGGCTCGCCGCTGCGCTCCGCCCGGCATCGCAAGTACTCGTCGAACATCTGCTTCCACGCCGTGGCGTGCACCTTGGCCGTCTTCGTCAGCACCCCATCGAGGTCGAACAGGCAGGCGGTGATGGCGTCCGGTAGGTCGAGCACGCCGAGAAGCTTCCCGCAATGCGCGCCGAACGAAAAGCCCGCGGGCTATTTGACAGCGCGTTTTCAGCGGCCGCGCGGCCCGGGGCACCGCGAAACTCAGCTGCGGCGGGCGAGCCTGAACTAGGCGACGCTGGCTTGGCGCCGCTCGGCTTCGGGGCTCACGTTTGGCGGGACCCCACCGGCAGTCCCGCCCGGCAGGATCGCGTGGCCGAGCAGGTCGGCCAACTCGGCGTGCAGGCTTGCGCTGTCGGCGACGCGGTACTCGGGGCCAAGCTTCAGCCGCCGCTCCCCCACCGAGGTGCTCAGCTCGATCACCACTTCGCGCTCGCCAGGCGATCCGGCCAGCACCTCCTTGAGCTCGGACAGAACGGACGCGGCGAGTGCGGTGGCATCGAGCCTCAACCGGAGCGCGCTCGGCACGGCGGGCTTGCGAGCCGCCTGCTCTCG
Source organism: Solirubrobacterales bacterium (assembly GCA_019244395.1). GTDB lineage: Bacteria > Actinomycetota > Thermoleophilia > Solirubrobacterales > Solirubrobacteraceae > Palsa-465. Next base: position 15,256 of record JAFASQ010000025.1, on the reverse strand, counting down.
CGCCTGCGCCACCTCATCGGCGGAGGGCTCGAAGCGGTCGACCTGCTGGACCACGATGCACGTCGTCGTCCGGTCCTTGTGATCCACGCGCCCGCGGACGAGCACGATCGAATCGGGCGCCGCCACCTCGCCGGCGGCGGCCAGCGCGTTGCCGAACACAAGCAACTCGACTGACGCCTCGAGGTCGTCGAGCGTGGCGAACATCATCGGATCCCCCTTCTTGGTGCGGATCCGCTTGGTCTCGGTGATCATCCCGCCGACGGTCACCCAATCGCCATCCCGTCGACCGGGCAGCTCGGACAGCGGACAGTCCACACGCACACGCAGCGCTGGACCGACCTCCTTGAGCGGGTGCGCCGAGATGAACAGGCCGATCGACTCCTTCTCCGCCGCCAGCAGCTCGTTGCGGTCGAACTCGATCGCCGGGATCGGCGCGTGACTGGGCGTCACGAAGCCGCCGCCGACGACGTCGGCGCTCTCATCGCCGCCGAGGTCGAAGATCGAGCCTTGCCCGATCAGCGCGTCCTGCTGGGCCTTCTGGCCGGCGCCCTGCGCCTGCTCGAGCATCATCAGCATCCCCTTGCGGGTGGCGCCCGTCGACCCGAACGCCCCGCACTTGATCAGTGCCTCGATCGCCTTCTTGTTCACGGCGCGGCTATCGACGCGCGAGCAGAAGTCGAACAGGTTGAGGAACGGGCGGATGGGCGTTGGCTGGGTGGGATCCGCATCGCCCCGGGCGCGCTTGATTGCCTCCACCGCTTGGTAGCCCACGCCCTTGACCGCATCCAATCCGAAGCGGATGTTGCCGTCGACGACCACGAACTCGTGGTCTGAATAGTTCACGTCCGGCGGCAGGATCGAGATCCCCATCTGCTCGGCCTGGGAGACGAAGAACGGAACCTTGTCCTTGGTGTCCATCACCGAAGAGATCAGCGCTGCCATGTACTCGGCGGGGTAGCTGGCCTTGAGCCATGCCGTCCGGTAGGCGATCAGCGTGTAGCACGCGGCGTGGGAGCGGTTGAAGCTGTAGTCGGCCGAGCGCTCGTTGCTCGTCCACAGCCACTCGATCACCTGCTCGCTGGTGCCGGACGCCCGGCAGCCGGCCACGAACTCCGGCTTGAGCTTGGCCATCGCCTCGCGGTTCTTCTTGCCGATCGCCTTGCGCAGGTCGTCCGCCTTCGCGCCGCTGAACCCGGCGATCTCCTTGGCGATCTGCATCGCCTGCTCCTGGTAGAGGATCACGCCCTTGGTCGCCTCGAGAATCGGCCGCAGCCGCTCGTCCGGATAGGTGATCGCCTCGGGGTTGTGCTTGCCGCGCGCGTAGGCCGGGATCTGGTCCATCGCGCCCGGCCGGTACAGGGCGTTCAGCGCGACGAGGTCGTCGAACTCGTCCGGCTTGACCTTCTTGAGCGCCTCCCGCATCCCCTCGGACTCGAACTGGAACACCCCGACCGAGTCGCCCCGGGCCATCATCTCGTACGTGGGCGCGTGATCGAGCGGCAACGTGGTCATGTCGGGGCGCTCACCGGTCGAGCGCGCGATGATGTCGAGCGCGTCCTCGATCACGTCGAGGTTGCGCAGGCCCAGGAAGTCCATCTTGAGCAGGCCGATCTGCTCGACCGGCTTCATCGTGAACTGGGTGACCGTCCGGAACACCCGCTCCCCGTTCTCGTCGCTGCCGGCATCGGCGATCTGCAGCGGCACGATGTCGGTCAGCGGGCGGTCGGCGATGACCACCGCCGCGGCGTGGATCGAGGAGTTGCGGGCGATCCCCTCGAGCCCCCTTGCCACCTCGACGATCTGGCGGGCGGTGGGATCGCGGTCCACCTCGGCGCGCAGCGGCTGGCCTGGCTTCAGGCAGTCCTCAAAGCTGGGCGGACGGCCCATGATGGGATCGGGGATGAGCTTGGCCAGCCGGTCACCGGCCCCGTAGTCGTGACCGAGCACCCGGGCGGCGTCGCGCGTGGCGGCACGCGGGAACATCTTGCCGAAGGTGACGATCTGCGCCACCGAGTCCTTGCCGTACTTCTCGGTCACGTAGCGGATCACGCGATCGCGCCCGCGCACCGAGAAGTCGATGTCGATATCGGGCATCGACACCCGCTCGGGATTGAGGAAGCGCTCGAACAGCAGCCCGTAGCGCAGGGGATCGACGTCGGTGATCTGCAGCGAATAGGCCACGAGCGATCCGGCGGCCGAGCCGCGCCCCGGCCCCACGGCGATGCCCAAGTCCTTGGCGTACTTGACGAAGTCCCACACGATCAGGAAGTAGCCGCTGAAGCCCATCCGCCCGATCACCGCGAGCTCGTACTCCGCGCGCTCCAGGGCCTCCGCCGGGACCGGATCGCCATATCGCTCGCACATCCCCTGCTGAACCAGCGTGCGCAGGTACTCGCCCTCGCTCTCGCCGCCCGGCGTCGGATAGCGCGGGATCAGCTGGCGCCCCAGCTCGAGCTCGACGTCGCAGCGCTCGGCGATCTCGAGCGTCGAGGCGATCGCCTCGGGCCACTCCGCGAAGGCGCTCGCCATCTCCTCGCTCGAACGCAGGTAGAACTCGTTCGCCTCGAAGCTGATCTTCGGCTGATCCAGCGTCGACTTCGTCTGCACGCATAGCAGCGCGGCGTGGTGGCTGTAATCCTCGCGGCGCAGGTAGTGGACGTCGCCCGTGCCCGCGAGCGGGCGGCCGACCTCGCGCGCGATGCGCACGATGCCCTCGTTGGCCTGGTCCTGCGCCGCCACGCCGTTCTTCTGGACCTCGAAGTAGACGTTGTCGACGCCGAAGGCCTGAATCAGCTCATCCGCGTGCGCGCGCGCCTGGGCGACGCGGCCGTCGAGTAGGTGCTGGCAGAAGCGCGACTGCAGGCAACCGGTGAGCACGATCACGCCCTCGGCGTGGGCAGCCATCTGCGTGAGGTCGACGGATGGCTTGCCCCGCTGGTACCCCTCGAGGAAGCCGGCGGAGCACAACTTGACCAGGTTGCGATAGCCGACCGGCGTGGCCGCCAGCAGCGTCAGGTGAAACCGGTCCAGTCGCCCCGGGGCACGGCGCTCGTGATCGTCGACCACGTACACCTCGCACCCGAGCACGGGCTTGATCCCGTGCCTCCGGGCCGCCGTGAACAGCTCGACGGCGCCGTTCATCACGCCGTGGTCGGTCAGCCCCACGGCCGGCTGTCCGAACGCCGCGGCGCGCTCGACCAGGGCGTCAATCTTGCAGGCCCCGTCGAGCAGCGAGTACTCGGAATGGACGTGCAGGTGGACGCAGGGCGCAGTCATGGACAGGGATCAGGGTGAGGCGAAGTCCGGTATTCGAGCATAGGCGCCGGCCCGGATGGAGGTGGACCCTGGCGCCGTTTTAGCCGCATTGTGCGCGGTCGAGCCACCGCCGGAGCAGCGTTCAACGGACGCTGCTCGCCCACCAACTCGGCAGGGGCGGCCACGCCGGTGAGCACCCCGACGAGTTCGCTCGACGGGCACACCACGACCGCCTCCACCGATCGCTGCGGCGCCTCGCCGGACGCGCGCGGCGGGGCGCCGTCGCGCACGTGCAGATACGCGTCGGCCGACGCCGCGCCGGGCTCCCGGTGAGCGATCACGAACCGCTCGCCGGTCGTCCAGGCGGGCTCGATCATCAACCCCGACAGCGTCATGGCCAGCACCGGATCGAGCCTTACGCCCGCCGCGTCGAGCTCGCCCAGCGTGAGCCTGGCTGCGATCAACCGATCGAGCGACGCCAGCGGCCGCGCATCGCCCCGCAGCCGCGGCACGCGAGGCCACGGCCCGAGGCGCCGGCGCCCGCGCGAACGAAGCGTCGTGAGCGGGTGCAGTCGCCGGCGTACCCCGCGCGCCGTGGCCAGGTGCGGTCGCCGCCGCATCCCGCGCGCCGCGAGCAGATGCAGTCGCCGGCGCACCCCACGCGCCGCGAGCAGGCGCGCGATGCTGGCAAGATCCCCCTCCAACTGGAAGTCGACCTCGGCCGGGACGCGGGGCATCGCGTCGATCTCGACGCGAACCCCGCTACTACCAACCGTGACCTGCACACAGGCGAGATCGCCTAGGACCAGGTCGTAGGCGACCGGCCGCGGGTCAGCCGCTCGCTGGGCGGGCAGCAGGGCGAGCAGCAAGCGTCCGGCGGCCGCCGCGTCCTGGGCCACGAGCTCGCGGAAGGCGGTGGCCAGCCACGGCGTCGTCGCGGCCGCTCTCGGGGTGGACTCCACCGGCCGGATCGGCGCGGCGTCCGCAATCGGGCCGGCCTGGTCGCGCAGGCGCGCCAGCGCGGCGCTCAGTCGCTCCGCCTGGACCGGTTCGTCCTGTGACGCGGCGCTGGCGGTCGAGCTGAACGAGCCGCGCAGTGGCGCTGCGTGGGGCGATGCGCGGGCCGGCGGTCCGGCGCTGAGCTGGCCGAGTTCCACGCGGACCACCTCGATCGCCGCGTAGGCGCGGTCCGAGCGCCGGCGCTGGGCCTCGATCTCCTCGCGGGCGGCGGCCAGCTCGGCTTCGAGTGCCGCGGCGCGGGCATTCGGGAGCGCATCACGTGCCCGCGTCATGGCCATCTCGAGCGCGAGCGCGGTCCGGTCGGCGGCGGACGTGGCGCCGAACGGCAGGGCATCCCGAGCAGGCGACGCGCTCGGGGTGGCTCGAAGCAGCTTGAACTCGATCGAGTTCGTCTCGGCGTGCGGCGGCCGCGCTCGCTCCGCCAGCCGGCGCTCCGCATCGCGACACGCGGCCTCGGCCGCAGCGGCCAGGTGCTCGGCCTCGTCGACAGCGCGACGCATGCGTCTCAGCTCCCGCTCGAGCTTGGCCACGCGACCGCGGAGCGCCTCGAGGTCATGCTGAGCCGCCCGAGAGACCCGACTCAGCTCCTCCTCGACCTCGGCCCGGCGCGATCGCTCGGCGTGGAGGTGCTGCTCGGCCACGCGCAGCCGGCGCTCACGCTCGGCGATCTGCGCCCACAGTCGCTCGGACCGCATCCGGGCGCCGTCCAGCTCGTGCTCGAGGCGCATTACCTCTTCGGCGAGTGCCACCGCACGCCGGCGGGCGCTCTCGGCGGCGAGCTCTGAGCCACGCGCGCGTCGCTCCTCGAGCACATCGGACCCGCCCGTGGGCACTTCGCCCACCGGGAGCCGCACCATCACGCCTCCGAGCTGGAGGAACGTACGCCCCGGCAGCGCCTGGGCCAGCGCCGCCGGGACGGAGAAGCTCATCCGCCACGTGCCGGGGGCGGCACCACTCAGCGAGGGCGGCTCGGGCATGGCGGGAAACCGCTGACGGCCGCTTTCCACGTCCACCACCAGGGTTGCCTGCCCCCGGGCCTCGGGACGGCGCCTCCGCCATCGCCCGCTGACGCGTACGGTCACGCTTCGCCCAGCCTCGCCGAGCAGCTCGACGGCCTCGATCCCGAGCGAGGAGGGGAGGTCAGTCATCACCGTGGACGCTAAGCCCGCGCGCGGACGTCAAATCGCTTTTTGGTGGCCGGTGTGCAGGCGGCGCTGGAGCGCGGGTGCTACCCGCGATTCTCGTCGCGCAGGCGCCACGCCAGACGGGACTGCAGCGACCACAGCTCGATGAACCCCGGCGAGGCAGCCTGGGCGAACAGGCCGCCGGACTCGGCGAACGTGGCCAGCTGCGCGTCGTACACCGCGTGGGGCGAGGAGCGGGTGACGGCGCGGGCCGCGCCCTTGTACAGCTTGACGCCGATCGTCCCGGTCACCTGGGCGTTGGCGGCGTCCATGTAGGCATCGAGATCGCTGCGCAGCGGGTCCCACCACAGCCCGGCGTACACGAGGTAAGCCCACTTCTGGTCCAGGACCGGCTTGAGCTGGTTCTGGTGGATCGTGCCCACCAGCTTCTCGAGCTCGCGGTGGGCGAGCAGCAGGATGGTCGCCGCCGGGACCTCATAGATATCGCGTACTTTCAGCCCGACGATCCGGTCCTCGATGTGGTCGACGATCCCGACGCCGTGACGCGCGCCGATCGCGCCGGCCCGCTCGAGCAGCTCGACCAACCCAAGCCGCTCGCCGTCCAGCGCCACGGGGACGCCGCGCTCGAACTCGACGGTGACCACCTCGGGCTCGTCGGGCGCCGCTTCGGGGCGGGTGACGAGCTGGAACACGTCGTCCTCGGGCGCGTGGTCGAGCTCCTCGATCCAGCGCCCCTCGCTCGAGCGCCCCCACAGGTTGTCGTCGATCGAATAGGGCGCCTGCTCGGTGCCGCCTTTGACCGGGATGCCGTGTTCGCGGGCGTAGGCCACCTCCTCTTCGCGACCCATCCGCCACCCCCGCACGGGTGCGATGACGCGGAGCTCGGGGCCGAGCGTGGCCACCGTGGCGTCGATCCGCACCTGATCGTTGCCCTTGCCCGTGCAGCCGTGGGCGATCGTGTCGCAGCCCGAGGCGCGTGCGTAGTCCACGGCGAGCTTGGCGATCAACGGGCGGCCGAGCGCGGTGAACAGCGGGTAGGCGAGGCCGTAGGTCCCGTTGGCCTTGATCGCGGGGACGATGTACTCGTGGGCGAACTCCTCGCGAGCGTCGACCACGTGGCAGTCGAGCGCACCAAGGGTGAGCGCCTTGCCCCGGATCACCTCGTAGTCCTCGCCCGGCTGACCGAGGTTGACCGTGAGCGCGACCACTTCCGCCTGGTAATGCTCCTGGATCCACTTGAGCATCACGCTGGTGTCCAGGCCGCCACTGTAGAGAAGCAGCACGCGGTGGACGTGCGAGGGATCAGCCTCGTAGGTGGTGGTGGGCAGAGGCCCGGCGTCGGCGCTCACGGCGAGCAAGGGTATGGGCTCATCCAAACGTCTCCTTCACCAAGCGTCGCTGCTCCTTGGCCGCAAACTCGGCGAACCGTCCCACGAACTCTGACCGAGCGGCGTGCTCGTCCTCGGACAGCCGCGCGATCAGTGCGCCCATCGCCATCAGCGCCGCCTGCCCTCTCGCGGCCTCCCCCACCTCGGGGCCGAGCGAGCGCAGCAGCGCCACCTGGACCTCGCGATCCTGGTGGCGGCCGAGCACGTCCTGAAGGCCCTTGAGCGTCCGGACCATCGGCTTGACCACATCGCCGGGATAAAGCGGAGCGCCGAACAGCTCGAGCAGATACCGCAGCTCCTTGCCCTTCTTGCGCAGCTCGTGGTAGTCCTCGGCCGGGCTGGCCGGCTCGATTGCGCCGCCCATCCTGACCATCTGCCGGTACACCTTGCGAATTCGTTCGCCCGCGACTGCGCCGATCGGCCGCGCGGCGTCGGGACGGTCGACTTCGCCGGCGGCCTCGAGCCCGTCGAGGAACGAGCGCCAGGCGGATGGCAGCCCGGTGGCGCGCCGCGAACGCAGCGCGTGGACGAGCCGGCCGTGCGCCTGCACCCGCCGCGCGCGCAGCACGTCCAGGAGCGGGTCGAGGTCTCCTCGTATCTCCTCAGGGACGAGCGCCCGCATCCCCCCGAACTCGAGCACGTGAACGTCGAGGTCGCGCGCGTCGCCGCTGGCCTGCTGCATCCAGCGGAACTCGCCCCGGAAGTGGGCGAGCTCCGCCGGCGGGAATACCTGTCGAAGCTCGCGTTGAACCGCCCGCGAGCGCCGCACCGAGACCCTCAGGTCATGCAGGAACTCGCTGTCGAGATCGTCGATCGTGCCCGGCAGGTTTGCCTCGATGACCTCCAGCAGCGCCCGCAGCACGGCCGCCGCCGCGCCGTCGCCGCGCTGCTCGAAGCGCAGCGGCACATCGATCTTCGCCGCCATCCCGCCCGGGACGCCGCCCGCAACCCTGACCGCCTCGTCCACCAGCGGCTCCTCGGCCCGCTTGAACCCGAGTTGGTGCTCGAGCGTCGCCTGCACGCGCCGGCGCTCCTTGTCGTACCCGCGGACCGGGGTGATCCGGACGCGTGGTCGCAGGGAAGAGCCGGCGCCGGCCGGGTCGGCGAGCGCGAGCTCCTCGACGGCGAGGCGCACGACCGTCTTGCGCTCGCCGTCGAGCACCGACATGAGCCGCTCGGAGGCGCGGAGCTGGACCAGCGAGAGCAGCGCGCGCACGTCGGCGAGGGATTGCAGCGCCTCGCGCATCGGCCCGGGCGCGAGGTCGGCCGCGAACAGGGGCTTGTCCGGTCGCGCCGTCGGCAGCGAGGCGCGGATCGCCCCGGTGTCCCGCTCGACGAGCGACAGGCATTCGTCCTCGTGGACCAGCGAGAGCCCGGCGGCGTGCAGCAGCCCATCGAATGTGTCGTAGTAGCTGAGCTCGTGCTCGCGTTGCACACCGTCCGTTACATCGAGCGCACCGGCCAGCGCCTCACCGGCGCCGCGGAGCGTCATCCGGTCGGGCAGGAGCAGGTCGGCGCCGGTCACGGCGAGAGCTCCCCCAGGCGCGCGGCCGCCTCGTCGATCTCGGCGTCGGTGACGATCAGCGGGGGCTCGAGACGGATCGTGGCGGGACCCGTGGCGTTCACCACCAGCCGCTGCTCGAGCAGCGCTCGCCGGGCCAGCTCCGCGGCGTCGAGCCCCGCGTTCAGGTCGATCGCCAGCATCAGCCCGCGCCCGCGCACCTCGGCGACATAGGGCAACCCGGCGAGCGCCGCGGCCAACCGCTCGCCCGCCGCGCGCACGCGGGCGAGCAGGACTGGGTCGGAGCAGATCTCGAGCGCGACCCGCGCGGTGGAGGCGATCAACGGTCCGCCGGCGAACGTCGAGCCATGGTCGCCGGGCCGAAGCGCATCGGCCAGCCGCGGACCGGTGACGAGTGCGCCGATCGGCAGCCCGCCGCCGAGGGCCTTGGCGCTGGTCAGCGCGTCCGGGACCACGTCGGTCTGCTCATAGGCCCACAGCGTGCCGGTCCGGCCCATCCCGGTCTGGATCTCGTCGAACAGGAGCGCCGCGCCGGTCTCCTCGCACGCGTCGCGGGCGGCCCGCATCAGCTCGTCCGAAAGGACATGGATACCAGTTTCGCCTTGGATCGGCTCGATCAGCACCGCGGCGGTTTCGGAATCGACCGCCTCCGAAAGCGCCCCCGGGTCCTTGGGCACCACCACGAATCCCGGCACGAGCGGTGCGAACGGCGCCTGCTTTGTCTCCTGTGGCGTGGCCGAGAGCGCGCCGTAGGTGCGGCCGTGAAACGCGCCCTCGAGCACGATCACCTTCCCGCGCGGCCGAGCCCGACGCGCCAGCTTGATCGCGGCCTCGTTGGCCTCGGCGCCCGAGTTGCACAGGAAGACCTTGCCGCCCAGAGAGCTACGCGAGAGCGCGGCCGACAGCTCGAGCGCCGGCTCGGTGTAGTACAGGTTGGTCACGTGGGTCAGGCGGGCGACGTGCTCGCGCACGGCCTCGACGATGCGCGGATGGCAGTGCCCGACATTGAGGACGGAGATCCCGGCCAGGAAGTCCAGATACTCGTTGCCCTCCGCGTCCCACAGCCGGCAGCCCGACCCGCGCACGAACTGGACCGGGTTGCGTACGTAGGTGGGGATCGCGTAATCGCGCTCGAGCTCCTGGAGGCGCGCCAGCGACGGCACCGCGGCCGGCGGGGTGGACGGCGGGCCTTTGATCATCCGTGCGGGCCGATCTTGGTTCCCTGGCCGGCGTCCGTGAACAGCTCGAGCAGCAGCGAGTGCGGCACGCGGCCGTCCACGATATGAGCGAACGACACGCCGCCGTGGATCGCGTCGATGCATGCCTGGAGCTTGGGCAGCATGCCGCCGGCCACCCCGGCCAACGACGCCTCCACGGTTTCGACGGATGCCTCTGAGACCACGCTGCCGGGATCGGCGGGGTCGCGCAACCAGCCGGGCACGTCCGTGAGGAACATCAGCTTGTACGCCTTCAGCGCGCGGGCCACCGCCCCCGCTGCCTCATCCGCGTTGATGTTGTAGGAGTTGCCGGCCGAATCGGCGCCCACGCTCGCCACCACCGGGATGTAGTCCTGCGCGACGTGGATCAGTACGTCGACGTCGACCCGCTCGATTCCGCCCACGAACCCGATGTCCTGGCCGCTCGGCGCCACCTTCCGCGCGGCCCGGAAAAGCAGGCCGTCGTCGCCGCACAGGCCGATGGCCGGCTGGCCGTGGCGGTTGATCAGCAGCACGATGTCCTTGTTGACCTTGCCCACCAGCACCATCTTGGCCACCTCGACGGTCTCGGGATCGGACACCCGCAGCCCGTCCACGAAGTGCACGGGCAGGTCGAGGCGCTGCATGTAGCTCGTGATTTCGGGACCGCCGCCGTGGACGATGACCGGGTTCATGCCGACGTACTTGAGCAGCACCACGTCGCGGGCGAACTCCTCCTTGAGGGTCGCCTCGGTCATCGCCGCGCCGCCGTACTTGATGACGACGGTCTTGCCGTGGAACTCGCGGATGTACGGGAGGGCCTCGAGGAGGGTGGTGACATCCCGCGTCGGGCGCCCGGGGGCGGTGCTCACGGCTGGGCTAGGTCGTGTATTCGGCATTGAGCGTCACGTATTCGTGCCCCAGGTCTGAGAAGAACAGCTCGGTCTCTGCGCCCTCGCCCGGCAGTTCGATCTCGTACTCGATCTCCTCCCCCCGGACGGCTGCCTTCAGCGTGTCGGTGTCGTGCGGCACGTACTGGCCGCGCACGCAGACGGGCATGCCCTCGATCGTCACGCCGACCTCCAGGGGCGCGGTGCCGGGCATGGCCGCGCCGACGGCCTGGACGATCCGGCCCCAGTTCGGGTCCCCACCGTAGAGCGCGGTCTTGACCAAAGGCGAGTCGGCCACAGCGCGCGCCACCCGCTGCACGGCGCGGTCGTCGCCGCCGCGCACCACCACACGACCCACCCGCCTCGCCCCCTCCCCATCGCCCACGACGTACACCGCGAGCTGGCGGAGGACCGCGTCGAGCGCCTCGCCGAACAGCAGCTCATCGTCGCTTTCGGGCTTGACCGGCACGCCCGACTCGCCGCTGCACTGGAGGATCACGGTGTCGCTGGTCGAGAGCTGGCCGTCCACGCTCACGCGCTCGAACGAGCGCTTGACCGTCACGCTCAGGAGCAGGTCGGCGGTCTCGGGCGACAGCGCCGCGTCCGTCTGCACGAAGCAGAGCAGCGTGGCGAAGTCCGGTGAGATCATGCCCGCACCCTTGGCCTGCGCGGTCAGCCGCACCACTCCGCCCCCGAGCTCGACGTCCAGGCAGGCGCGCTTGGCGAACGCGTCGGTGGTCCGGATCGCGTCGGCGAAGTCCGCGTCGCCGTCCTGGCGCAGCGCATGCGCCGCTCCCGCGATCCCGCGCATGACGGCGTCGACGGGCAGCGGAACCCCGATCACGCCCGTCGAGGCCACCGCCACCGGGCCCGCCGCTCCCACTCCGCAAGCGATCGCCGCCGCGCCCTGCATTTTCGCGGCGTTCTCGTAACCGGGACGGCCGGTGGCCGCGTTGGCGTTGCCCGAATTGGCCACCACGGCCCGGATACCGTCCAGCTCACACCGCTCGCGGCACAACAGCACCGGGGCCGACTGGGTCCCCGAGCGGGTGAACCGCGCCGCGCTCGTGGTGTGCGGGGCGTCCGACACCAGCAGACCGAGATCCGGGCCGCCGCTCGGCTTGATCCCGCACGCCACCCCGGCGGCCCGGAAGCCGCGTGGGAGTCCGGCCTGCGGCTCGCTGACGTTGGTGGGGACGTCGATCCAGCGCGAGCGGAAAAAGGAGCGGATCGCGGTCACCGGATCGCCTCGCGCCGGCGAGAGGCGCCGGCCCCGATTCCCTCCTCCTCGCGCAGGCCGAACATCAGGTTGAGGTTCTGCACCGCCTGGGAGGCTGCCCCCTTCCACAGGTTGTCGATCACGGCGAACACGATCACCCGTCCCGTTCGCTCGTCGTGGTGGACGGAGATCCGGCAGATGTTGGTCTCGCGCACGTCCCGCACGCCCGGAGGACCCTCGGCGAGCTCGACGAACGGCTCTTCGGCGTAGGCCTCGCCGTAGAGGCCCTCCACGTCCGAAATGGTTGCGCCGGCAGGAGGGGTCACATAGCACGAGACGAGCTCGCCCTGGTCGAGCGGCACCAGGTGCGGCACGAACGTGACGCGTACGTCCGCGCCGAGTGCGGCCAGTTCCTGCTCGATCTCCGGGATGTGGCGGTGGCGCGGCACGCCGTAGGCGTTCATGTTCTCGTCGGCGGTCACGAAGTGGGTCTTCTCGCTAGGGGTTCGTCCCGCTCCCGACACGCCCGATTTGGCGTCGACGATCACCTCGCCGAGCAGCCCCTCGCGGGCGAGCGGGGCGAGGGCGAGGAGCGTCGCGGTCGGATAGCACCCCGGGTTGGCGACGAGATCGGCGCCCCGGATCTGCTCGCGGTAGCGCTCCGGCAACCCGTAGACGGCATCGGCGAGCAGTGTCGGCGCCTGGTGCTCGCGATACCAGCGGCCGTACACCGCAGCATCGTGTAGGCGAAAGTCCGCGCTCAGGTCGACGACCCGCACCCCGCGCTCGCGCAGCTGCGCGACCAACGGCGCGGCGGCGCCGTGCGGGTAGGCGACGACGGCAGCGTCGACGTCGGCGTGGCGGTCGAGGTCAAGCTCCTCGAGCTCGAGCGGCACTCGGTGATGCGGGTAGAGCTCGTCGAGCCGACGGCCCACGTCGCTGCGCGCGGTCAGCGCGATGAGCTCGAACGCCGGGTGGCGGTCCAGGAGGCGGGCGGTCAGGGCGCCGGTAAAGCCGGCGCTGCCGAGAACCGACACGCTAGGAGGCACGAATCCTCCCGCCCAGCACCCGCTCGACCGCCGCGGCGATGTCCTGGCGCAGCTCGGCCACCTCCTCGTCCGTGAGCGTCCGATCCGCGGCGCGATAGGTCAGGCGCAGCGCCAGCGACTTGTTGCCCTCGCCGAGCTTGTCGGGATCCCGGTAGACGTCGAACACCTCGACGTCGGCCAGCAGCGGGCGGCCGGCGCCGCGCACGGCATCGATCAGCTCGGCGGCGCTCACGTGCTCCGAGACGATCACCGCCAGGTCCTCGCGGACGTCCGGGAAGCCGCTCACCTCCTGATAGAGAGCCGTCGGCGGTATAGAGACGGCATCCAGGTCAAGCTCGAAGGCCGCCACCGTGTCGTTCAGATCCCACCCCGCGGCGACCAGCGGGTGGATCTCCCCGATCCAGCCGGCCGGCTCTCCGTCGGCCAGGACGGCCGCCGCGCGGCCGGGGTGCAGGAAGGGCTCAGAGGTCCGCACGACCGTCCACGGAACGTGCAGCGCGTCGAGGAGAACGGCAAGCACACCCTTGATCGCGAAGAAGTCGACCGATCGCGGCTGGGGCTCGCGCCAGGTGGGCGGGCGCGCGACACCGGTCAGGACCGCACCTACGTGATAGGGCTCGCGCGGTAGCCGGCCGTCACCGTCGGGCAGGTACACCGCGCCGGCTTCGAACAGCCGCACGGCGCTCGCGCCACGCGCTCGGTTGTGGCGGACCACGTCAAGCAGCGAGCCGACCAGCGTGGTGCGCAGGATCGACAAATCGGTTGACAGCGGATTGGCCAGGCGCACCGCCTCGCGGAGCGGATGGTCGGCGCTCAACCTCAGGCGGTCGCTTTCCTCCGGGCTGGTGAAGCTCCACCCCAAGACCTCGTGCAACCCCTGGCCGAGCAGGGCGTCGACAGCGCGCCGGCGGAGCTTCTGGCGCGGGGTTAGTCGGGCGTGGGCTTCGTGGCGCGAGGGCAGCGTCCCCGGCAGCTTGTCGAGACCGTTGATCCGCGCGACCTCCTCGATCAGGTCGACTTCACGGGTGACGTCGTCGCGACGAAATGGAGGGACCGTCACCTCGAGGCCATCGTGGGCCCACGCGGTCTTGAACTCCAGCGCGCCCAGGATCTCCGCGCAGCGCTCGCGGGGGATGTCGACCCCGAGCAAGGCGCTGATGCGAGCGTCGCGGAGCGCGATCGTCTGCGGCGGCGGACCGCCCCCTCCGATGTCGATCGTGCCGGGGACGAGCCGGGCGCCCGTCAGCTCCACCATCAGCCGAGCCGCCACCGCCTGCGCCTCCATCGCCTGCTCGGGTTGGAGCTGCTTCTCGAACCGGCCGGATGCTTCGCTGCGCAATCCCAGCCTGAGCGACGTGCGATGGATGTTCGCTCCGTTCCAGTTGGCGGCCTCCATCAGCACGCGCGTAGTGTCGCCTTGCACCTCGCTGCGGGACCCGCCCATGATCCCGGCGATCGAGGTGGGGCCATCGTCGTCCTCGATCAGGACCATGTCGTGGTCGAGCGTGCGGATCTGTCCGTCGAGGGTCTCGATCTGCTCGCCCTCGCTCGCCCGGCGGACCGTGAGCTGCACGCCGGCGATCCGATCGAGGTCAAAGGCGTGCAGCGGCTGGCCGGTCAGCAGCATCACGTAGTTGGTGATGTCGACCACGTTCGAGATAGGCCGCTGTCCTGCCGCCATCAGCCGGGCCTTGAGCCAGAGCGGGCTCGGTCCGATCCAGACGTCCTCGAACACTCGCGCGGTGAAGCGCGGGCACAGGTCGGGGTCTTCGACGCTGACCGTGATACCCGACGGATCGCCTCCGCTTCCCGCGTCCTTGCTCCACGGCGGCGGAGCCAGCGGTGCGCCGGTGGCCGCGTGCGCCTCGCGCGCCACACCGTAGATGGCGAGGCAGTCAGGGCGGTTGGGTGTGATCTCGAGCACCAATACGTCGGTGGCGATCGGCAGGACCTGCTCGAGCGGCGTTCCCGGGGGGAGCCCGTCCACATCGAGCACCATGATCCCGTCGTGCTCGGTGCCGATCGCGACCTCGTCCTCGGCCAGGATCATCCCGTTGGACTCGACGCCGCGGAGCCTGGCCGCCCCGAGCTTGGTTCCGTCGGGCATGACCGCTCCCGGTTTGGCCACGGCCACGACTTGGCCCGCGGCGACGTTAGGCGCGCCGCAAACGATCTGCTGCGGCGCAGCTGCGCCGACGTCGACCAGGCACACGCGCAGGCGGTCGGCGTTCGGATGCTGGTCGGCCTCGAGCACCCGGCCGACGACAAAGTTCTCGAGCGCGGCCACGCCGTGGCGTTCGATCGCCTCGACCTTGGTGCCGGTCATGGTCAGACGGTGCGCCAGCGCGTGTGTGTCGAGCGCCGGGTCGACGTACTCGCGCAGCCAGTGCAGCGGAACGCGCATTAGTGTGCAGTCCGGTGACCAGGGTGCATGGAGCGCGAGTCCCGGGGGCCGTCAGGCAAGGACGCAGGAGCCGTGGCGCAGCAGCGCTGCGCGAGGCTCCGAGGACGCAGCATGGCGGCCATCCGGGGCCGCGATACATGTGCTCTAGTTGCCGGACGGTGCACTAGC
>JAFASQ010000081.1 GCA_019244395.1 Solirubrobacterales bacterium | reverse complement strand
ATTTTTGGCGCCCACTCGGACACTCGGGAGGCCCGCCGGATGCTCGGCTACCTGGCCGAACTCTTCCGCTTTCCAGGCTGGTGCACCGGGTCGGAGGTGCTCGCGCTCCATCAGCGGCTGTCCGGCTCGCGAGGAGGCCCGGCAGAGCGAAGCGAACTGCTCGAGCTGGTCGGCCTGAGCGATGCCGTAGATCGGCGGGTCGAGGAGATGTCCAAAGGGATGCAGCAGCGCCTCGGAATTGCGCAGGCGCTGGTCGGCGAGCCAAGGCTGTTGCTGCTCGACGAGCCGACCAGCGCCCTGGACCCCGCGGGAAGACGTAGGATCCGCACGCTCTTGCTCGAGCTACAGGCTCGCGGGATCGCCGTCTTGCTCAATTCGCATCTGCTCGGCGAGGTCGAGCGCGTATGCGACCGGGTGGTGATCCTCGCCGGGGGGAAGGTCGTGATCGCCGGACGGCCCGACGAACTGACGACGCCCGGAGGCGTCGAGATTCAAACCGGGCACGGCACACGCCGATTCCCCGATGCCCGCAGAGCCGACGTGCCCAGAATCGTTGCCCAGCTCGTCGCTAGCGGGGTCGAGATCTATGAGGTGACGATGAGCCGATCCACGCTCGAGGACGTGTACCTGGAACTGGTAGATCCGACATGACCGCAACGTTCATCATCGCGCGCCACGTCTTAAAGGAGAGCGTCCGCCGCCGCGTCTTCGTCGTTGTGTTCCTGCTGACCGTGGTGTTCCTGGCTCTGTTCATCCTCGCCACCATCAAGGCGTTCGCCGGGCGAGCGCCGTTCGTGCTCGGAAGCGGAAATCTGATCGGTCCCGGTCAGATCACCTCAATCACGACGGTCACGCTACTCGGCCTCGGTGCGTTCGCTTCGCTGTTCCTGGCAACCGTGCTCGCTGTCTTTCTCACGCTCGGGGCCGTTCGCGGCGACGCCGAACGTGGCCTGCTCCAACCAGTCGTCGTGCGTCCCCTAGGCCGTGCCGAGCTCCTTCTCGGGAGATTCGTCGGGGCGCTCACCGTGTGCGCCGCCTACCTGACGGCGCTATACGCGGGAGTGGTGGTGGTCGTCCATCAAGCCGGCGGCCATTGGCCGGACCACGTGATCGGTCCCGGCCTGGCCCTCAACGCGGCAATCACACTCATCGTGGCGATGTCGCTGCTCGGCTCGGTCTTTCTATCGGCGACCGCGAACGGGATCGCGATGTTCATGCTCTACGGCGCCGGGCTGATATCCGGCCTGCTGGCAGCCATCGCAGCCGCGCTCGGGGCGCAAACCCTTCAGACAATCGCTCACGACATGGCAATCGCCCTGCCATTCGAAGGGCTCTACCAGGCCGCCCTACACGCTCTCGGATCCAACCAGACAGGCGTGAGCAGGGTCCTCGTCAACCTCGGCCCGTTCGGCGCCTCACATGCGGGCAGCCTCTCCTTCGACCTCTGGTCCGCCGGCTATCTCGCGATCGTGGCTCTGACAGCGGTGGTCGCGTTCGAGCGGCGCGACCTATAACGTCGGCAGCGGTCGCTGGCCGGCATCACGCGACGATCGCTCGGTTCGTGGCGCGGCACGAGGCGGCGCTGGCCGGGCGTTCGGCCAGGCGCTCAGGTTGTGTGATGAGGCCGGGTGGTCAGGCCGGGGGTGGTCGCGATCGATGGTACGCGGATGGCGGGCAACGCGAGCCGGGAGTCAACGCGTGACTTTGAGGAGATCGCGCGGGAGATTCTGGCCGAGGCCAAGGCGATCGATGAGGCCGAGGACGAGCTGTATGGCGAGGCGCGTGGGGATGAGCTGCCCGAGCAGTTGCGTACCCGGGACGGCCGGGCCGAGTTCTTCCGCCGGGCGCGCGAGCGGCGCGCGGCCGAGAGGCCCGTAGATCAGCAGCGCGGGTCCGAACCGGAGCCGGTCCTGGGTGAGGAGGATGGGTTCGAGTTCGATACCGAGCGGATCGTGGCGCGCCACCAAGGACGCCAGGGTTGGACGCGGGAGGCGCACCGTCAGCTCGAGCAGCAGCGTTGGGAGAACCCGGATCCCGCTCCTCGCTCACGCGAGGATCGGCTCGTGCTCGCCGGCGAGCGCCTCGAGACCGAACGCGACGCCCATCGCGGCCAACCGGGCGTATGAGGATTACCGCCAGAACGGGCGGGACATGCAAGGCCGGAGGCTCGGTCGCCGCCCGAAGCCGTGGGTCGCGCCCGAGGTGCCTGAGGGGGTGGTGAGTGTGACCGACCCCGACACTCAACGGATGACGGCCAACCACGGATTAGCCGCTCGCTCTGCAGCATCGGTTGCGTCATCTGCTTGAGTTCGCAAGCTGTCAGCCCGCAATCAGCTCCGCTCGTCGATCACTAGGCCGGACCGCGATTCTGGCGTCGCCTCTGTGCGCGACGTTCGCGCCACTGCACCCCGAATGCGATCGTCGTGCCGCCCGGGTCGCGTGTTCGCACGCGGGGGCAACACGCTCATCGAGGGCGGCGGGCGCACGACTCCCAAGTCACCAAGGCGTTAGCGCCCCCGGCGCGGCTTCGCGCTGCACGCGATCGTCCGCCGCGTGTCTCACTCG
>JAFASQ010000479.1 GCA_019244395.1 Solirubrobacterales bacterium | reverse complement strand
ACCGGCGTCGCTTGGCCGGTGGCCGGGTTGACGATCGCCCAATCGGGCGGGAGCGGGCGCGTCAACTGGTCGATCAGTTTGGTCCCGCCGGCGGCGAGGGCGCGGAAGCGCCCATCCCCGGTCGCACTCGCGAGCGCACGCAGCGTCGTGGGGTCGACGTAGCTCGGGTTGAACACGAGGTGCGAGCCCATGTTCGCCCACGGACCTGGCAGCAGCACGTCGATCGATCCGGCCTTCGCCGTCTCGTTGGCCAGCACGGCATCGCCGATTTTGAGCGCGGCGGCGCGCAGATCGGGCTGATGGAAGCGGCACGATGCCACCAGCAGCGCACGGGCCGCATCGAGGTCGGCGTCGGCCGCGGGATGGGGATCAACGACGCGCCCGCCGACCCAGTGATACGCGAGCAATCCGTTGCTCTGCAGCATGTTGCGCTGGGTCCAGGACCAGATGCGCGCGAACCGGCGCTGATCGCCGACCGCCGCGGCAGCCAGCATTCCGTACGCCTGCCCCTCGCCGACCGTGTCGCCGCCCTGGTCGGTGCGCTGAATGCGGCCACCGTCGGTGGTGTAGGTATCGAGGAACGCGTAAGCCGCGTCAGTCGCCAGCCTGTCGGGAGTGCGTCTCGCGGCGGACTCGGTGCCGACCGCGGTTCCGTTGCCGCCGGCCGTGCGTGATGTCGCCTGGGTCCGGGTGCTCCCGCACGACACGAGCGAGAGCGTGAGCAGACCCAATAACAACGCGGCCTTCAGTCTCATGACGCATGCAGACGGATCATCTCCGCCGACGATGCCGAGCCGGTGGCGGCCGGTCGCGGCCGCCGCAAGGCCGGCCAGCACCCGGTCAGCAGGACGCAGATGTGGAACAGCGCGAACGACGCGTTGTTGTACGTGGCGGAATCGGGGCCGTTGATGAGGCCCCAGATCGAGACAGCGGCGAGGATCGCGATCGCGACCAGCGCCGGTGCGACCGCCCGCGGCTGACGAGCCTGCGCCCCGGTCTTCGGAGTTACCTTGAACGACCCGCGCCGGCGCGCGACGGTGAGCAGCGAGGCCATGATGAACACCCAGAAGGACGCCGCTGCCAGAGCAAGTGCGGTGAACGTGTACGAGCCCGCGCCCGCGAGCGCCGCTGTCGACAGCGCGATCAGGAAGTAGGGGATGAAGTGGAGCAGGAATTCGGGCGCGGTCAGGTGCGCCAGCGGCTGCACCCCGAACAGGATTCGCACGAGCGGGAACATCATGTAGAACAGCACCGTCCATCCCGATAGCCAGTACAGACCGGACAGCAGGTACTGAGCGCGCAGGCGCCAGGGCAGGCGCGCGCGCAGGATCCGCGGGAGCGCCGACAGGCAGCCGCGAGCCCAGCGCAGCTGCTGAGTGGTGTATGCCGCCATGTCCTCGGGTCCGAGGCCGGCGGCGAGCACCTTGGGGAGGTACGCCGTGTGCCATCCGCTCTCGTGCAGCGCGATCGACAGCTCGAAGTCCTCGGTGATCGAGTGCGTGGGGAAGCCGCCCGTTTCGTCGAGCGCCGCGCGCCGGAACACCACGTTCGTGCCGCAGCAGAAGGTGGCGCCGAGGCCATCCTTGCCGCGTGCGATCGCGCCGAAGAACAACGTCTGCTGATGCCACGCCGCCCCCGGTACCCCCGGCTCGTTGCCGTTCGCGTAGTACTGGGGCGTCTGCACGAAGGCGAGCCGGTCATCTTCCTCAAAGTGCCCGAGCGTCGCCTCCAGGAAATCCGGATACACCACGTGGTCGCAGTCGATGATCGCCACGTACGGCGCATCGATCTTCGTCAAGGCGTGGTTGATGTTTCCCGCCTTGGCGTGGTCATGGACGGGCCGCCGCAGATATCCGACTCCGTGAGTGGCGGCAAGGGCGCGCATCTCCTCGCTGTCGCCGTCGTCGAGCAGCCACACGCGGACGTCGTGCCCGCGCAGGGCGGCCGCCGCGGCCACCGTCAGCTCGACCACCTCGGGCGGCTCGTCGTAGCGCGGGATCAGGACGTCGACGGCCACCGGCTTTGTGGGCGCCTTCGGCTCGCGGATCCTCTCGAACGCGCACGTCCACCAGAAGCCGACGGCCTGAATGACGTTCAGCAGCTCCGCGCAGACCAACAGCACATACAGCACGGGTTGACCCACGCGCGCTGGATTGAACAGCCACGAGAGGTAGAAGATGACGAGCGGCAAGCCGACCAGCGCCGCGATCCGCACCCGCATCCGGACGGACAGCCCGCGCGGCAGCGGGTCCCAGCGCGGGCGCCGCAATCGTATGTCGAGTGCGTTCGCGCTCAACGGAACCGCCACACCTTCACGCCGGCATATGTGTGGTAGCTGACCAAATGACGGGTCGCCCTCAGCGCGCCGATCTCGCGGTTGAGGAGAGCCTGCAGCCTCGGGCTGTTGGCAAACGAGGTGATGACGAACACGCTGCCCGCCTGGGTTCGGGTCGGCAGCCTGGTCGTGAGCGGCGATGCATGCAGGCCCGGCGCGTAGCGAGATACGACCGGGTGCAGGGCTGCGGGCTCGTAGAACACGGCCGCGCCCGGGTGGGCGTCCCGCTGGACTTGTGCGAAGGACTGCCGGAATTCATAGCGGCGTGGATTGTTCGGATCGATTTGCTGGTCGACGAGCGCTCCGGCCAGCAGAAGCAGGATTCCTCCGACGACCAGCGTGCGGCCGAGGCGGCTCCGCGGCCACGCCGTCGCGACGTGCGCGATCAGCACCCACACGAGCGGA
>JAFASQ010000404.1 GCA_019244395.1 Solirubrobacterales bacterium | reverse complement strand
TGACGGCCTCTCCTCGGGCCGCTCAGTCCTCAGCGGAGTGAGTTCGGGTCCCCGCTCGTGTTCACCTACCTGGCGCTAGTCAGCCCACCAGTCGCGCCGGCCATCGACGTCTTCGCGCGGAGCCTCGCCGAGATTCGGCGCGCCGATGACGAGGATCTCGAGACCCTCAGGCCCGGCCTCATAGCCTCGCCAGGTACCGGGCGGGACGCGCGCCGCATCCCATTCCTCGAGCTCGACGATCTCCTCGTCGACCTTCATCCGTCCACCCCCGCGCAAGACCACGTACACCTCCTCCTGCTCGTGGTGCGTGTGGCCGTACGGAAAGCGATAGCCGGGCGGGACGCGCTGGTAGCTCAGGCCGGATCTCTCGAGCTCCAGCGCCTCGGTCGCCAAGCGAAACTCCAGGTCCGGCGCACCATCGAACCTAGGGCCGACGTCCTCCAGGTCCTCCCTGAGGTTCCTGAGCGTGAACGGCACGGCGCAATCCTATGGCACCTCTGGCTGGGTCGCCCGACCTGATACGTCAAGCGCCGCGGTGCCATGTTCCTTCCCGGCGGCTCTCCCCGGAGTCCACCACGTCAGGAACCCGTGCTCGATCGCGGCTTGGGCCAGGCCGGCTTCGGGTCGCACCGGCGGGGTAGATACGGCGAGCGGCGCGTCCGTTCCCGGTCGAGATACCTTCGGTCGAGTACGAGGCCGACGAAGCCTGCGCCGTCAACCTTTAGCTCCGACACACAAGAACTGGAGGCCAGCGAAACATGGAATATCGACAGCTGGGTCGCTCGGGCCTGCGCGTCTCTTGCCTGACCCTCGGGACTATGACGTTTGGAGGCCGCGGCCAGTTCCGCGCGGTTGGGCAGACCGACCTCGACGGCGCTCGGCACCAGATCGATATGGCACTCGACGCCGGCGTGAACCTCATCGACACCGCCGACGTCTACTCGCAGGGAGCGGCCGAGGAGATCGTTGGACACGCGCTGAACGGGCGGCGCGACCAGGTCCTGCTCGCGACGAAGGTTCGCTTTCCGATGGGGGACGGTGAAAACGACGCTGGCCTCTCGAGGCACCACCTGATTGCGGCTTGCGAGGCCAGCCTGCGCCGGCTGGGAACCGATTACGTCGACCTCTACCAAGTGCACGAATGGGACGGACAGACGCCCCTGGAGGAGACGTTGGCCGCACTCGAGCACCTCCTCCAGAGCGGCAAGGTGCGCTACATCGGCTGCTCGAACTTCGCCGGCTGGCAAGTGATGAAGGCGCTCGGCATCGCCGCGCGCCTGCGCCTGCCCCGGTTCGTGAGCCATCAGGTCTATCTGTCGCTACAGGAGCGGTCGGCCGAGTACGAAATCGTCCCCTCCGCGCTCGATCAGGGACTCGGATTGCTGATCTGGAGTCCGCTCGCCGGCGGCCTTCTGTCGGGCAAGTACCGACGCGGGCAGGCCCCGCCATCGGGTTCCCGTCACGCGAGCGAGTGGGACGAGCCCCCGGTGTACGAAGAGGACAGGCTGTACGACACAATCGAGGTTCTCGTCGAGATCGCGCAGGATCACGACGTCTCGCCCGCGCAGGTGGCGCTCGCTTGGCTGCTCCGGAGGCCCGGAATCACGTCGGTCATCATCGGCGCCCGCACGGACCAGCAGCTGGCCGACAACCTGGCCGCTGCGAACCTGGAACTTACTACCGACGAGGTGGCCCGGCTCGACTCGGCCAGCCGACCACCGTTGATCTATCCCTACTGGCATCAACGCAAGACCGCCGCCGACCGGCTCTCCGCCGCAGATCTGTCGCTGATCGGCCCGCACCTAGACGCCGGCGCAGCCGTGACCGTCGAGGCATCACGGCCCGGATGACCAGGTGTAACTCAGTGGTCCGCCGGCAGCGGCTAGTAGGTACGGGTCGCTCGCGGATGGCGAAACCAATCCGGGGCGAGTATCCGATTGGCCGATCGCGCTCGCCCGCGCGCCTATAGGTGGCCGTTCGGAGCCCGTCGCCAAGGTCTAAGCCTGCCCGGCTCTGCCGACCGCTGGCGCCGCGCGCGCCGAGCCATCATCAGTCGGCGCCGAGCAGGTGCGCCTCGAGCCACCGGTTGCGGAACTTCCCGTGTGGATCGAACCGCTGGACCATGGCGGAAAAGTCGGCGAGCCGCTCGTAGGACCCGGCGAGATCGGCTGCCCCGGCGAGGAACAGCTTGCCCCAGTGCGGGCGCGCGCCGAGCGGAATGAGGATGGCCTCGATCTCCGCCAGCGCCCGCTCGACAGCGCGCTGATCGGGCGCCCAGGTGAAGTGGATGGCAACGGTGTCGCGCCCGTGCTGAGGACTAAGCCACAGCGTGTCGGCGGCGATGGTGCGCAGTTCGCTGACCTGAACGAGCTGTTGAAAACTCGGGCGGATGCGGCGCAGCGCGTCAATGGCTTCGACAGCTTGCTCGCGAGCAAGATGGTATTCCGATTGGATCTCCTGGCCGCTGCTTGGGGTGAAGCCCATACGGAAGTGCGGCAGGCGATCCATCCACGGCCCTGGGCGACCGAGCTGCGGCGTGCAGTTGGCCGGGTCAAGTCCGGCGATGGGGTGACGGTCGGCGGGCGCCGGAGCCGCCCCGAACAGCTCGTCGGGGGCGGGATGATCCGCCGCCCGTCGTTTGAGCCATACCTGATCGATCCGGTCGCGCCAGCCCAGAAACACGCTCACGCTGTAGGCAGCGGCGAAGATGGCGTCGAAGTGCTCGAACAACGCGTCCCAGGCGAGGCCCTCGTACACGTGCTGGCTTATCTCGTAAGCGGGCTGCACGTCGAGCACGACCCGAGTCACGACGCCGAGCGCACCCAGGGCGACCACAGCCCCGTCAAAGTCAGGGCTGCCCCGGCGTAGCCAGACGATCTGCCCGTCAGAGCGAACCAGCTCGAGCGCCGCGATCGCCGTCGCGAGGTTACCGTTGGCGATACCCGACCCGTGGGTGGCGGTAGCCACCGCACCCGCAACCGAGATGTGCGGAAGAGAGGCAAGGTTTGCCAGCGCCAGCCCCTCGCCCGCGAGCCGCTCGGCCAACTGGCCATAGCGCAGGTGTGACGGCAGAGAGACGATCTGCGCGTCATGGTCGATCGCAAGGTCCCCGGACAGATCATCCAAGGTCACGAGCTCATCGCCGTCGCCGATCGCATTGAACGAGTGACGTGAACCAGCCACACGCAGCCGCCTGCACGAGATAACGAGCCCCCGCAGCTCGGCCAGGGTGCGCGGGCGATGCAACGCGCGCGCTCGGTAGCGGTAGGTGCCACCCCAGTTGCGCAGCTCCACCGCGCCAGCATACCCCGGGCGCATCACCGGCCCGCCGGCCCAACCCCGCACACCGCACCCCATCTCAGGTCTGGTTGCCATGCTGAGGGGTACTCCTCGGTCGCGGGGTGCGCGCGGGACGGGCCTCGATGGGGCCTCCGGTCGGATGGCGGACAACACGGCAAACGTCATCCTGCATCCGCTGTTCCGCCTGCTCCCCGAGTTCGACAACGCGAAGCCTGCGAGGTGCAGCGGCTGTCTCTATCCGACCCTCAGCCCCGCTCGATCAGCTAGACCCGACTTTTCAACCCGGCCTTGATAATCCGACGGACTCATGCCGGTCGCATACCGTTTCCGCAGAGCTTTGGCGACTTATTATGATGGTCGAGTGGGCGGTAACGGCGACACGGGCGCAGTTGTTTCCTGACCGTAAGACTCGGAGCAGGCGCCCTGGCCTGCTGACGCGGTTCGTGTTCGCGGCGCTGACGGCGGGATCGTTGCTCGGCGCCGTCCCGGGTCCAAGCGACATCGGCTCGTTCGGATTACGCGCGGCGGCCAGGGCTGACGTGCCTGCACGCGCTCAGGGCAAACCAGCGCTGGGCCCAAACCAGGCCGACGTGACCGTCCCGGGCTCGGGGCGCATGAAGGCCGTACCGAACTTGTTCCTGGGGCTATCGACCGAATACTCGACGCTGCCCCTGGTCGAGCAGCACCCTGTTGAATGGGGGCGAGTGCTCTTTGAAGTGGTTCAGGGCGGCAGCGTACCGGCGATGTCTCTGCGGGTCGGGGGCGACTCCGCCGAGCACGTCATCTACGGCAGGAAGCCACCTCAGTTCGCGCCGTGGGAGGTTTTCTCGCCCACCGCCAAACTGGTCGATGACTCAGCCAAGGCCATCAGTGCGTCCAAGTTGCAGGTCATCATCGACATCAACACGATCACCAGCACCCCGCGAGAGGTGGCCACCTGGATGCGGCAACTCCTGAGCCGGCTTTACAACGTCCTCGGGGGGAGAATTGTGGCCTTCGAACTCGGCAATGAGCCTGACATCTATAGCTGCAGTGCGTGGGCAGGCGGCCTCCTGACGGCGAAGGATCAGTCGACCGACCAGACGCAGAAGTGCCCGGCGGACCTGCCGAAACGCATCACGGCGACGAGCTTTGCCAAGAGCTTCCGGGCCTACGCTCGCGCGCTCCATTCCGTGGCACCGTCCGTGCCGGTGATGGCTCCCGCGCTTGCGAAAGCGACCGATCACCTGGGATGGATCAAAACTCTGCTGCGCTATCGAACCAAGACGCTGAAGGTGATCACCGCCCACGTCTATCCGTATTTGGCCTGTGCCAAGCCCGGACAAGCGGGCTACCCGACGATTCAGAAGGTCCTCAGCGAGAACGCGACAGCTGGGATGGCAAAAACGATCGCACCGGCTGTCGCACTCGCCCATAAGGCCGGCCTGTCGCTTCGGCTGACCGAGATCAACTCGGTGACGTGTGGCGGAACGCTGGGCGTGAGCAACACCTTCGCCACCGCGCTTTGGGCCCCGGATGCCCTGTTCGAACTGATGAACGCCGGCGTGGAGGGAGTCAACCTGCACGCCCGCGTGAGCTCGATTAACCGCCCGTTCTCGTTCACCCGGCAAGGGCTCGAGACCCGCCCGCTGCTCTACGGCCTGATCCTGTTCAAGAGGATGATCGGTGCCGGTGCCCGACTGGTCCCCGTTGACGTGCGCGCCGGGCGATCGCTGCACCTCAAGGTGTGGGCGGTGAGGTTGGCATACTCGGCGGATGTTGGGAAGGGCCCATTCATCCGCAACCCGCTGAATGTGCTGCTGATCAACAAGGGCCCCGGATGGGCTCGGATCACGCTCAATCTACCCTCGAGGCGGCGGGGCTTCGTCGAGCGCCTGCTCGCACCCTCGGCGTCGTCAACCTCGGGTGTGACCCTGGCGGGCCAGCACCTTAACCACCAGGCGCTCTGGCGGGGCAGGTCGAAAGTGCAGCTCCTCAGGCCAGCCCGAGACGGGTCATACGTCCTGTGGGTCAGAGGCGAGAGCGCTGCACTGGTCACGGTTCCCGTCGCCCGCAGCACGCTGAATTCGCCGGGCCAACACGCCGCCGGCCCTGCACCGACGTTTGGCTACGACTAAAGGCATCGGTGGTGATGCGTCTCAACTGTCTGGCGTGGCCAGACAATAAGTCGCAGGTCGCCTCCAGAGTGCCGCGTTGCATGGAAAGCAGCACTCAGCGGTCGCGAGCGGCCGCCGTTGCGGTGCTGTTGGTGAGTTCCGCAGGTAGCTCGAATAGAAAGCATCCGATGCGCCCGCCTGTCGTACCTGGTGGCGTCAGGACACGTGGTGCAGGCACCGTTAGACGATGAGATCGTGGCGCACGGCGTGGCATCGCGACCAACTGAGCCGTCGCGTCCGCCAAACGTCATTAGCGGACCAGGATGTCGTCATGTGCGTAGCCCCGCCGTAACAAGAGACGATCTGGCGCGACGCAAACTGTGTGCGCGGCGGCGCTTCCGGCATGGCCGGTGGGGATTTCACACGCGTGGGGATTATTCGGCTCGTTTGGCTCGCGGTACAGGCGGAACGTCATATCCAAGCCGACGCGGGTAGCCATAGAGGGGTTGGAAGGTTTCGAACCTGATCAGGCCCGCGTTTATCATGACGTTGATCCGCTCGAACAAGCCCATGTACGCCTCGACGTTGGCCCATTCTTCAGCAGTCTCGGGGCCGTCGGCCGTCGGCCGTCTGCCCGTGCCAGCGTCCGACCTGATCTCGCCTATCTGCGGACGGCGGCCGGAACCTCCTGTGTGTATGGTCATGTGCGCGGAAGGCCTCGTCGAGGGACAGCAGGAATTGCGCTTCGGTCGCGCGCCGTTGCCCACGTAGCTGGACGGCAGCCACAATGAGGCCCACGGCCGCGACCGGCGCGCCAACCCCGGTGGCGACTGCCGTGATCCAGTCGGTCGTCGTGGCGCCGGAAACCATGACAATGTCGTGCATGGGGAGGTGATCACGCATCGCGACCGGGAGGCGATGCGCAGCCGCCGCGGTCGGACGCTGCTACTCCTTTCCATGCGCACCATTACCCAGGCGGTCGCGTTCATCCTGTTGTCGAGCACCGGCCCCGACAGCCGTGCGGGCTCGGTCGCTTGGGCACTCGAAGCGATCTGTCGGCGGGGTTCGCTACACAAAGGCCGTGCCCGATCGGGTGGTCGAACTGCTGCTCACGGAGGGGGCTCTAGACAAGCTTGGTGCACGAGCGATCTCGGCGGACGAGGTCGCCGAGCTGCTGCGAAACGCATACGCCGTCGTACGCAATCCACGTGCACCTACGCCGGGAAGCCGTCGGCTGTTGATCGGCCGCACGAACGGTGGGCGCTGCCTCACTCTCGTGATCGAGCAGGCGGTGGAGCCTACGACTTGGCTCACCATCACCGGCTGGGAGTCGACCGAAATCGAGCGTAAGCTACTTTCTGATCGCTGATGACGCCAACTCCCTGGGCAGACCCCGAGCCGCAGCCTGGCGATTTCGACGCCGACCTCGCGACGATCGACCCACGGTTCGTGGGGGCACATCGCGGAAATCCGGACGCGAAGGTCCGCATCGTGGTCAGCATTGAGGGTGAGGACGCTCGACGGCTACAGCGCCTGTCGTCCGCGCGCGGCGAGAAGCCGACCGAGCTGATCGCCGAGCTGCTCCGGGAGGCCGACAAGCCCGCGGGCTAGCATCGGCGCTGGCAGGCTCCCGAACGCGGTCAGATAGCGGCGCGGCTGGGGGCCATGCTCGGCGCTCGTGGTTGAGCGGCGCTACCGAAGTCCGGCGCTGGCTGGCAGCACGGGCGCGGGACGCTGGTGGACGGTGTTGATGATCTCGCTGCTACGGATCCCTTCGAGGTAGACGCTCGTGATCCCGAGGTTGGCGTGTTGGATATGCGGGTGATATTGGAGCCCTGGCCGCGATCCTGCGGTGGACCTGGTCGCCCCGGGTTTAGCGCTGGCTGTAGCTACGTGGTTGGCGCGAAGCGAAGGTCGGCGTAGCCGACCGAGCGGTGCGCCTACCGCGTGCGCGCCGTCCGGACGGAGGACGATCTTTCGGCTCGGTCCTGTCGTGTTCGAGGAAGGAGCGCAGCTGTGAGTTTCGTGCCTCGGGTGGAGCGGGTGATCGAAGGAGCGGAGCTACGGGCGATCAGGCTCGGGCATCCGTTGGTGGATGCGTATCTGGAGTTCGTCGGTGCGCGTGGAGCTGTGAACACGTGGCTGGCGACCGCGTATGACTTGAAGGTGTTCTTCGAGGTAGTCGGTAAGGAGCCGGCGGAGGTGACCTCGGTTGACGTGTTCGCGTTTCTGGGCCAGCAGCGCGCGCCGCGCCACGAGAATGTGGTGCGGATCGAGGACGGGGAGGGCGGGCTGTCGGCGAGGACGATCGCCCGGCGGCTGTCGAGCATTGCGGGCCTGTTCGAGTACCTGGTGGTGCGCGGCGACGCTGGCGCGGATCGCAATCCCGTGCCACGGGGACTGGCCGGCCGGCGGGCCGGGGAGCGCGGTCGGGGTGGGGTGCGGCTTGTCCGCCGGCCGCGGACGCTGCCCAGGGTGCTCTCGCCGGTCGAGGTCGACCAGCTGCTCGGCGCGCTGCGTACGGAGCGGGAGCGGGCGATCGTGCTGGCGATGCTGCTCGCGGGCTTGCGCCGCTGCGAGGTCCTGGGGCTGGGGCTGCAGGACATCAACCCGGGCGAGCAGCGGCTGTTCGTCGCCGCCGGGAAGGGCGGCCGGGAGCGGATCGTGCCGGTCTCCGGCCGGTTCTTCGAATCGCTGGGCGAGTATCTGGAGAGCGAGCGCCCCCCGAGGTGCTGAGCGACGCGTGCTTCGTCGTGTTGAAGGGCCCGCGCCGCGGGATGCCGTTGACCGCGGCCGGGTTAGATGAAGTGATCGACGGCGTTCGGAGGCGGGCCGGGCTTGCGCGGTTGACGTGTCACATGCTCAGGCACACGTGCTTCACGCGGCTGCGGGAGCACGGGATGTCGCTAGAGGCGCTGCAGGCACAGGCCGGGCACGCATCGATCGAGTCCACGCGGATCTATCTGCACCTCGCCAACGACTGGCTGGTCGGCGAGTACCTGCGGGCTGCGGAGGCAATCGGGGCGCAGGCCGATCCGACCGACACCGAAGGGGAGGCGGCATAGGTGGCGCGCCTGCTTGACCGGAATCCGGAGGTGGAGCGGCTGATCGCGGCGTTCCGCGCTGATCTTGTGGCGACTGGGCAGTTCGCCGAGAGCGAGGTGATCTCGCCAGCGCGGGCGTTCCTGCTGCGCGTCGGCGGCGCGTCGGGCTGGGCGCAGCTGCCAATTGAGGAGCAGTCACGGTGGCTTGCGGGGCGCGAGAGTCGCGTCGTGCTGTGGATGATGGTGGCGGGGCACGCATCAGCCCGGCCAGAGCTGTTGGTGCGCGGCCATCAGCGGATCGGCAAGGTATCGGCGTGGGTTCACCGCGACTTCCACTGGCGGTTCATGCAGGTCGCTGCCGATATCGGCTTCGATCCCAAGTCGGCCGAGCTGCAGTGGTGGGCGGTCGCGAAGGTCGCGGCGGTCGCGGGCGTGCCACCAGAGAAGCTCCCCAGAGCGAACTTCGAGGCAGCGAGCCGGGAACTGCTCGACGGGTCATCGCCTCAGGACCGCCGTCCGGGCGGATCACGCTGACCGGCA
>JAFASQ010000020.1 GCA_019244395.1 Solirubrobacterales bacterium | reverse complement strand
GGTGTGGTTGGTGCTGGCCAGGCGGATCGTGTTGCGGGTTTGGGTGGCGAGTTGGTCGAGCAGGGTGGGGAAGGAGTGGCAGGGGTGGCCGTCGGTGGTGCGCTTGGTGGTGATCTTTTTCTTGGCGCTGGTTGAGCGGGTGGCTTTGGCGACGGGGTCGCTGTTGGGGGTTGGGTGCTCGTCGTCGAAAAGCAGCGGTTTGAGCGCCTGGCGGAGATGCCAGGTGAGGTAGTAGGCGAGCATGCAGAGGAACACGTGCGCGCGCACGCGGTCTTCGAGGTGGTGGTGGATCGGGCGCAGCTCGAGCGGTCCTTTCAGCGTGCGGAACGCGCGCTCGACTTCCTTGAGCTGCTTGTAGGAGCGGACCACCTCCGCCGTCGGGAACGTTTCCGCGGAAACGCTGGTCCTGAGCACGTAGATCCCGTCGAGCGCGGCCTCGGCGGCGATCTGCTCGTGCTTGCGCTCGAAGGTGAAGGTGCTGTCGGTGATCTGCACCTGGAAGTGCTTTTTGACCTTCCAGCGGTTCCAGCTCGCGCCGGCGGCCAGCCCGATCGGCGCCGCGCCGTGCAGCGTGCCGCCCTCCACGCGGGCTTTGATATCTGAGAGTGCGCGCTCGGTCGCCTGCAGCAGGTCCTCGCGCTTGCGCGCTCGCTCGGCGGCCACGAGCGGGTTGCGGCAGACGACCAGCCGCTCGCCCGGGTAATCCTCGGAGCTGATCTCGGCCAGGTTCTGCTCATCGAACAGCGACAGCTGCAGCGCGCCGGTCCGGGCGAGCTTGTGGACCTGGGGCGCTTTGAGCGCGGTGATCCAGGCAGCACCGTCTGTCTGGGTGAGCAGCTCGAGGTTGGCCTTGGTCACCATCCCGCGGTCGGAGACCACGATCACGTGCGACAGTCCGAACCGGACACGGAGCTTTGCGATCTGATCCGGCAGCGTCTTGTCGTCGTGCAGCGACCCCTCGAACACCTGCACCGCAACCGGACAGCCGTCCGGAGCGCACATCAGCCCGTAGATGATCTGCGTCGTGCCGCGCCGCCCGTCGCGCGAGTAGCCCAGCTGCCCCAGCGGGCAGCAGCGCCCCTCAAAATACGAGGAGGACACGTCATAGAGCACGAGCGTCCCATCCCGCAGATGCCGGCGCGCGAGCCGGTCCTCGATCCGCTGCTGGCGCTCAAGCAGCCAATCCATCGCCGCGTACAGCTCGTCCTCGTCGGCATCCTCGACACCGAGCTCGGCCCCCAGGGTTGACTGTGAGAGCAGCCGTGAGGTAGCGAGCTTGGACGCCGGATGAAGCACGCGCTGGCACACCAGCGCGATCGCAAGCTGACGCTCCCGCGAGCTCTCGCGATCCAGCAGGCGCCAAAACTCCACCGTGCGCGCCACCGCAAGCACCGCATCAACGTGCCCCGCCGGCAGCGAGCGCTCGACCGAGAACTCCTCCTCAGCAGCCAGAAAGCTCTCCCCGCGCAGCGCACGCCGGATCAGCTCGATCACCTCATCGGGCAGATGCGAGAGGTTCGCGACCGTCTCCTTCTTGACCTTCCCGCCTTCCCGGTAGGAGCGCCGCAACAGGTGCGCAACGTACTCCCGATGCACACCCTGCCGCCTAGTCGTAACCACGTGAAACGGGCCCGTGGGCCGCGGCTTCCTCGACATGCGCCGAATACTTCCACACCCATCGGACAGAAACTACTGACCACACTATCCACCCCGCAAAACCCGCGAACCCCAACCCCCACAGGGGACCGCGGGCAATCAATCCACGCGATTTACGAGGAACTTCGGACTAACCGGGAGGAGGAGCCTCGCCCTCGCCAGCAGCCGGCTGCTGTGCCTCTGCGTGGTCAGCCTTGCCGGTGTCGCCGGCAGGGAGGGCGGACTGCGGAGCGCCCGCCTGGACCTCCGCCTTGAGGCGGGCGAACTCGTCGTCGACGGCGCTCTTAGCGCCGAGTTGGTCGAGCTGGCGATCGACGTCGTCCTGGCCCGGGCCAAGCTCTGTCAGATCCCCGAAGGTTCCCGCCGCCTGGAGCTCATCGACGGCCTCCGCGCGAGCCTTCATCGTCTCGGTCTTGTCCAGGGCGCGCTGCATCGCCATGCCGACATCCGCCATCGAGTCACCGACTCCCGTGGCCGCCTCGGAAACCTGCACCTGCGCCTCGGCAGCCGAGTACTGGGCCTTGATGACTTCCTTCTTCGAGCGGAACTGCTCGGTCTTCGCCTCGAGCTGCTTCTCGGACTCGATCAGCTTTCCCTGCTCTGACTCGAGCTGTGCGATCTGCTGATCGAGCGAGCCAGCCTCCTGAACGGTCAGCTGCTTGCGCTCCAGCGCTGCGCGAGCAAGGTCCTCACGTCCCGCGGATATCGCCTCGCGGGCCTGAGCGTCGAGCTTGGCGCCCTGTTCACGGAGCTGCTGCTGCTGGAGCGACAGCCGCTTCCTGGCGGTGGCGATGTCGGCGATCCCCCTCTTGACGTTCTGGAGGTTCTCGAGCTGGCGCTCATAGGCATAGTCGAGCGTCTCGCTCGGGTTCTCGGCGCGGTCAAGCTGCTTTGAGATCTTCGACTTGACCACGGTCGAAAGCCGTCCCTTCAGTCCGGGCATCGAATCCTCCTAGCGGCTTCGTAATGGGCTTGGCTCAATTATCTGAGCGTACTCCGACTCACCGGGCCGGCTTCCAAACCGAACTGCGGAAACAATTCGGTGGTGAGCTGCGGTCGCTCGGCGGCGACCGCAGCTCGGGGGGATCTTGATCGGCTACTTGGCGGTCGTGAGTAGCGCGTGTGCGTGGACGGCGATCAGGTGTGTACGCATCACCTAATGCGCCACCTCTTATACACCGCGGGTGGTGGTGAGTTCTTTTGCGGCGGTCGGTGAGCTCGCGCTCGATGTGACGGCGAGCCGGGCGAGTTCGCGATGGCGCTCGACCTTGCGGAATCTGGCTCGGCTTCGCGCATCACGGCGGCGGTCCAGCGGAGGCACATCTCGCCCGAGCGCGTTTTCTTGACGTTGCGGTTGATAGCGCGAGCGGTGGGACTTGATGCGTTTGGCGGCTTCGTAACGAGCGCGCCCGTACCGTTTGGCGCAGATCGAGCACGAGGAGAACAACCGATGACCGACTTTCCGCTGACCGGCGGCTGCAACTGCGGGGCTGTGCGGTTCGAAGTGTGTGCGCCGATTCCGATCGCGAGCTACTGGCACTGCAAGCGTTGTCAGCGCCGCAGCGGGACCGCGGCATCGGCCAACGCCCACCCTGCCGAGGGCACCTTCCGGATCGTCGACGGAGAGGACAAGCTGCGCATGTGGAAGCCGGACGACGGCGGCGAGAAGTGGTTCTGCGGCCGGTGCGGCTCGCACTTGTTCGGCCGCAATCCAGCCCACCCTGATGCGATCGGCATCCGCATGGGCGCGTTCGACGGCAATCCCGGGACCCGGCCGAGCGTTCGCCAGTTCGTCCGCTATGCCGCACCGTGTGAGCCGATCCCAGACGACGGGTTACCCCGTAATCCCGAGAGTCGGCATGCAAGGATCCCGGCGGACCGCGACGAGTGAGCAAGGCTCAGGCTGCCCTACTCGTGGGTGGTCGGAAGCCCGCAAGCCATCGAACTTGAGAGTCTCCGGCGCGGTTTGTCTGGCGTCCCGGCCTACGGGATTGGGCTGAGGCGGCTGTCGACGCCCGGGCGTGGGCAGTTCGCGGCATGGCCTGACGGCGATGCGTCGCCGCCTCCGGTTTGAGCTGGTAGAGCAGGATCGGGCTTCCGGCGCGAGATCCTTGATCCCGCTCGGCCGGCAGGTCGCCCGACCGCGCGTCGCGATCCTTCGTTGGCGCTCGGGCTCGAAGGAAGGATCCGGCGCACGCTGGCGTCGAAGGGCGCAGGTGCGACGACCGGATTTCCACGTGGCGCAGCTGAATATCGCGCTTGCCAGCGCGCCGATCGACTCCGACGTGCTATCGGAGTTCGTGGCCTTGCTCGATCCGATCAACGCGCTCGCCGATCGGGCGCCTGGCTTCGTCTGGCGCCTGCAGACCGAGGATGGCAACTCGATCGCCGTTCGCTGGTTCGACAACGACCGGATGATCGTGAACCTGTCGGTCTGGGAGTCAATTGATCACCTCGCGACATTCGTCTACCGCAGCGCCCACGCTGAGGTCATGCGTAGGCGACGGGAGTGGTTTGACCGAATCGGCGTGCACCTTGCGCTCTGGTGGGTCCCCGTTGGGCATGTACCCACGGTTGCCGAAGCCGAGGAGCGACTAGCCCATCTGAGAGATAACGGCCCGACGCCTTACTCGTTTACCTTCAAGCGAAGATTCCTGACCGGCGACCGGTTTGAGGTGGGCGAAGAGCTCGGATGCCCAGCGTGACGGAAGCTCGCGCCTGGCCGCGCTCTTGAGCGTTCTAGCGCCGGGGGCGCTCGGGCTGATCGAGCCGCCGCCTCGGCCGGTGCTCATGCCCCGGGCGGACGGTACTCGACAGACTTCTTGCTCGCCTCGTCGACCTGTTCGGGAGTGAGCAGCTCGACCGTCTGCAGCGCCACCATGCCGGACGCGTTGACCGTGAGGCTCACGGCGGTCGCCGCGACGGTGTCGGGCAGGTCGGCGATCGCATACAAGTCGTGCTCACCGAGCGCAAAGTAGAGCGACTCGAGCTTGCCCCCGAGCGCCTCGACCGCCTTTTCAACCACGGCCCGCCGCCCCGTGCCACCCTCCTTGAGCACGCCTTTCACGCCCTCGCTCGTGTAGGAGGCCTTCCACAGGAACTTCGCCATCGCGTCCTCCGTTCTTCGGGATCAGCCGACTCTAACCGTCCGCTCTCAGCGCGATCAAGGAGACCGCAAAATGCTCACCCGATTCTCGAGTTGGCGACTTAGGCGGTTGTGCCGGCCTGCATGGTGTTCGCCATCATCTCGACCCAGGTGGCTATGAGCCGGTCGTCGTCGACGGGGGTTTGGACGCCGAGCACCTGAGTCAGGAGGCGTGAGGAGAACAGGGATCCGAGGCCAACCGCCGCGATCGCTTCGGCGTTGTTCGCGTCGAGGGGCGGGTCAGACCGGTCGGCGATGAAGACGGCGAAGCCGGTGAATGTTGTCTTGACAAGCTGTTCGATGGCGTCGGCGAGTAGATGCGGCCGGTTGCGGGCTTCGGCGGCCAGGAAGCCGAGCAGTTCGGCTTCGTGGTCGAGCTCGGCGAGGATATAGCGGGCGGTGAGGGTCAGCTCGGCATGCAGGTCGCCGAGCGGGGTGAGAATCCGACGGATGTCGCGCAGGGCGGCGAGGCGAGCGAGGTGGCGTTCGATGCCGGCGGCGAGGACGGCGTCTTTGCTTTTGAAGTGGTGGTAGATCCCGCCGGCTCCGGGGGTCAAACCAGCGGCGGCCTCGATTTTGGTGATGGTGGTGCCGCGGTAGCCGTGCTCGCCGAAGAGGCGCATGGCTTCGTCAAGGATCCGGTCTCGTGTTGCGCTTGACATGACAGGCACTAAGTATACGCTTAGCTGAATCAAGTATTCGATGAAGGGGCGTACATGCCGGACGAGAGCCCGAAGAACCGGAAGGACGGTGTTCCGCGTGGACGGGTGCGGCGCGCGGCGCCGGTCGCGGGGTTGACCGCGCAGACGACCGGGGCGGCGGTGGTGGCGTCCCTGCGCCGTCGGGTGACGGGGAAGGAGGATTCGCAGAGGCATGTGCGTGCGGCGGCGCGGTACGCCGAGCTGCTCGGGCACTCGAAGGGTGCGCTGATGAAGGCCGGACAGGCGATCTCGTTCGTGTCGCTCGGCCCGGCGGTGCCGCCCGAGTTCCAGACCGCCTACCAGTCCGCGCTGGCTAGGTTGCGTGACGATGCCCCGCCAATGAGTGCTGAGCTCGCGCGCGAGGTGCTCGAGGCCGAGCTCGGCCAGCGGGTCGAGCAGGCGTTCGCGAGCTTTGACTCGGAGCCGCTGGCGGCGGCCTCGATCGGTCAGGTCCATGCCGCGCGCCTGAGGGACGGCCGCGGGGTTGCGGTCAAGGTCCAGTATCCGGGGGTGGCGGACGCGATCCGCGCCGACCTGGCCAACACCGAGCTATTGGCCACCTTCCTGCACCTTATGATCAGCATCTCGCCGCGTAGGATGCGCCTCGATCCCCGGACCATCGCCCGGGAGCTCGGTGCGCACATCGCGGACGAGCTCGACTACTGTCTTGAGGCCGAGCGTCAGAGCCGCTTCGTCGAGCTCTACCGCGGGCACCCGTTCGTCCACGTGCCGGAGGTGATCGAGGATCTGAGCACCGGCCGGGTGCTCGTGCAGGAGCTCGTCCAAGGGCGCTCGTGGAGCGATGCGCTAGGCGCCGGGCAACAGCTGCGTGATCGGTGGGCGGAGGCGATCGTGCGCTTCGCCTACGGGTCGGTCAACCACTTCCGCATGTTCAACGCCGACCCGCACCCAGGCAACTACCTTTTCCACGACGACGGCAGCGTCAGCTTCCTCGACTTCGGGTGCGTCAAGATCATCGACGAGCAGATGACGGCGCTGACGACCGAGGTCGTGCGCGCCTGCCTGCGCGGCGACGCCGAGGCGACGTGGCGAGCTTCGGTCAAGGCCGGCCTATTCCGGGAGTCCGACCCCGTCGATCGCGAGGCGGTGTTCGAGTATTGGCGGGAGCCGCTGCGCTGGTACTGGGACGAGCAGCCGTTCACCGTGACCCCCGAATATGTCGCGGCGGTCACCCGGCGGCGTAACTCACCGACCGGCCCCTCCGCCGAGGTCCTGCGCTACCTGCAGGCAGCGCCGGGCGCGACCATCCTCGGGCGAATGGACACCGAGGTCATTTCGGTCATCGCGCAGCTGCGCGCCACCGGCCTGTGGGGGTCGATCGCCGCAGAGTTCTATGAGGAGCAGCCGCCGGTGACCGAGATGGGGAAACTCGAGCATGCCTTCCTCACCCGCCACCCGGCCGCGATCGTCCATGCCTGACTGGACGGCCTGGCCGTTCGCGCTCGAGGACCCCTACCCGGGGTATCGGCTCGCACGAACCGAGGCGCCGGTTCCGTTCGACCCGAAGCTGGGCGCGCACCTCGTCCTCTCCTACACCGCCGCCAAGCATGTTCTGCGCACCCCGGCCCAGTGGAGCTCGGACCCGCGGACGAGCCCGGCGCTCGCGGACGCGCTCGGCGACACCGTCGCCGAGCTGTGGAGCCGCTCTCTGATCATGAGCGACCCGCCCGTCCACACGCGGCTCAGGCAGGCGGCCGGCCGCTTCTTCACCCCGCGCGCCGTACATCGCCTTCAGGCCCGCGTCCACACGATCGTCGAGGCGGCGATCGAGCCGCTCGGCGACGGCGCGCCAGTCGAGGTGATGGGCGAGCTCGCCTATCCAATTCCCCTCGCGGTCATCGCCGAGGTCTTCAACATCGGCGCGGAGGGCGCCCACCTACTGCATACCGAGACACCGGCACTCATCGGAATCATCGAGATCACTCCCAGCCAGGCCACACTCCAGGCGGCAATCACCGCCGCAATGACGCTCAGCCTGTTTCTCATCCCGATCGTCGCGGAACGTCGCCGCCGCCCCGGCGACGACCTGCTCAGTGCGCTTATCCACGCCCGTGACGGCGGGCCGGCGCTGGAAACGGATGAAATCGTCAACCTGTGCCTGCTGCTCCTCGCCGCCGGGCACGAGACCACCGCGAACCTCATCGGCAACGGCACCCTTGCGCTCCTCGAACACCCTGAGCAGCTGGGCGTGCTCGCCCGGGATCCCGAGCTGTCCCGCCCATCCGTCGAGGAATTCCTGCGCTACGACACTCCCACCCAGGTCATCTCCCGCATCGCCCTTGCAGACCAGAAGCTGGAAGGGGTGCGGATCCGCGCCGGCGAGCAAGCACTCATCGTCCTCGGCGCCGCCAACCACGACCCCTTCCGTCACCCGCGCGGCGACGAGCTAATCCTCCAACGACAGAACCAAGCGCATCTCGCCTTCGGGCACGGCCCCCACTTTTGTCTCGGCGCCGGGCTCGCCCGCCTCGAAGCCGAAGCCGCCTTCGCCCGCATCGCCGGGCCGCTTACCCGCTCGCGCTCCGCCGGCTGGACAAGCCGACGCGCCGACACGCCGACGCTGCGCCGGTTGCAAAGCCTCTGGCTCGGCACCAACAGCGCCCCAGTCACGGACACCGGTGCGGCCGCCAAAGACGCTGCTTTCCGCCGTGACAGTTACGGCGCGGCGGGCCCTTCGTCCTTCGGCGCGTAGCGGTGATGCAGCGACAGCGGGTTGCCGTCAGGGTCTAGACAGATCGCCTGCCAGCAGACCCCGGAGTCAAACGTATCGCTGACGAAGCGCACGCCCTTAGCCTCAAGCCGCTCCCGGGCGACGGCCACGTCGTCGACCTGGAGAGCGATCGGCATCGCGTTGCGCGAGAACGTGCCACCGAAGTCTTCGGTGCGCATGATGGCCAGCGTGAGGTTGCCGGCCTGGTACTCGGCGCCGGGTCGGCTCCCGTAGCGCTTGACGAATGGCAGGCCGAGCGTCTCGCCGTAGAAGGCCGTCATCGCGTCGAAATCCTGCGCCGGGATGCAGACGAAGTCCACGCCGGTGATGAGAGGGGTGGTGTCGGTCATGGTGATTTAGATCCTCGCAGGCCGCAGACTTCATCGGTAACACGGTC
>JAFASQ010000004.1 GCA_019244395.1 Solirubrobacterales bacterium | reverse complement strand
ATCACAGCGACCACAGTCCCAGCGGGACTGCTCAAGCGCCTGCTCCGAATCGCCCCAGCCAGGGCCGTATGGCTCTCGGAAGGGTCCCGTTGACGGCACCCTCCTGCATCGAGCACTCGATCGCGAAGACCGTCTCGATCGGGCTGTTGGCACCGATGCCGAGAATGGTCGAGTTCGGGCAGTCTCCACGACGCTGCGGCCCTCGAGCACGCCTGGCACGCAACCGAGCGCGTGCACTTCTGCGTCCGCGAAGGATGGGCGGCGTCGCCACCGCGGGCGACCGGCGCTCGTGCTTCTCCTTCGGGTCGGCCGGGCTCCGAAGCAGCAGCCGCCGGTCGGTGGCCGCGTGGGCGACGGAGCAGAAGCCGGAACCGAGCGCCGCAGAGTTCCCCTCCGACCCGATCGTTAGCAGGGCGTCTGCTGGCACCGGATCGGATACATGCTCGGTTTCCGCGCAGGGCGAGGCCGGCGGTACCGGCGAAACGCCCGTGCGACAGAAGAGCAGGTCTCGGGTCAGGGTTCCGGGCGGCCGAACGAGAGTCCGGTGGCGGCCGTCCAACACGATCCTCCGAAGGTAGGGCGGCCCTGCGATACGAACGAGCTGGGAGCGGTCGGTTAGCCGACGCCGGGCCTACAGGATTCTGCTCCGCGAAGGCGGGCCGATTTAGGATCGTTGCCGCGAAGGCGAATCGCGGAGAAGCAGATGGAGCGGCGGCTGGAAGCTACTGAGTACGTCCTGGGTGGCTCTGAAGAGGAGCTGATACGACTTCGAGCGCAGGCCGCCGAGCACGAGGCGACAGCGCGATGGTTACTGGGACAGCTCGGCCTAAGGAAGGGCTCCCGCGTGCTCGATGTCGGTTGCGGCCCCGTGGGGATCCTCCCGTTGCTCGCTGAAGCGGTCGGTCCTAGCGGGCAGGTCATCGGGCTCGAGCGGGAACCGCGATTCGTCCAGATGGCGAGAGCGGAGTTCTCCCGCCTGGGTTTGACCAACGTAACGATGGTTGAGGCCGACGCCCTGGCTAGCGGGTTAGAGGACGGTTCTTTCGACTTGGTTCACGAGCGGCTCGTGATGGTCAATCTTCCTGAGCGAACCAAGCTGGTGGCGAAAATGGCGGCACTTGCGGCCCCGGGCGCGGTGGTCGCGCTGCAGGACATAGACAATGTCTCGTGGGCTTGCGAGCCCGAACATGAGTCGTGGGCGGCCTTGTTGCACGTCTTTCATGACACTTTTCGGGCAGGTGGCGGAGATCCATTTGTCGGACGCCGTCTGCCCGCGCTGTTACGCGAAGCCGGGCTGGTTGACGTGCGGTGTCGGGTCACCGTTGATCTGCCACGTCCGGGCGAGTATCGACGCGCGCACCTGCTCTCGCTCATCGCCTCGATCCGTGAGAAGGTCATCGCGTCAGGAGCGATGGATGAAGCCGAGTTGGAGCGTCATCAGGCCGCTCTAACCGGACACCTCGCCGACCCGAACACTCTCGTAATCGACAAGCTCCTGATGCAGTGCTGGGGGCACAAGCCCAACCCAAGAGCACGACCTCGACCGAGGAAATGATGCTCCGCCAGCAACCGGAATAGGTCCGAAGCGGTGCGACACGAGGTACTGCGCCGCTACCGAAGCAGCTCCCGAGCCGCACTAGGCCATAGACCCGGTATTCGCCTCTATGAACAAGGGCCGGGTGTCAAGCCGTCTGCTTCGGCGGGACGGAGCGTGGCTGCGAGAGGTGGTCGCCCGACGGCATGGATGCCGTCGGAGCTCCGGCCGGATGGGTGCTGGCGGCGCTTTGGACCGCGGGTCGGTCGGTGATGGTGTGGAGCAGTGCCCATGTCGCTATCGCGTCATCGACCTTCGAGGACTTGGTGTTATCGGGACTCGCTCCGGTGGCGCATGTCAAAAATGGACTGTCATGCCGTCAGGCGAATAATGGCGCCTGCCGGAGCGAAGGGCTTGAACGGCTCGTTGCGCAGCAACTGCCGCGGTCCTTTGACGGAGTGGTTACGG
Organism: Solirubrobacterales bacterium; assembly: GCA_019244395.1. Taxonomy (GTDB): domain Bacteria; phylum Actinomycetota; class Thermoleophilia; order Solirubrobacterales; family Solirubrobacteraceae; genus Palsa-465. Next base: position 942 of record JAFASQ010000004.1, on the reverse strand, counting down.
GGGCGTGCCTTTAGGTTCGCGGGACGGTGTGGCGATGTCTGAGAGGGGAACCGGCTGCGACAGCAACTGCTTGGTCGGCGTCCTGCGTGGATCACTAAGAAGCACTACGGCGGGGCGCTCGAGCAGCTCGAGGACAAGCCGCGAATCCCCGTCGCCGAGGCGATCCGGGACGCCCGCAGCAACTGAGGTGTGCGCAATCGGTGCGCACTCCTCAGAACACTGAACCGGCCCTCCCGAGGAAACCCCTGCAAACAAGCTGATGGGCGATACTGGGCTCGAACCAGTGACCTCCGCCTTGTCGAGGCGGCGCTCTCCCAGCTGAGCTAATCGCCCGGGAGACCTGGTAAATGTAGCGGGGAGTCGCCCGCCGGGACACGCTGGCGCGCGGTAGGGGCACGGTGGCCAGCTGGCGCGCACGGGAACCGTGGCCAGCTGGCGCGCCGGCGTGCGCGCCGCGGATGGTCTGCCTGCTCGAGATGCGGCTGGTGCGGCGGGTCGGTCGCTTGCATTCCGCGTGCGCGGGGGCGGCGCGGGGACACCGCCGCCGCCGAGTCGCGGCCGCGGTGGCGCGGCGCTCCTGGCTAGCATCGTCCCTCCATGGAAGTGGAGCTGCCCGACGGTAAGACGCTGACGCTCGCCGACGGCGCCAACGGCGTCGACGCCGCGGCGGCGATCGGGCCGGGACTCGCGCGGGCGGCACTGGCGGTCAAGGTCGACGGCGAGCTGCGGGACCTCGCCCGCCCGCTGCCGGGTGCCGATCGGGGCGGCCCGCGGCGGATCGAGATCGTCACCGATCGCAGCGGCGAGGAGGCACTCAGCCTGATCCGCCACGACGCCGCGCATGTGCTGGCGGCGGCGGTGATGGATCTGTACCCGGGCGTGAAAATCTCGATCGGACCGCCGATCGAGAACGGCTTCTACTACGACTTCGACTTCCCGGAC
>JAFASQ010000403.1 GCA_019244395.1 Solirubrobacterales bacterium | reverse complement strand
TTGGCCGTGCCCGATCTCCCCACCGGCCGCGCCATCTACGTCGGTATCGCCGACTCACCCAAGCGGGTGCGGGTAACCGCCGAGGTGGGAACTAACGTGCCGTTGACCGCTGGCGCCACGGCCAAGACCATCCTCGCTTTCCAGGCGCAGGCGGACATCGACCGTGTGCTCGAGCGACCACTCGAGCGCCTCGCTACGGGGACCTTGACCGACCAGGCGGCAATTCGCAAGCAGCTCGGAACGATCGCGCGCCGTGGCTGGGGCTTCAGCTGGGAGGAGACCTACGACGGCGCGTGGGCGGTGGCCGCGCCGGTGTTCGACCCCGAACGCCGCGCCTTCGCCGCCTTCGGAGTGGCTACCCCGATCAGCCGTCACAGCCGGCGGATCGAGGCAGCCCACCGGGCGGAGGTGATCGCGGCGGCCGAGCGTGCCCGTTCTGCGCTTCGTCTCGGCCGGCGCGGCGAACAGGACTGACAGCCGCCGGCCTCGCGACCTTCGGGTTATGAGTAGCGGGGGCGGGATTCGAACCCGCGACCTTCGGGTTATGAGCGGCGCCTGTCTCGTCCACGTCCGTCCGGCTGGGTCCGTCGATAGATCTGTCTGTGCAGCGCGGCCATCCGCACGATCCTGGTTGCTGCGGGCTCATGTCGATGCGTCCGGCGGGCTTCGTTTGACTTTCGCTGGCGGAGACCGCGCTTCGACAGTCTGCATCTAGATGCGCCTTCATGCGCATCTAGATGCGCTAGCATCTGATTATGCGCACAACGGTTACCTTGGCCGACGACGTCGCAGCGGCGATCGAGAAGCTTCGGCGCGAGCGCTCGATTGGGACGAGCGAAGCGATCAACGAGCTGGTCCGTGCCGGCCTCTCCGCCAAGCACCGGAAGACCCTGTTTCGCCAGAAGACCCACGATCTCGGTAGAGGTATCGACTTCACCAACGTCGCCGACGCGATCGAGACGCTCGACGGGCCGAATGCCCGCTGATGCTCATCGATGCGAACCTTCTCCTCTACGCGGTCCACGAGCGAGCCGAGCAGCACGCGACCGCCGCCGACTGGCTGACCGAGCAGCTAAACGGGCCGCGTCGTGTCGGCCTTCCGTGGCAGAGCTTGGGGGCATTCCTGAGGATAGCCACGCATCCGCGTGCCTTCGAGCGGCCCCTTCCCGCGTCCGTCGCCTGGGCACGGGTGACCGATTGGCTATCCGCTCCCGTCGCTTGGATCCCGGAGCCCGGACCAGAGCATGCCCGAATCCTGGGCCAGATCATCACCGCCTATGACGTTCGTGGCAACCTCATCCCGGACGCGTTCCTCGCGGCCTTGGCTGTCGAGCACGGTCTGACGGTCTATTCGGCCGACACGGACTTCGCGCGCTTCGACGAGGTGCGTTGGGAGAATCCCCTCCACTGAAGCCGGAGAGTGGCATCGCCTCGTCCTCAACTGCCGGATCCTGAAGCCTCGGACCGCGGCGTGGGCGTAGGCATCGCCGGCCGGCCTACTCGGTGATCTCCGCCGACCGCCGGCGACCGAATCTGGGAAATCGCGCCACAACCTCACCGCTTATGACGCCGCATACGTGGCGCTTGCCGAGACGCCTCGAGGTCCCCGTAGTGACTTGCGACCGGCGTCTGAGCCACGCCACCGGCCGCTCCGCGCACGTTGAGCTGTCGGCTGATGAGCGAGGTCTGATCGTCCGGAGCCGCTGCGATCATCGCGCGCCAGAGATGCCGCCTCGACTCGCTCGCCATCCTCCTGCTTCGAGCGACACCGGTTCCCCCCGGCTGGCCCGGCGTTGGCTCTCGTCGACGGGGGCTGCTTGGCCAACGCCGGATCTCTATGCCGTGTTGCGGCGGCGGTTGAAGGACGGCGCAGGAGTGCACGACGAACGCTCGGTGCTCGTCGACCAAGCGGTAGCGATCTGGGCGCGGCCGGGATTCGAGACGTTCATGTGCCTGCCGCGGCTGCGATTCGAACCATTCCCGTATCAACTGGAGGCGGCCGCGCGGGTACTGCGCCACATGCAGGGCCGGGCGATCCTGGCCGATGAAGTCGGCCTCGGCAAGACGATCGAAGCCGGCATCGTGTTGAGCGAACTTCGTCTGCGCGGGCTGGCAGCGCGTGTCCTCGTTCTCGCTCCCGCCGGCCTGGTCGGGCAATGGTCCGAGGAGCTCGAGCGCAAGTTCGCCCTGCCGTGCGTGGTCGCGGACCGCAGCTTCGAGGCGCCAGCGGCCGAGGGCGTAGGCCCGATCGTGCTGGCGTCGCTCGCGTCCGCCCGACGAGATGGTTTGCGCGCCGAACTGGCGGATGTCGACTGGGACCTGGTCGTCGCCGACGAGGCCCACCGCCTGAAGAACGCGCGCACGGCGTCGGCAGGGTTGGTTCGTTCGCTGCGAACGCGTTATATGCTGCTGTTGACCGCCACTCCGATCGAGAACCGGCTGTCGGACCTGTTTCAGCTCGTCAGCTTGGTCCGCCCGGGGCTGCTCGGCGGCGTTGCCGAGTTCCGCGCCAAGCACGGTCACGGCGATGGCACCGAGGTCCGCGATGTCGCTTCGCTGCAGCTTGCACTGCGTGAGCTGATGGTCCGCCATCGCCGCAGTGAGATCAACGTGATGCTGCCGCGCCGGACGGCTGAGACGATTCGCGTGGCTCCTTCGGCCGCCGAGGGAGAGCTGTATCGCGCGATCTCCTCTCGGGTGCGGGAAGCGGCGCGTGAGGCGACCACCGCGAAGAGGCTCGCGTTGCGCAGCGTGCAGCAGCTCGCCGGTTCGAGTCCGTGGGCATGCGCCAGCACTCTCGCGAGGCTCGGATGGGAGGATCTGGCCCTCCGTGCGGCCTGCCTGTCTAGCAGCGCCAAGGTCGAGGCGCTGGTTGAGCTGCTCGCACGCCTTCGGTCACGCGGCGAGAAGGTGGTGGTGTTCACCCAGTTCCGCCGGACGCTCGAGGCGCTGCACGGCATTCTGACCGGTCACGGCTTCGATGCAGCGATCTATCACGGCAGCTTGACGCGCGTGGAGAAGGATGCCGCGATTGCGCGCTTCGCTGGCGGCGGGTCGGTGCTGCTGAGCACCGAGGCGGCAGGCGAGGGTCGCAACCTCCAGTTCTGTCACGTGATGGTCAACTTCGACCTGCCGTGGAACCCGATGCAGATCGAGCAGCGACTCGGGCGCATCCACCGCATAGGGCAGCAGCACGATGTTCAACTCACCAATCTTGTCTCGCACGGCACGCTCGAGGAGCACCTGATCGAGGTGCTTCAGGCCAAGATCAACCTGTTCGAGCTGGTGGTCGGCGAGCTCGACATGATCCTCGGGCGGCTCGCCGACAAGCTCGATTTCGAGTCGCTTGTGTTCGAGCAGTACATCGCGAGCCGTGACGACGACGAGTTCGCAACCAGGCTCGAGCGGGTGGGCGACGACCTTGCTGGTGCCCGGGTCGCTTATCTTGGCACCCGCGAGCGGATCGACGAGCTCGTGGCGGCTGGTTGAGAGAGGTGGCCCCGTGCCGCTCCTGACCGACGAGCCCGCGCTGAGCTTCTGGCTCCGTTACGCCGAGCGCGAGGGTGCGCTCGTCGAGGATCAAGGCGATCACGCCTTGGTGCTCTTGCCCGACGCGCTGCGACAGGACAGCGGACTGCCCGAGGAGGCGACGGTCACAGCCAACCCGGACGTCGCTCGCGAGGATGGGGCGACCTTGTTGATCGCCGGGCACCCGGAGGTCGAGCGGGCCGCCGCTGCGGTGCTGGCCGATGGGGACACGGGCTACGGGTATCTGCCGTGGCCGGCCTCGCGGCCGCCGACTCGCTCGACGATCGAGGCTCGCGCGCGCGAGCTGGTATCCATCGAGCACGGGCGGATCGATGCCGCCGGCGAGCCGATCGCCGCGTACCTGCCGCTGTTGCGCGTGGGCGCGATGGTCAGCTATGCGGCCTCGCTGGCGCTCCGGTTCCACGAGCAAGAGGAGGTTTGGGTCGACGCGCGTACCGGAACGGCGTTCAGCGAGCGCCTCGTGAGCACGGTGCGCGGTCGGGCGCTTCTCCCCGTTCCGGACGGCGCAAGGCGTAGGCTCGAGGCGGATCTGACTGCGGCGATTCCGGCCGCCCACCGGCAACTCGAGGAGCGCGCGCTGAGGCGGGAATCGTCCCTCGCCTCGCACGCAAGGCGCGCACTCGACACGGAGCTCGCCAGGGCAAACGCGTACTACGCGTCCGCGCTCGAATCGATTGCCCGCCGGCGTGCCAACGCGGCGCCGGATCGCGTCCGTCTGCTCGATGCCCAGGCCGAGGCGACGCGTGCCGAACGCGACCGACGCTGCCGTGAGATCGAGGAAGAGCATCGCCCCCGCCACGAGCTGCGACCGTTCCGCCTGCGTCTCGAGCACTTGCCAGCGTTCGTCTTGCCGGCCGAAGTCCGCCGCGGAAGCCGACGGTTTGGGTTTGAACTGACCTGGGTTCCGGCCGCCGGCGAGTTCGCCCCCGTCCGCTGCCCGGCCTGCGACGCGCCCGAGCCACTGGTCGCGACGCGCGAGCGGCTCGGCTGTCATGCGTGTACAGCGCCGAGCGGTTCGGCGCCGAGGGCGGGCGTAGCCGCGCCATCCAAGAGCTCGAGGAGTTCGATGTCGACGAGGGGTTCAACGTCGAGCGAGGCCGGGGCCGATCACGAGTCCCTCGGCCGTAGGCGTCACGCCCACGCCGTGCCGGCGCGCCGGGTACCGGACGAGCCGCGCGCTCGCCCCAACCGATCCCAATTCACTGGGTCACCGAGCGCCAATGCCCTGCTGCCCAGCCGGCGGTCGAGTCCCGCGCAGGTGAAGCGAACTGGCAACAAGCTTGCCTTCGCGCTTTGGGATTGCGTCGCGAACGGCGGCCGCTGGCCCCGCCAGAAGACCGTGCGCGACTCACCGCTTCGCGCCCTTTACCGGCTGTACGGACGCGCCGGTCCGCTATATGCCATCGGCGTTCCCCCCAGCGGTTACGTGGAGGAGATGGCTGCGTCCACCTTTCCGAGCCTGCGAGGGGCTCCCGAGCTGACGGTCGGCAACGTCAAGGCAAGCGGCCACGTTTACCCGTATGCGATGTTCTGGTGGATCGCGGCAGGCAAGCCCGTTGTCGGTGAGATCATGCCGGCGCCCCATCCGCTGGCCCTCCCTCCGCTGGACGGTGAGACGGCAGAGATCGGACGGCGGCTGCGGGAACGAGCCCCGGCACCGATCGTCGCACTCGATCCCGTCGCCTCGCTCCTGTGGCGGACCGGGCTTCACCAGCACGGGCTGCCGTTCGCGATTCGCTGCCTTGCCGTATGGTGGCGGCTACCCGACCGGTCCGATCCCGTCCTGACTGACGAAGCGGTAGCAGGCCTGGTGGCGAGCGCCGTGGCGCGAGCAGCTGGGATCAAGCGAGCGCGGAGCGAGACCGTGGCAGGGTCAGAGGCCGGCCAGGTGCTCACGACCCTGACCGAGCAGGCGTTGGAGGCCGGATTGCGGATCGATCCCGGGCGCAGCTGGTGATGGACCCGGGCTGCGCAGCGCGCTAAGTACATTCACGCGGTGCCCCCGACCCTCACCTGGACCGCGTCGGTTGACTGCCGTGAGCTGGTGGCCGCGGGCCACGAGCTGAACCAGTTCACCGTGCTGCCACGCGGGATCGTCGCGCCCGCCCGCAGCCTGGACGGGCGCCCTAAGAGCATCGACAACCCAGCGCAGGACTGGCTCGACCACTCGCGCGGACGGATCGGGTGGGTCGTTCTCGACGTCCGGATCCGCGATCTGGATGAGCTCGCAGCGCTGCACGGCTGCGTGCTCGAGCCGGCGCTGCGGGCGGGACCGAGCTGTTGATCGAGCGCGGAGCGCCGGCGGGGTTGGGGCGGAGGCCATTCTGGCTGCGGGCTGAGACACGCGCGGTTGTCGATAGGATCGCCGACCGCGCCTCCGGTGGGCAGCACGTA
>JAFASQ010000291.1 GCA_019244395.1 Solirubrobacterales bacterium | reverse complement strand
CCCCAGGAGGAGGCGGAGGAGTTCATCCAGCGCTACATGGCGGGATTCCCGGCGGTGGCACGATGGATCGAGGAGACGATCGAGCAGGGCACCGAGCATGGCTACGTCTCGACGCTGTTCGGCCGCCGGCGCCAGGTGCCCGAGCTGCGAGCCCGCCGCTGGGAGCTGCGCCGGCAGGGCGAGCGGTTCGCGGTCAACATGGTCATCCAGGGCACGGCGGCCGACATCATGAAGCTGGCGATGGTCCGCTGCGATCAGGCGCTCAAGGCGGCCGGGCTGCGCTCGCGGATGATTCTTCAGATCCACGACGAACTGCTGTTCGAGGGTCCCGCCGAGGAGACCGCGGACGTCGAGCGAATCGCGATCGAGCAGATGGGGGGTGCGTTCGCGATGGATCCGCCGCTGGCGGTCGAGGTGGGCGTGGGACCCGACTGGCTGGCCGCGAAGTGAGACGGCGTCCGATCAGGGGCGCTATGACGTTGCTGACCGGTGTGACCGTCCTGCTGGCCCTCCTGCCGGCGATGGCCGGCGCCAAAAGCTTCGCCGGGATGGTCCGAGACGTCCCAACCGGGACGCACGTCCTGGCTCATCTGGCGGATCAGCGACACGCCAATCTGCCCTACGGCGGCGGACCCGTCCTGCACGCCAATCGCACCCACGCGATCTTCTGGGCACCCGCCGGATCGGGCCTCGCGTTCGAGCCGGGCTACGAGTCGCTGATCGAGACCTTCCTGACCGACGTCGCCGCCGACAGCCATTCGACCACCAACGTCTATGGGCTGAGCGGGCAGTACCACGACGGGAGCGGCCCGGCCGCGTACGACTCGACCTACGGAGGGGCGGTGGAGGCCACCGATCCGCTGCCGCCGGGCGGCTGCACCGAGCCGGCGGGGACCGGGCCCGGCTGGTCGGTATGTCTGACCGACGATCAGCTCGAGCTGGAGATCCAGCACGTGATCGCGGCCGACAACCTCCCGACGACGGTTCACGACGTGTACTTCCTGATCACCCCCGACGGACTCGGCAGCTGCACCGACGCCGGTTCAACGAGCTGCGCGCTCGGCGGCAGCGTCAGTGGCTACTGCGGCTACCACTCCCAGACGGGCAGCGGGATCTTGTACGCGGTGATCCCGTTCAACGCGGTTCCGGGGCACTGCCAGTCGAACAACCCGCGCCCGAACTCGAGCACGGCCGACCCGACCATCTCGACGATCAGTCACGAGCACAACGAGATGGTCACTGACCCTCAGGGCGACGCCTGGATCGACGCGCGGGGCTTCGAGGACGGCGATTTGTGCCTGACCAACTTCGGCCCCAGCCTGAGCGGCGCGGGCGCGAGCGCGTGGAACGAGGTGATCCACGGCGGGCACTTCTTCCTCCAGGAGGAGTGGAGCAACGCTACTGCGGGCTGCGAGCCGCGGGCCAAGCCGGAGGCGTTGTGGTTCGCCTCCAGCCGGGTCTCCGGGCGCGGTCGCTCGCTCGCGTTCATCGCCCACGGGACCGATCCGGACGGCCATATGCTCGCCTACCAGTGGTTGTTCGGAGACGGGCGGGCCGGCGCCGGCCGGCGCGTGTCCCACACCTTCAAGATCCCGGGGAGCTACCGGGTGCTGCTCCGCTCCACCGACAGCTGGGGCAACTGGGCGTTCGCCGGACGCACCGTGCGGGTCAGGGGACGCTGACCCCGATCTGGGCGGGGCGCGGGGCGGCGGCGACGAACCGCGGGTGGGCGATCTCCAAGTAGTGCCCGAACGCCCAGTCGAGGAAATGCCGGCTCTGCATCGCCCGAAGCGATCCGGCCAGCAGTCGCGGAGCCACGCGTGGAACCAGGCGTTGCATCCGGAGCATCCAACGGTACGGCGCCGCATGTGAAGCGCTGAAGGCGCCGTAGCTCCGCAGCGCTGCCGCGGCGGATTTCCGTCCGGCCAGCGTTTCGCGCAGCTCGCGGCCGGCGGCCAGCCCGAAGTAGAGCGCGGTCCGGATCCCCTCGGCGGTCAGCGGCAGGCAGTGGCCGGCGGAGTCCCCGACGAACCACACCCCGTCCTCGGCGGCCTCGCGCAACGCGTGCGGGATCCAGTTGCCCTGGTAGCGGATCGTTTCGGATCCGAGCGTGGTGGCCAGCCGCTCGGTGGGCTCGCGCACGTGGAAGCGGGGATCGAACGAGCCGACGCCGATCCGTAGTTCGTCAGCCGCCGGGAAGCTCCAGCCGTAGCCGGCCGGAACGTAGGAGCGATCGATCCAGATCTCCATGTCGGAGCCGCTTCCGTGCGGATGGACCTCGAGGCCTCGCGACAGCAACGCGTCCGGGGGTTGGATGTTGTCGCCCGCGCCGAGCACGCGCCGCCAGCCGAGGGCGTCGACGATGTGGGTTGCTTTGATGTCGCCGCGATCGGTGTGGACGACTTGCCCGGCGCGGCTGTCGACCTTGGCGGTCTCGAACGTGAAGCGCCCCTGGTCCGCGAGGAGGCCGCACAGCGTGCGGTAGTCGAAGGTCGAGAAGGTCCACGGGAGTCGGTAGTTGACCGTCGTGTGCGGGGTGTGGATCACGAGCTCTCCGAACGTCTGCTGCAAGGCGCCTTGCAGCTCGAGCTGCTCGAGCCAGTCAGTAGGAATTCCGCACGCCGAGGTCTGTCGCTCGCCGATCTCGTAACGGTCGATGACCAGCACGTCGGCCCCGCTGGCGGTCAGCTCTCGGGCCACGGCGAGGCCGGCGAAGCTCGCGCCGCAGATCAGCACCTCGCAATCGCGGTCCAGGGGTGTTCGCTGCAGACCGCGCTTGGTCGCTCGGATCGGCATTCGCCAGCGGATGATAGGGAGGGGCACCACAGCCCTCGGACCGCAATCTGCGGCTATCCTCCGCTGAACGCATGTCTTCCACCACCACGCTTAATCCCGCCACCGATCAACCGGCCGCGAAGGTCGTCGAGGGCTCGAACGGCCTGCTGCTCGAGATCGATGGCCAAATCGTTCCCAATTACGACGCCACCGTCCACCCCTTCCAGGAGGGCGACGTCGTCACCGGCCAGGTCGTCCGCATCGACAACGACGAGGTCCTCGTCGACATCGGCTACAAGTCCGAGGGCGTCATCCCGTCATCAGAGCTTTCGATCCGGAAATCGGTCGATCCCACCGACGAGGTCTCCCTCGGCGAGGAGGTCGACGCCCTCGTCCTCACCAAGGAGGACCAGGACGGCCGGCTCATCCTCTCCAAGAAGCGAGCCCGCTTCGCGAAGGCCTGGCGCCGCATTGAGGCCGCCGCCGAGTCCGGCGAGCCCGTCGAGGGCGCCGTGATCGAGGTCGTCAAGGGCGGATTGATCATCGACCTCGGCGTGCGCGGCTTCCTACCGGCATCGCTGGTCGACATCCGCCGGGTGCCGAACCTCGACGAGTACATGGGCCAGGCGATCGAGTGCAAGGTGATCGAGCTCAACCGCTCGCGTAATAACGTCGTGCTGTCGCGCCGCGCCGTGCTCGAGGAGCAGCGCAAGGAGGACCGCGAGCGGATTCTCGACCGGTTGCAGCCCGGCCAGGTCGTGGAGGGGACGATCTCGAACATCGTCGATTTCGGGGCGTTTGTGGATTTGGATGGAATCGACGGCCTCATCCACATCTCCGAGCTGTCCTGGTCGCACGTGAACCACCCGAGCGAGATCCTGTCGATCGGCGACAAGGTCACGGTCAAGGTGCTCGACATCGACCGCCAGCGCCAGCGCATCTCACTGGGACTCAAGCAGACCCAGGAGGACCCGTGGCAGCGCGTCGTCGACACCTACAACGTCGGAGACGAGCTCGAGGGCACGGTGACGAAGGTGGTCACGTTCGGCGCCTTCGTCGAGATCCTCGACGGCGTCGAGGGCCTCGTGCACATCTCCGAGCTCGCTCAGCACCACGTCGAAAACCCGCGGGAGATCATCCAGCCGGGCGATCCGGTCCGGGTCAAGATCCTCGAGATCGATTCCGAGCGCCGCCGCCTGTCGCTTTCGATCAAGCGGGTCGAGGGCCAGATCCTGCCCGTCCGGCCGATAACCGCGCCGGCCGACGGCGACGCCGGCGACCTCGACAACGTGCCCGAGCTGGGCCTGTCCGAGGACGTATTCGCGGGCGCCGACGAGGCGCCGGCGGGCTCCGAGGCCGAGGACGGAACCGACGGAGCTGAGTCCGAGGCGGCCCAGGCCGACGAGCCTTCCGGTTCTGGGCCGGGCGCCTGATCGTTCTTCGGCCGGGGGCGGCGGGCGCATCCCGTTCGTCGGGCTGACCGGCGGGATCGGCGCCGGCAAATCGACGGCCTTGGCGGCACTGGAGCGGGCGGGCGCGGCCGTACTGTCGAGCGACCGCGTGGTGCACGAGCTCTACGAGTCGCCCGAGGTGGTGGACGCCGTGCGCTCGCGGTTCGGCGACGGGGTGGTCTCAGGCGGCGCGGTAGACCGACCCGCGCTGGCCCGGCGCGTGTTCGCCACCGACCAGGACCGAGCCTGGCTCGAGGCGCTGCTGTGGCCGCGAGTGCAGTCGCGCACGGCGCAGTGGCGCTCTGAGCTTGCACGCCGACCAGACCCGCCGCGGGCCGCCGTGGTGGAGGTGCCGCTGCTCTTCGAGGCGGGGATGGAGGACACCTTCGACGCCACGATCGCGGTTGTGGCCTCGGAGGACCTGCGGGCTTCGCGGGCCGGGGCGCGGGGGCACGAGGCGCTCGTGGAGCGCTCGGCGCGTCAGCTGACCCAGCAGGAAAAGGCGCACCGTGCGACGTACGTCGTCGTCAATGACGGTACGGTTGACGAGCTGGGCTCGAAGTTGTCGGAGCTGCTTGAGATGCTGGGGTCATGAGTCCATCCGCGATTGATGTAGGTGCGCGATCTCGCACGCCGCGCGAAGGGGCGGGGCATGCCGCTGCCCGCCGGCGCGCGGCCGCCCGGCGCCGTCGTCGCCGGCTGCTCCTGCTCGGCTTCGGCGTGCTCGCCGTGGTGCTCGGCGTCATCCTCACCATGCCGCTGCTGCGCAAGGCGGTGAACGAGCTCTCGCTCCCGCTCAGCTACGCCAGCGTGATCCGCGAGCAGGCGGCCGACAAGCACCTCGATCCGTCCCTCATCGCCGGCGTGATCTATGCCGAGACGAAGTTCGCGCCGCGTGATTCGGCGGCCGGCGCCATCGGCCCGATGCAGATCATGCCCCAGACGGCTTCGTTCCTGGCTCGGCGCTCGGGCGCGACCACGTTCACGACGGCCGACCTGACCACGCCGCGGGTCAACATCGCCTACGGCAGCTACTACCTGCGCTACCTGCTGGATGAGTACGGCGGGAACGTGACGCTGGCGCTGGCGGCCTACAACGGCGGGGAGTCCAACGTGAACCGGTGGCTCGCCCAAGCGCGGGCCGACGGGCGGAGGTTCAGCGTGTCGGACATCCCGTTCCCCGAGACGCGGGCCTACGTCTTACGGGTGCTCCACGCTCAGCAGGAGTACCGGCACAAATACGCCAGCCAGCTGTACGGCTGAGAGAGCGTTTCCATCGGGGCGGCTGAGCCGGCCGGGCGTTCAGTAGGCCCGCCGGGGTCGGTCCCGATCGCTCGCGGCGGCGATCGTCTCCGCCACCTCCGGCGCATCGTCTTCGTGGAGGGTTGCCGTGGTGACGCGGATGGCCGGCGGGGTGGCCAGGCGGCAGCGCTCGCCGGCGAGAACCAGCCAGCCGGCTTCGAACATCGAGCGTAGAACCGGGGCCTCCTCGCGGACGGGGACCCACACGTTCAGCCCCGAACGGCCGTGGGCCCGAATCCCGCGCTCTCGCAGCGCCGCGACCAAGGCATTCCGCCGAGAGGCGTAGGCGTCGCGGGCCCGCTCGGCGGCAGCCGGGAAGCCCGGCTCGGTCAGCAGGTTCGCCACCGTCGCCTGGAGGATGTGACTGACCCAACGGGGGCCTAGCCACTGTCTGCCCTCGGCCCGCGCCACCGTGGTCTCGTCGCCGGCCACGAAGGCCAGCCGCAGGTCGGGGTGAAGGACCTTCGAGACCGAGCGAACCACCGCCCAGCGCGGCCAACCGGTCGGGATCAGGCTGGTGTAGGGCGCGCCGGCCACGACGCTCGCGTGATCGTCTTCGATGATCAACGCATCAGAACGTTCAGCCAGGACCGCGCGCAGATCGGCGGCTCGCTGCGGATCAAGCGCTGAACCGAACGGGTTCTGGGCGCGCGGGACGGCCACGATCGCGTCCACACCTCGCTCCAGGGCCGCGAGCACCTGTTCGGGCATCAGCCCGTGGTCGTCGACCGGCGCCGGGACCGCCACCAGCCCCAGGGCGGTGAGCAGGTCGCGGGTCGGCGGATAGGCCGGATCTTCGAGCAGGACGCGGTCGCCCGGCCGCAAATGCGCGTTCAGCACCCGCTCGATCCCGTCGAGCGCGCCGGCGACGACCGCCACCGCGCCCGTCGCCACGTCGTCGGCGGCAAACGAAGCGACCGCCAGCTCGAGCAGATCGGGGTCGTTGGCGTCGAGGGTGGCGATCTCGAGCTTCCGGTCGAGGTCGAGGCGGGCGAGCGCCGTCCGGATGGGGGGCAGCAGCGCGGGATCGGGAAAGCCGAGGCTGAGATCGCCGCGCGGCGGGACGGGGCCTGTTGGGGCGCGGTGACCATCTTGTGGTGCGTGGTCTTGTGGTGCGTGGTCTTGGGGTGCGCGGTCTCGTGGTGTGCGGTCTTGGGGTGCGGGGTCATGTGGTGCGGGGCGCCGGCGCGGAATGCGGAGGGGCGGACGCGGGGCAACGCGCGTCCCGCGCCGGCCTTCGGCGATCACGAAGCCACGCTGGCGGAGGATCCGGTAGGCCGCGTGGACCGTCGCCGGGCTGGCCTTCAGCGACGCCGCCAGCGACCTCACCGTCGGCAGCGGGTCGCCGGGCGCGAGGGCTCCGCGGCGGATCGCCGCCTCGGCACTCGAGGCGATCTCGCGCGCGGTGGCGCCGGCGATCTGCGCGCCGCCGCCCTCCTCCTCCTGATATTGTTCTACCCCAATAATGACTCTGTACTATAACAAAACACTCGAACCAAAGTGCGACGTCGCTCGGGCCGGGGCCGCTACGACCGCGCGACGATCCACGCGATCCTCGACGAGGGACTGGTGGGGCATGTGGGAATCGTGTCCGACGATCAGCCCTATGTGATCCCGGTGCTCTACGCCCGACACGGCGAGAGGATTTATCTGCACGGCTCGCCCCTCAGCCGCCTCGTACGCAACCTGGCCGCGGGTGTCCCGATGTGCCTGACCGTGACCCTGCTGGACGGCCTCGTGCTGGCGCGCTCGGCCTTTCACCACTCGATGAACTACCGCTCGGTGGTGGCGCTCGGGGAGGGTCGCGCGGTGCGCGACCGGTACGAGAAGCAGGAAGCGCTCCGGGTCATCGTCGAGCGGATGGCGCCGGGACGGTCCGAGGACGCGCGCGGTCCGAGCGCGAAGGAGCTGAAGGCGACCGAGGTCGTCGCGCTTCCGATCACCGAAGCGTCGGCGAAGATCCGCACCGGCCCGCCGGCCGACGCGGCCGCCGATTACGAGTTGCCGGTGTGGGCAGGCGTCCTGCCGCTTGGGCTGCAGGTCGGAGTCCCGGTCACCGACGACCGCTGTGCTGTCTCGGTGCCGGAGTACGTGACGGGCTGGACCCGCGGCGAGTCGTAGCCGGGGCCGGTGGCGCCTTTGGGGTGGTGGCGGTTCGTGGTGGTGGTGGCGGTTTGTGGTGGCGGCGGTGGCGGTTCGTGGTGGGCGGCTCGTGGTGGGGGCGCGGTTCGTGGCGGTGGCCGCGGTTCGACCGTGACCCAGGGGTTGGCCAGCGCCGGCCGGCGACCTGAACCGCGTGATGCACCATTTCCAGTGACGGAAAACCCCGCACTCGAGCTGCCGGCGGCGACGAATGCGGAGTTCCCCGGCCCCAGCGCGGTCAACTCCTCACTCGCGCTGCGCGCTCGGCCGAATGTGGACTTAACCGCCATTCCCGCGCCGGCGCATTCGGACCATCCACGTCATGCCGGCGCACCTCGGGCGGTCCCGAGGAGCGGCGTCGATCTGGAGGTGGAGCCGAGGGCACGCGCTGCCAAGTTTCCGTCCGACCCGGCCGCTACGCTAAAAAGTTCCTCGCAAGATGCCCAAGTTCGAACTCGACGCCGCCTACAGCCCGACCGCCGACCAGCCGGCTGCCATTGCCTCGCTGGCCGAGGGCATCCTTGCCGGCGAGCGCGGGCTGACTCTCCTCGGCGCCACCGGAACGGGCAAGACGATGACGATGGCCGGCGTGATCGAGGCGGTGCAGAGGCCGTCGCTGGTGATCGCGCACAACAAGACGCTGGCCGCGCAGCTGTGCAACGAATTCCGCACTTACTTCCCGCGTAATGCGGTCGAGTACTTCGTCTCCTACTACGACTACTACCAGCCCGAGGCGTACGTCCCGAGCAAGGATCTGTACATCGAGAAGGACTCGGCGATCAACCAGGAGATCGACCGGCTGCGCCACTCGGCCACCGCCGCGCTGTTCGCCCGACGCGACGTGGTCATCGTGGCCAGCGTGTCGTGCATCTACGGCCTGGGCTCGCCGCAGACCTACGACGAGAACCTCCAGACCCTGCGCAAGGGCGAGATGATCGATCGCGACGGCCTGCTGCGCAAGCTCGTCTCCATCCAGTACAGCCGCAACGACACCGCGCTGTCCCGCGGTACCTTCCGCGTTCGCGGCGAAACGCTCGAGATCTTCCCGGCCTATGCCGAGACCGCGTACCGGATCGTGATGTTCGGCGACGAGGTCGAGCATCTGCAGGAATTCGACCCCCTCACCGGGGAGGTCCTCCAGGACGACATCGAGCACGTCGGGATCTGGCCCGCGTCGCACTACAACGTGCGCGAAGGGATGATCGAGGACGCGGTGACGGAGATCGGCCGCGAACTCAACGAGCGCTGCGCTGAGCTCGAGGCGCAGGGCAAGCTGCTCGAGTCCCACCGGCTGCGCCAAAGGACCCAGTACGACATGGAGATGCTCCGCGAGCTCGGCTTCTGCTCGGGGATCGAGAACTACTCGCGGATCCTGGACGGTCGCGCGCCCGGATCGCGGCCGTACTGCCTGCTTGATTACTTCCCCGACGACTTCGTCTGCTTCATCGACGAGTCGCACCAGACGGTGCCGCAGATCGGGGGCATGTACGAGGGCGACCGCTCGCGCAAGCAGACGCTGGTCGAGTACGGCTTCCGACTCCCCAGCGCGATGGACAACCGTCCCCAGACCTTTCAGGAGTTCCTCTCGATCACCCCGCAGATGACGTTCGTCTCCGCCACGCCCGGCGAATACGAGCGGGGCAACTCGAGCCGGATCGTCGAGCAGATCGTGCGCCCGACCGGCATCGTCGACCCGGAGGTCGAGGTTCGCGAGACGCGCAACCAGATAGACGACCTGATGAACGAGATCCGCGAGCGGGTCGACCGGGACGAGCGGACACTGGTCACCACGCTGACCAAGAAGATGGCCGAGGATCTGACCGACTACCTGCTCGAGATGGGCTTCCGGGTGCGCTACCTGCATTCGGAGATCGACACGCTCGAGCGGATCCAGATCATCCGCGAGCTGCGCCTCGGCGAGTTCGACGTGCTGGTCGGGGTGAACCTGCTGCGCGAGGGCCTCGACCTGCCCGAGGTCTCGCTGGTGGGGATCCTCGACGCGGACAAGGAAGGCTTCCTGCGCGGCGAGACCTCGCTCATCCAGACGATCGGCCGGGCGGCACGCAACGTCGAGGGCAAGGTGCTGATGTACGCCGACAAGGAGACCGCCGCCATGCGTGCGGCGATCGAAGAGACCGATCGGCGCCGGGCGATTCAGGTCAAGTACAACGAGGAGCGCGGGATCACGCCCGAGACGATCGTCAAGGGGATCTCGGATATCGCCGAGTTCCTCCAGTCGGAGTCCAAGGTGCCGCGGTCGCGCCGCCGGCGTCAGCGGGCCACCGAGATGCCGCCGGCCGAGATCGAGAAGACGATCGTCGAACTCGAGGAGGAGATGCTGGCGGCCGCCGAGGAGCTGCGGTTCGAGTACGCGGCCAAGCTGCGCGACGAGATCCGCGACCTCAAACGCCAGCTCGATCAGGCCATCGCCGAGGGTTACGCGCCGGCGGGCTGACGAGCGCCGCGTACCGCCAGATGCCTTGCCGCGGACCTGGCGGCCCGGGCGGCCTAACCACTCACTCGAGCGTTCTCACGGCTCGAGTGCGCGATTTTGTGACGCATAGCGTCCGTGTCCCCGCACTCGAACCACCGCGCGTGCCGAGTGTCGACTTATGGCCGTAGCCGACCCGGAAGTTGGCGCGCCGGAGCCGCCGGCGGCTCGAGTGCGGAGTTATGCGCGATCGTGGCACTCTCGCTGCTGCCAC
This sequence comes from Solirubrobacterales bacterium, assembly GCA_019244395.1. Taxonomy (GTDB): domain Bacteria; phylum Actinomycetota; class Thermoleophilia; order Solirubrobacterales; family Solirubrobacteraceae; genus Palsa-465. The sequence continues at coordinate 638 of JAFASQ010000291.1, read as the reverse complement.
GACCCGGGCAACCGGAAGTTACGGTTCCGCGGAACCGTATTTCGCGTTCGCACCGGAAGCCCGCCTGCTCGCGTGGCGTCGGACTGGCTGAACCGGACGGAGCAGGCCGGCTTTAGCCGCCTGGCGTCCGCTACGCTGCGGGCGCTGTCCCACCTCGAGTCGGAGGTCGTTCCGTGGCGTTGGACCGACAGAGCATCGAGAAGAAGGACTTCCCCATCGGTCGCCGGGGCTACGACCCGGACGCGGTGAACGCGCACCTGCGGGCTCTGGCCGACGAGATCGAAGAGCTCAAGCGATCGTCCGGCCGGCGGAGCGAGTCCCTGGCTGCCGTCGCGAGCGAGCAGGTCCGGTCGCTCGTGGAAGCCGCCGAGGCCACCGCCGCCGACATCCAGCGCCGAGCCGAGGACGAAGCGCGGGAGATCCGGGCCGAGGCGAGCAGCGAAGCCGAGGCCACGCGCGAGCACGCCACCGCCGAGGCGCGCCACTACGTTGGCAAGGTCGCCGGGTCGACGACCGGCATGCTCGAGCGGATCGACGCGATGGAGAACGAGCTCGCCGCGCTGATCGAGTCACTGCGGACCGGTTGCCACCGGCTGAATGCCGACGTCCAGCTGCTCGAGGGCGACCTCGCCTCGGTC
>JAFASQ010000262.1 GCA_019244395.1 Solirubrobacterales bacterium | reverse complement strand
CTAAAACCGCACTCAGAGCGACCTTCCACCCATGAGATTTGCGAGGAATCCGTGGTTCGAGTCGGTCGCCGTGGCTCAGCGACGCGCGAAGCGACGCCTGCCAAGTCCGTGTACTCGGCACTGATCGCCGGCGCCGAGACCGGGTTCACGCTGGAGGACAACGTCGCCGCGTTCGGAGAGCTCGGCTTCGCCCCGCACGTCGCCGGCGCACCCGTGAGCGCGACATGTCGACGTCCGTGATGGGCCAGCAGATCTCGCTGCCAGTCCTTATCTCTCCCACCGGCGTGCACTCGGTGCATCCCGACGGCGAGGTGGCGGTGGCGCGCCGCAGCCGCCCGCAACACCGCGATGGGCCTGAGTTCGTTCGCCAGCAAGCCCATCGAGGACCCTGTGGGGCCTGGCCGCCGCGGGTCAGGCGGGGGTCGAGAACGTGCTCGACATCATGCGCTCCGGCATCGACTCCACCCTGCTCGGCCTCGGTCGCGCCTCGGTGCGCGACCTTTCGCCGGTTGATCTGGAGATTCCGGGAAGCATCCGAACGCCGACTTGGCGTGCGCGATGATCTCGGCCTGTCCGCCGCCAGTCTCTGAGGTGCGGCTTCGCAAGTTCGCGAGCGCCTAATCGTTTGCCTGTGCGCGGGCCCGCACCGGTCGCGCCTGTGCGCGGGCCGCACCGGTGCATCGCGCGCATGGTGCTCGCCCTGGAGATTGGCACTCTCCGCCAGCCACTAACGCGCCAAACGCAAGCCACACGCAGCTTCGGCCGAAGGCTGTCTTCTCCTGCGAACGAATCTCGAGACTGGGCCGTCTCGGTCCGTCAGCTATCGAGCTCCCCCACGAGACGACCAAGTCGTGCTTCACCGGCGACAGTTTGTCCGCCTGCGGTCACGAATCGCTCGATGCGGTTGATTTGGTTTGGCGTGTTTCGGAACGAAGCCTCATCAACGACGTCGGCTAGAAGTGCTGAGGTCACATCCCCTTCCGCTCGCAGAACAGCTTGCTTTGTGCGAACAATGGCGTCAGGGGGAAATCCAGCAATCCGCTTGGCGAGCGAATCCACGAACGACCGCAGCTGCGCTCGGGGGAGCGCACGATTCACCCAGTTGTAACTCTCAGCAAGCTCAGCAGAGAAGTCGTTACAACCAAGCAGCGCCTCGAGCGCACGGGCTCGGCCGGCCAGCCGCGTAAGTCGCTGAGTCCCGCCGCCGAGCGCAGCGAGACCTAGGGCCGTCTCCGGCTGATTGAATACGGCGGTCTCGAGTGCAGCGAACCGCATGTCGCAGGCGAGAGCGATTTCGCTTCCGCCACCCCCGGCACGTCCTTCTACGAGCGCGATAGACGCCTTCGGCATTGTTCGCAGCGTCTCGCACATCCGGTGCCAGCCATTGAGCTCCGTCGGCGGTGGCTCGCCCACGGGGAAGTCCTTCATCATCGTCACGTCAAAATGGGCAAGAAAGAATCCTTCGACGGCGCTCGATAGGACGACGACGATGATTTGGTCGTCGGCGGCCACCTCACGCACGACGTGCCGCAGCTCTCGGAAGAGAGGTCGGTCGATGAGGTTCACCGGAGGGTGGTCGATGATCACCTCCGCCACACCTGCATGGCGGCGAACATGGAGCAGCTCGTACTCGTCGTATGCCATCGGTCTCGGGGTTGCTGGACAGCGCAGCGGGTTAGACTATACCGCACGGTGTGAGCTGACTTCAAGTCAGGGGTACAGCGTAGGACCGAGATGCCGATTGGGAGCGGTCAGCCCTCGGCCGCGCGGTTTTGCTTCGAGCGGCCGGTCTGCGAGCTCGGGGGGGAGCGAGAGAATTGCGAGCTGACGGGGCACGAAGAAGGCGCCGAGCTCCGCGAGGCGCAGCGCCGTGGAGCCGATCCCAGCCTCCGCGGCTACATCGGTCCACTTCGTGTTCTCGTAGCCCTGCTCCCCGAAATACGCGGTTGCGGCGACGAGCACGGCCTCTCGCCTACTTCGCCGGGAAACGCGGTGCTTCGTCTTGTTCGCTCTCGCGTGTGCTGCCGGCCGGTGTCCCGCACGATCGTCTCCTGCCCGCCCATAGTGGAGCACGATCATACGCTTCTAGCTCGCCCGGCGGCTCCGCGGTTTTGACTTGAATTCTGGTCAAATCATGGGATATACTGCCGATTCCGCGCAGTCGCGAGGCGATGGCGCGATGCCGCTTTACTGATCATGCTCAACCGATAACACCGAGATGAAGTTCGCGCCCTTCGAATACGTAGCGCCGCGGCGACTCGAGGAGGCCATGGACGTGCTCGCGGAGAGCGCCGGCGACGGTTCGGTCATTCTTGCTGGCGGGCAAAGTCTGCTTCCTCTCATGGCGACGAGGGCTGTCACGCCGCGCCGTCTGATCGACATCAACGGCCTGTCGGATGAGATGGCTGGGTCAACCTGGGCCGAGGACCACTTGCGCATCGGCGCCCTCACCCGCCAACGCGCGGTGGAGCAGGACGCCAGGATTGCCCAGCGCTGCCCACTGCTCTCCGAGGCGGTCGCCATGGTTGGACGCCCAGCTGTGCGCACGCGAGGCACCATTGGCGGCAGTCTGGCTCATGCCGACCCGGCGGGTGAGATCCCCGTTGTGGCCCGAGCGTTGGACGCGGAGATGACCATCGTGAGCCGACGGGGCGTGCGCACCGTTCCTGCGGCCGAGTTCTTCGCCCGGCCGCAGCGCACAACGCTCATGGACGATGAGATCCTGACCGAGGTTCGCGTCCCGCTGCTTCCAGACGGGAGTGGTTCCGCATTTGTCGAAGTGAGCCGTCGCTTCGGTGACCGATGTATCGTCGGGGCCGCGGCGGTCGTCACGTTAGATCAAGGGCGCGTTGCGGACGCCCGGATAGCGCTTGCCAACGTAGCCGGGACGCCCCTCCGAGCTGGGCGGGCCGAGGCCCTGCTACGCGGAGAGGATGCGTCGCCCGGTTTGGTGTCGGAGGCGGCGCGAATCGCCGCCGAGGACCTCACCCCTCCGTCTGACCTGCATGCTTCGGATGAGTATCGTCAGCACGTAGTTGCGGTTCTGGCGCGCCGCGCACTGACGACGGCCATCGATCGGGCCACGGCTCCGGCGTGAGCGGAGTTCCGATCACGCTGGTTGTGAACGGCGAAGAGCGGACCGCGACCGCGGAGCCGCGGACGACGCTTGCCGACTTTCTTCGCTCTGAGCTCGGACTGACGGGCACACACACGGGTTGCGAGCACGGCGTGTGCGGCTCGTGCACGGTCCTTTTCGATGCAGAGCCGGTGCGCGCCTGCCTGATGCTCGCGGTGCAAGCTGCGGGACGACAGGTCACGACGATTGAGGGGCTGGCTGCAGACCCCGCCGGTCGCGCGATCCAGAGCGCAATGAGGGACAAGCAGGCCTTCCAGTGCGGGTTCTGCACGCCGGGGATCCTGACAACCACGAGAGCGCTCCTTGATGGCTCAAGTGGCCCTCTTACGCGTGATGAGATCCGCAAGCACCTGAGCGGCAACCTCTGTCGCTGTTCCGGATACCAACCAATCGTCGACGCGGTCGTGGCAGCCGCCGGGAGTGAAAACGAACGAGGCCAGCCTCCTGCGTGCTCGGTGCCAAACGGCGGCCGCTTGGTGGGGACCCGTGCCCCGAGGAAGGAGGACCTTCGCATCCTCGTTGGAGGCGGACGCTATGTCGGCGACATCAGCCCGCGAGGAGTACTGCACGCACATTTCGTCCGTAGCCCGCATCCGCATGCGAGGATCGTCCGAATCGACACAGGTGCAGCGAAGGCGGCTCCCGGGGTCGCTGCGGTGCTAACTGGGTTCGATCTGGACGACATCGTCGCGCCGCTCGATTTCCACGTTCCATTCCCGGGGCTTGTAACGCCCGCGTATCCAGCTCTGGCAAGCGAGCGCGTGCGGTTTGTGGGCGACCCCGTCGCGCTTGTCGTCGCCGAGAGCAGAGCTCTCGCTGAGGACGCTGCTGATCTCGTCGACATTGAATACGAGCCGCTGCCATCGGTCGCAACGGTCGAGCAGGCAACACGCAGCGGTGCGGTGCAACTGCACGCCGAAGTCGCGGGGAACCTGGCTTACGAACACGAGATGTCGAGCGGCCCGATCGAGGAGGCATTCGCCCGGGCCGACCGCGTGATCGCTGACTCAATCGACCTGCACCGTTGGGCGCCAACACCGATGGAAACTCGCGGCGGCGTTGCGGACTACGACGCCTCTAGCCAAATGCTCACTTACGAGGTGTCATGTCAGTCTCCTCATCTGACGAGGTTTGTGCTCTCGACGGCGCTCCGGCATCCACAACATCTGCTACGCGTTTCCGGACCGGACGTCGGCGGTTCCTTCGGTCTCAAATGGTCTCCCTATCGGGAGGATGTTCTGGTGTGCGCCGCCGCACGTCAACTGAAGCGTCCCGTGAAGTGGATAGAGGATCGCGTTGAGAACCTGAGTGCCGCCGGCCATGGCCGTGACCACCGAGTTGACTTGCAGATCGTCGTCACGAACGACGGCGCAATCCTCGGGATGCGAGCCGACATCACGATTAACGCCGGCGCATACGCGGCGATGCCGAGCGCGGCGGTCACCTGCGGCTTGATCCGGACCTCGCTACCGGGGCCATATCGAATCGGCGCGTTTGCGGCCCGTAGCCGGGTCGTTCTGACCAATACCGCCTCCCACGTGTCTTTACGTGGACCGTGGGCGATCGAGACGCTGGCCCGAGAACGCGCGCTCGACCTCGTCGCGAGAGAGCTCGGGCTCACGCCCGTCCAGGTTCGCGAGCGAAACCTCCTTACACGTGAGGACCAGCCCGCCGAAATCCCATCCGGTCACGTGCTTACCAACGTGACCGCCCATGAGACCTTCGCGCGAGCCCTCAGGGAAATCGACTACGCGACCGTGCAGGCGAAGCTCGAGGAGAGCCGACGAGGGGGCAACATCGTAGGTTTCGGAATGGCCACATCGATCGAGCCCGCGCCGGCAACGCCCTCGTTTTTCGCGGCGGTCGGCTTCCCGTTTGTTGGCGAGGCCGCGCGCGTGAGGATGGAACCTGACGGTGGAATCACTGTTTTCACCGCACAGCAGCCTCACGGACAGGGGCACGAGACGACGCTCGCGCAATTGGTAGCTGACACACTGGGCGTCTCTCTAGACGACGTTCGCGTAGTCACAGCTGACACGCAAATTACGCCGTTCAACATGGTCGGGACCGGCGGAAGTCGCGCGGCGACCTTTGCCAGCGGCGCGGCGATAATGGCTGCCCGTGAGCTCAGGCGGAAGGTCCAGGCCATCGTCGCCAAGATGCTGGAAGCTGACCCGGGCGACATCGAGTTGTCTGACGGCTGTGGCCACCTCCGGAGAGATCCGCACGCGCGAGTTCGGTTCGCGGACATGGCCGCGGGGGCCTATATGGCCCCCACCATGATGCCCGAGGGCGTGGATCTCGAGCTCGAAGCCGCGGCGTCGTACGACGGCGAAGGCGGAGGTTTCTCGCAGTCGACGCATTGCTGCTGGGTGGAAATCGATGGCGAGACCGGCCAAATCGTGCTTCCCCGATATCTGATCGTCGAGGATTGCGGGCCCATGATCAACCCCGGCGTCGTCGAGGGACAGATTCGCGGCGCCACAGCGATGGGGCTGAGCGGAATGCTGCTTGAGAACATCGTGTACGACGCTCACGCCCGTTGCCTGACGACCAGCTTCTTCGATTATCTGCCTGCCACGGCCGTCGAAATTCCCGATATCGACATTGAGCACCTAGAGAGCGCGTCAGAGTTGCTTGTTGCCTCACGTGGAGTCGGCGAGGGAGGCGCGATCGCCGCTCCGGCAGCGCTGGCGAACGCGCTGGATGACGCTGTCATCGCAGCCGGGGGAAAGCGGATCGGCAGCACACCGTTCACGCCTGCGCGCGTGCTTGAGGCTCTCGGCGTCCTGGGAACGTCCCGCCACCTCGAGGCGGCGTCAGCCAGCGTGGACTCGCTGACGGCCGCGGCCCCTCCTGAGCACGCAAAGGGCCGCGCAGTCTAGTTGCGTGTGCGTGTGTCGCCGCCGAGTCTCGCACCGGGCAGACGCGACGCACGCAAGTACGAGGAGAAGATCGGCGCCCACGAGCGCGCGCGGTCGAGCGCAAATTAGATCGCGTGCCCGCCGTCGACCCGAATCTCGGCGCCCGTCACCCAGGCCGCGTCGTCTGAGGCGAGATAGACGGCAGCGGCTGCGATCTCCGAGGGCCGCCCAACTCGACCGAGAGGCGCGAGTCTGCCGATTTCGTCGACGAGCGCGTCTTGATTGTCCTGTCCGCCGAAGTGGATCTCCCTCAACAGCTCAGTATCCACCATGCCGGGGGAGAGACAGTTGATCCTCACCCGGTGGCTGGCCACGTCGAGCGCGGCTGCTCTGCTCATCTGCATGAGCGCCCCTTTCGTGCCGCAATACAGAGCCCGATTCGGGAAACCGCGCGTAGCGGCAGTCGACGTGATGTTGATGATGCTTCCGCCACGGTCAGATGCGAACATCGCGCCCGCGCCCCATTTCATCGCGAAGAAGGCTGCCCGCACATTGAGATCGAACAACTGGTCGTACGCGGCAAGAGTCGACTCCTCGAGAGACAAGCCGAGTGCGTAGCCGGCATTGTTCACAAGAATGTCGAGCCCGCCCTTCCGGCGCACCACGTCCGATATCGCGTCCTCGAGCTGGTCCAGCTCGAGGACATCGCAGCTGAGATACTCGGCGCGGCCGCCGGACGACGCAATCGCGGCCTCGAGGGATCTGCCCGCCGCCTCGTTCCGGCCAAGGAACACAACGTCCGCTCCCTCATCGGCAAACGCCTCGACGATCCCGCGTCCGATTCCGCGCGTTCCGCCGACCACGAGCGCGATCTTGTCCTTGAGACGCACAGGCAAACCTACCTCCGATCAGAGCTATCGTTCATGATGCGATCTCGTATCGATGCCCGACGGCAATTTCTGCTTATGGCAGCCTTGATCGACACGGTTCTCGCCATTGGGGCGCGGGAGTTCCGCAACCCGTGCTCACCTCACCGCCGACCCAGCGTCTACCCGCAGCTGCGTTCCGCTGATGTAGCGCCCTTGGTCTGACGAGAGGAAGATGGCGGCGTTCGCGATGTCCTCGGGCTCGACCCACGCGATCGGCATCGCGTTAAGTCCCTTGAACGCCTCTGCGACCTTGACCTCGTCCTCCGGCGAATCGGCTGACAGACCTGCACCGGGGAGGAACAGATCGTACGTCGCTTGATTGAGCGCCATCGGGGTCCTGACGGTCGTCGGGTGGATCGTGTTTACGCGGATCATATGCGGCCCCAATTCAACCGCCAGGCACTGCATGAGTCCGACGACACCGCCCTTCGCGGCGGAGTAGTGACTCAGGTTTGGGAGGCCAATATGTGCCGCGCTCGAGCTCGTGAGCACCATGGACCCGCCGCGCCCGCTCGCGATCATGTGCGGCATCGCCGCGCGGCAAACATGCCACACACCGGTCAGGTTGGTTGCGATCGTCGTAGCCCAGGTGTCCTCAGGCATCTCGTCGGCGCGCACAAACGAGGTGATCCCGGCATTGGCGACGACGATGTCAAGTCGACCCAGCTCGGCGACGCCCCGGTCAACCGCCTCGGTCACGGCCGCGCCATCGCGCACATCCGTCTCGGTCGCGATGATCCGTCGATCAAGCTTCTCGACCGAGGCGACCGTCTCCGCGAGATCCTCTGGTCGCGCACCCCTGTACGGCACCGTCTCGACGTCCCGGCAGATGTCCATGGCAATGATCTCGGCGCCCTCCTCCGCGAAGCGGATCGCGTGCGCGCGGCCCTGACCGCGCGCGGCTCCGGTGATGACGGCAACCTTTCCTTCCAGCAGGCCCATCTTCGTCTCCTCTCGGCGGGGCGATGAGTCGCGGCCGAAGTATGGTGGAGACATCGCGGCTTGTCAAACTGATCTCAGTTTAGGTTCACAGGGACAAGAGTCCGCCTCGCAGGCGTCAGATGTGATAGCGTTTCCATCTCATTTGAAGTCAATTCTGTTATTGAGGCGGACATGCGGAGCCGGCTGCGGCCGTGGGCAACAGCCGGGCGGAGAGGAGACGTGATGGCGGACGGAGCGTTGAAGGGCATCAAGGTTGTGGAATGGGCCCATGTGCACTTCGGGCCCGGTGCGGGGATGTTCATGAGCGACATGGGCGCTGACGTCGTCCATGTCGAGACCCCTGAGGGGGACGCCATGCGGCACTACGCGACTCTGTGGGGCAACAAGTTCCTTCTCGACCACGATCGCAACACCTTCACCGAGGACCTCCTCCGCAACAAGCAGAGTCTGACCCTGGACCTGAGCCAGTCCGAGGCGAGGGAGGTGATCTATCGCCTGGTAGACGAGGCCGACGTGTTCCTCACGAACTTTCGTCCGCAGGCCGGCATCAAGCTTGGGCTCGACTACGAGACTCTGGCAAAACGTAACCCCCGCCTCATCTACGCCCAGGGCACTAGCTACGGCAACGTTGGACCGGATAAGGATTCTCCGGGTCTGGAGATGATGGGGCTGGCTCGCGGTGGGATGATGCTCGGCTCGGCCATCCTCGGCGAAGAGCCGGTGTACCCGACGATGGGGCTGAACGACCGCCTCGGCGCAATCGGACTTCTCGTGGGGATCCTGTCCGCGCTGGTAGCTCGTGACCGCACCGGCGACGGTCAGCTGGTAAGCACGTCGTTACTCGGCTGGCAGGTGAACCTGCAGGCGGCGGCGATCAGCTGTGTCGCCAACACCGGGCAACCTATGCGTCCGATCCCCCGACGCGAGCAGGACGACCCGAACTACAACGTGTACCAGCTGGGGGATGGCACGTGGATCGCTCTCGGCATGACAATCCATCCTGACAAGTATTGGCCCCTCGTATGCCAGGCGCTCGACCGACCAGAGCTCATAGACGATCCGCGCTTCAGTGACCAGGAGCGCCGGCGCCAGAATTACGGAGCTCTGATCGCAATCTATGACGATGTGTTCGCCACCCTCACGTGGGAGGAATGGGCCGACCGGATTTGTCGGTACGAGCTCATATCGTGCAAGGTGAACGGACTCGACGACCTTGCGGCGGATGAGCAGATCATCGCTAACCAATACCTGGTTAACCTTCCTCACCGCGAACTGGGCTCGTGGTGGTATGTGCCCACGCCGATCACGTTCGAGAAGACCCCGATCTCGATTCGCTCGGAGGCTCCGCACCTCGGCCAGCATACCGAGGAGATCCTCGCGCAGCTCGGATATTCGCAAGAGGAGATCGAACGTCTGAGGGATCGTGGCGTGATTAGTCGGCAGGTCGCGCGCGCCGCAAGTTGACCGGAGCGGAGCTAGACATGGAAGACATTGTTTACGAAGTCACGGGCGGAGTCGGACGGATCACGCTGAACCGTCCTGACAAATTGAACGCACTCCGGGTCACGACATTCGAGGAGCTCGAGCGTGCATTGCGCGACGCTGGTGGCGACCCCGAAGTGGGGGTGGTCCTAATCGCCGGGGCAGGACGCGCATTCTGCGCCGGCGGAGACCTCGGAATGGCGCAGGCCACACTGACCGACGAGCGCGCCGCACGCAAGCATTACTTCGGGCGGATGATGGCGCTCTCGCAGCAGGTCCTGATGATGGACAAACCCGTGATCTGCGCCGTGCAAGGAGCCTGTGTGGGCGGTGGCGCTGAGCTGACCACGTTCGCTGATCTGGTCATCGCCGGGAGGAGCGCTTTCTTCAAGTTCAACGGTACCGAAATCGGCGGCTGCAGCTGGTGGGGCGCGCCGCAGCTGCTGCCGCTCCAGATCGGACTGCGGCGGACGGAGGAAATCCTTCTCCTGTCGTCGCGGGTTGGCGCCGAGGAAGCAGCCGAGATCGGCATGATCAATCGGGTCGTCGCCGATGACGATCTGTGGAACGAGGCAGAGCGGGTCTGCGAGCAGATCCTCGACCTGTCGGAAGACGGCGTGCGGCTTACCAAAGCCGCGCTACGGTCGATCAAAGAGTCGATGCTCACCTCGATGACCGCATCGGCGGAGATGAACGTGTCCGCGCTGGCCAAGCCCGATCTACACGCCGCGTTTGACGCGTTCCTCGAGGGTCGTCCGATGTCTTGGCGGGCGCTGAGGCCCGGCCAGTCCGTGCCGCTCGATGGCGCCGCAACCTAACGCGGTTCGGGATCGCATCGCGGCCCGGATCGTCGGTCGCGAGCTCGAGCTCGAGCTCCTGATGGCCGCGATCGCAACTGGCCGCGATGTAGTCCTCGAAGGCCCGCCTGGTACGAGCAAGACCACCATGCTCAAGGCGATCACGAACGAGTGGACGGTTTCTCTCGTGCTCGCAGAGGGCAACGCAGAGCTGACTCCTGCAAAGCTGATCGGATACCACGACCCTGCGCAGGTCATGCGCGTCGGATACAACAGTGGGACGTTCGTCGACGGGCCCTTGGTGCAGGCGATGCGCCAAGGAGGATTCCTCTACATCGAAGAGTTCAATCGCGCGCCCGAGGATACGCTCAACGCACTTCTAACGGCGATTGCCGATCGGTCGATAGCCATCCCTCGCGTCGGTGTGCTAGTCGCACAGCCAACCTTTCGCGTGCTGGCTTCAATGAACCCATATGACAATGTTGGCACTACCCGCTTGTCCACCAGCATCAGAGACAGGCTATGCCGAATCGAGGTTGGATATCAGGATGCTCTATGCGAGCGCGAGATTGTCACCCTCAGGGGAGGGATAGACGCCGCCGACGCCTGTGCCGGCCGCGTGGTGAACGACGCGGTGGCCCTCACCCGCGCCACACGTGTGCACGATGAGATCCGCCAGGGCAGCAGCGTCCGCGGCGCCATCGATCTTTGCTTCATCGCGATCGAGCTGCTCCATCAGCGCGGGCTCGATCACACGGCTGACGGCTACAGCTCAACGGTCCTCGATGCGATGCTGGCGGCCCTCTCCGGCCGAATCTCGATAGACGAGGCATCCGGTGCGACTCCCGCCTCGGTCTTGCGCGAGATCTGGGAAAATCACTTCGTTCTCGCCGAGGCGCTGGCTGAGCCCGGTTGAAGAACTCTAGACCTGGCGGACGAGGCGCCGCTTGAGCGGGCCCGTCAGGCTGGTGGTCGCAGCCCGCTGCGGCGGCGGCCTAAGCAGCTCGATGAGGCTCCTGAGCTCGTCGATCCGGTCTCGTCTGGCCGGGAGCTGGGATCCGCGGAATCGGCGGTGGATGGGCGCACAGGCATGGGTGTGGGCGGGACGGGACCGGGCGGGTCGACCGACGAGATCGCCCAGCTGATGCCGGTACCGGCGGGTGAATCGCGCCATGGCTCCACGCTCCATCGGCAGATAGAGGACATCGTGGCGAGGTTGTCGATACCTGGCTCTCCGGTACAGCGGCGCGGCCCCCGCGGCGGTTTCAAGACGATCAGCGCTCCGTTCAGTGACGGGGGCGACGAGATTGATCTCGATCGCACGCTTGAGCAGTTGCTCGAGCCGGGGCCGCTCGATGCGTCCCGCGTGATCGTTCGCCAACGCCGTCGCAAGCGGCGTGCGCTTGCCCTCCTGGTGGACACCTCAGGGTCGATGCGTGGCGAGCGCGCGAAGACGACGGTGGTTGCGGCGTGTGCGCTGGCTCGCGAGTTCGCTTACGAGGAACTCGCGATGATCGCGTTCTGGTCCGACGCGGCCATGTTGATCGAATTTGGGGCGCCTGTCGATCCCCGCCGCCTCCTGCATGCCTTGCTTGCTCTACCGGGGGAGGGACTCACCAATCTGAGCTTTCCGTTGGAGGTCGCGGCTCGTGCGTTGGCGGCTCGCTCCGCGCACGAGGGAAGGGCGATGCTCCTCTCCGATTGCATACACAACGCCGGTCCCGACCCGCGTATCTGGGCCGCCCGGTTGCCGCGTCTTGACGTGCTGCTCGAGGTCAGTCGCGAGCATGATCCCGCGTTGGGACGCGACCTGGCGCACGAAGGTCGTGGCCGAGTAATGCGCATCAACAGCTATCGTGACGTAGCCGTGGCGATCAACCGAGCCTTCGCACCGTAGGGAGCAGCGTATGCTCGCGTCCGGAAGACAGCTAGAAGTATTTCCAGAGGTCGTCGGCGGACGGAAACTCTGAAGCCGGGCTTCCGAGGACGATATTCCCCTGCTTGATGATGTGAACGCGATCGGCAACGGCAAGCGCCGCAGGCATGTCCTGTTCCACGAGCAGGACGGCTGCTCCGAGCTGGCGGGCGATTTGCCTCACTGCCGCCAACATCTGCTCGACCACGACGGGAGCCAACCCTAGCGAGGGCTCATCAAGCATCAGGATTTTTGGCTCGCGTGCGATCGCCACGGCCAACGCAACCATCTGTCGCTGCCCGCCGCTGAGGCGACTCACTAGCTGTCGGCGCTTGTCCTTCAAGACGACCGGAAACATGTCGGTGAGAAGGTCCAATGTCTCGTTCTCACGCGCTTGCTTGTCGGAACACACGATGCCAATGTTCTCCGCCACGGTCAGGCTTCCGAACACCCCGCCGGCGCTATCCGGCACAAACGCCAGCCCGAGCCTGGCGCGGCTGCTCGCGGACTCCCGGCTGACGTCCTTACCTGAAATGCGGAGCGTCCCGAGATCGGACGACTTTAGCCCGGCCAAAGTACGTAGCAATGTAGTCTTCCCCGCGCCGTTGTGGCCGAACAGAGCGACCGTCTCCCCGGGGGCCAGGCTGAGATCAACACCGTGGAGGACAGGTCGTGGGCCATACGACACCACGATGCCGTCGGCGCTCAGCATCTTCTGATCCGTGGCGATCATGTCGTGCTCGTCTCGGCGCGAAGATGGCCAAAGTAGATCTCGGCGAGCTCGGACGAGGCGAGCAGCCGGTCCGGTGCGTCTTCCCCGACGATCTTCCCTTCTGCGAGAAAGATGGCTCGGTGGGCGACTTCACGAACGATGTCCATGTTGTGCTCGACGAGGAGGATGGTCACACCGTCGCTCGAGAGCTTCTCGATGATCTTGGCCACATCCTCTCGCTCAACGGCGTCGAGGCCGGAGGCTGGCTCGTCGAGGAGCATGAGCCGGGCCTGCTGAGCTAGACATCTCGCAATCGCTACCTTCTTCTGTTGGGCGAAGCTCAACTCGCCGGCGACTGTGGCCGCGACCGGTGACAATCCCGCGTAATCCAGTGTTTCGTCCACCCTTGCGCGCACGCGTTTTGCTTCTCGGCCGACCGCACGGGGCGATAGCAAGCCCGAGCGCAGCGTGCCGGATGCTTCGGTCTGGGCAAAAACCGCGATGTTGTCCCAAGCCGTCATGGTGTCGAACAGGCGCACGTCCTGGAAGGTTCGTCCTATTCCCATTCGGGCGAGCCGCTGCGGTGAAGTATGTGTGACATCGGCGCCTTCGAACAACAGCTGCCCCGAGGTCGGGGGAAGGAGTCGCGAGATCACGTTGAACAATGTGGTCTTCCCGGCCCCATTCGGCCCGATCAGCGCAACCACGTCGCCGCGTCCGATTGAGATTGAGGCGCCGTCGACCGCGCGGAAGCCGCCGAATGCGCGCGAAATCTCGACCGTCTGGAGAATCGGCGTCTCTTCCGGTGTGCTGGTCATCGGCTTGACCCACCTCGCGACCGTCGCATCACAAGTTTGGGCAGATCGCCAAGCTGCACCAGGCCCCTCGGCAAGAGCGCCACAACCCCGACCAGTAGAGCGGCAAAGATCAGCTGCTGGACGGCAGCGGTCGTGGTAGCCGATAGGTTCAGGTTTGTTAGTAGAGGCTGCACGAATGCGATCAGGGCCGCGCCGAGAAGGCTGCCGACGGCTGATCCCGTTCCACCGATCACGACGATCGCAACCAGCAGGATCGCCAGATTCACGTCGAACGTCGCGGTTTGAGCCACGCCCAGGTATGCCGCGTACAGCACACCGGCAACGGCCGCAATTATTCCCGATATCCCAAACACCCCGACCTTTAGGCGAAGTACTCCGAAGCCGGCGGTGAGGAGGGCCGATGGCGCGTCGCCCATCGCGCGCAAGAGACGTCCGTAGGGACTTCGGCGTAGCCAGATGGCAAACCCCAATGTCGCGACTGCCAGCAACGCCGCGACCAAGATGTAGGCCGCCGTTGAGCTGATGGCCAACCCCAGAATCGTCGGCGTCGGAAGGCCGTAATCGCCGTTCGGTCCACCGCTGATCGAGGTCCAGTTGAACAGAGCTTCAATAGCAAAAAACTGGAAGGCGAAGCTGGCCACGATGAAGTAGTCGCCGGAGATCCGCAGCGAGCCGAAGGCGAGGATCACGCTCACCATCGCGGCGATGACGGCTGCCGCTAGCCCGCACAAAATCAGGTCGTTGCTCCAACCGCGCTGAGCCATGACCGCGTACGTGAAGGCACCGATGCCGAACAAGGCTGCATGGTGGATCGAGAGGGCTCTCGCGTATCCGATCACGAAGTTCAGCGAGAGCGCCACGACGAAGTAAATGAGGAGCTGCATGGTGATGTTCGAGTAGACAAGTGTCAGCCCGAAGACGATCATCGCTGCGCCTCCGCTCCAGCGCGACTGAGTCCAGCCGGGCGAATCAGCAGCAGCACGAGCGCGATCCCGAACACTGCGCTCGGCGCCCACGTTTCAGAGATGTAGAACGAGAATGCAGGCTGCACGAATCCGAGCGCTAGCGCGACCAGAAATCCGCCGGCATAAGTACCGCGGCCCGCGGCAATGGTTGCGATCGCCGCCAGGAGCATGACGTTCGTCCCGTCGGCTGACGTCTGCGTGGTGAGCATGCCGAGGAGCACCGCCGCCCACACCGAACAAATTGCGGCCACGGCATAGACGCCGGTCATCGTCAGGCCGGTGCGGGTGCCGACGAGTTGCGCAAGCTCCGGGTTGGAGGCGATACCCCGCACTCGGTAGCCCCAGCGTGTTCGTCGGAGAGCACCCGTCACGAGCGCGAAGATCACGACCGCGGAACCAATCGCGATCCACGCTAACGCACTGAAGGGGAAGCCGGCCACCGAATGGACGCGCGCCAGGGACGGAATGTTGAAGGTCCGAATCGCTGGCCCGAACGCGAGTTGCATCAGGGCCTGCGTCCCAATCGCGATCCCGAGCGACACGACAAAGATCCCGAGTCGATCAAGGCCACGACGCGCCAGAAGGTTATAGAAGCCGAATGTGACTATCGTGACGACGAACACCGCCGCGATGCCGACAACCACCGACCCGATGAGCGGGACGGCGGACTCGGAGGTATTAAGCGTTACCGCGATCATGAAACCGAGGATCGCGAACGCGCCGTAAGCGATGTGAAAGACGCCGGTTGTGTTGTAGAGGATGGCAAAGCCAAGTGCGGAGAGCGCATAAACGGACCCGAACGTGAGGCCTTGCGTGATGGTGACTTGCAGAGTCATAGAGCTGGGTGAGATCGCTGGCTTGAACTCGCAAACCGGTGGCCGATCACTCAGCGGGGTGCGCGAGTGATCAGTCCACCGATCGGCGGTCGAGGCGGGTTCGTGCGGTTAACCGGCCGAGGCTACGTTGAGGACGGCGACCTGCTTGAACGGGGAACCGCTGGACGAGTGAAGGACAGCGAACGCTCCCGGAGCGCTGTGCTTCGCCGCAAACTGGAACGTGCCGCAGCAACCCGTGTAGGACTGCGAGGAGTCGCTGAGAACCTTCTGAACGGCGGCGCCATCCGACCCGTAGCCCTGTTTGATGGCACGCTCAAGCGCCTGAACGGCAACCATCGTGGAGGTATAGAAGCTACCGTCCCAAAGCTCCGGCGTGACGGTCGGATAGAGCTTCTGTTTCACGGCCTTCCACTCGGGCGAGTAGTTGTAGATCCCATTGGTATACGCCCAGTTCAGCTTGCCCGACTGGATCTGCTGAGCGTAGGCACCGGAAGCAACATTGCCATACATTGGAATCGAGACCCCCTGGGCAGCGAGCTTTTGAACCACCGTTTGGCCAAGCGTTCCCACCGCAAGAACCATCAGTGCGTGGGGGTGAGTGGATAGGGCCTGGGTTATCTGGGGGGTCGGGTCAGTCGTCCCCTGGGCGATGATCGTCACGTGCGCCGACTTCCCGCCGAGCTGCTGCCACAGTGCTGAGTAGCTCGATTGCGTGGTCGGGTAGTTCGCCTGGTCGACGAGGAGCGAGATGTCCGAGATACCTTGCGACCGGACGTACTTGCTGAGCGTCGCAATCTCCTGATCGACTGTGGGGACGACGTTGTAGAACCACGGCAGGCCGAGGAGCGTGTTTTCGCCCAGACACGGACCAAGCACCGGCACATGAGTACGCACGGCCTGCGCGGCCTGAGCGTGGGACACCGCGAGGAAGCAGGTGTTGACTGCGAAGGCGTGGTTCGCCGCAAGCTGGTTGTACGCCGTTACGCCGCCGGCTGCATCGCCCTGAATGTCGATGAACTTCGCCGAAAGCTTCTTCCCGTTGATTCCACCACTCGAGTTGATCTGATTGACTGCCATCAGGACACCGCGCTGCATCGAGGCGCCGTAGGCCGCGGCGGGCCCGGTCAGCGGGATCGATGTGCCAATCACGTATGAGCCGGACGAGCTTGTCGAGGACGCGTTGGATGCACTGGCGGTGGCGCCGGACGACGCACCCGCGCTCGAAGACGAACTTGACCCGCACGCGACGAGCGCGAGGACAACGACTCCAGCCAGGCACGCGCACATCGCGGTCCGTGTGAGGTTTCGCGTGATCACGCGACCAGGTGCTGCCGGTTCCAACATGTCCCTTCTCCTCCTGCTTGTGGGCCGATCGAGATCCAAGGTCTCCGCACCGCCCGGTGCGGAGCGCTCCCGGCCGTTGCAAACGCCATGGGCTGAAGCGACCTCAGTTCAGGTACGTGCCGCAATATAGGGTTCGGCGGTGGGGATGTCAAGGACTTAGCGGCTCGTGCGTGGATGAGGCGCATTCAGGACGGAAAATCGAGGCCCTGCGCCCGGTCTCGGGGGCTAAACTAACTTCAGCTTGGGAAAATCCGCGCTTGGGGCCCCGGGCCCGAAAGACGTGACCCCGCGACTAGGCTCCCATCCGTCCATTCATCGAAGCGAAGTCGTATCGGGCGGGCGCATTGGTCGCAATTCAGTCCCCACGGGGTTGGATCGCAGCGGGCCCGGCCCGCTCGTTCGTGATGGGCACCTGGATGGACGACCAGACACCGGCGGGTCGTCGAGTGGCGTGCTCTTCTCAGATGCGTTCTCGCGTCGCGGTAGATCCTTGGAGCGCGTCCCGACGCATCCTACGACCGGACTGCATTTCAGTCGTACAGGGGTGATGAGCTCCGACCGAGCCGCGACGAAGTAGGTCGCGGCGGGCACGTGGGGGAGAGGCGACCGGGACCGGCCGAGGGATCACTCTCAGCGACGCGGGCGGTGCGCCGGCGACGGTTCGCGGCGCCGATGGCGCGCGGCGTGGGCTGAGCAATTCGACCCACGAGTGTTCTCGAGGGACGAGCCGGCAGCAAGCCTTCCGAGCGAGGTGAACTGACTTCGGTTGAATGGCTCCAGGCCTCGGCAATGCCTCCTCGCGTGACTTAGTCCCGGAGATACATTTCGTTTGAGGCGAGACGGTGCAGAGCTGCGCTATCGAGGAGTACGACGCGGTCGCGCTCGCGCCTCACGATCCCGGTCTCCTCCAGCTGGCGCAGCACGCGGGAAACGACCTCACGCACCGATCCCGCAGCCGCCGCGAGCTGCTGGGGGCTAGTCGTAACGATGAGGTACCGGTCGCAACGCTCGGCTAGATCGAGCAGATGAGAAGCGACGCGCGAGCGCACCGGCAGCAGAACACTCCCCGTGAGCGCGTGCTGCGTCGCGAGCAGCTCGCCGAAGACATACCGGCAGACGGCGAGACCCAGCGCTGCCTCATCACGAAGAGCGAAACTGAACGCCTCAGGTGAGAACTCAAGGACGATCGTGTCATGCACCGCGCTCGCCCCAAGGCCGGGCGCCAGCGCATTATCGGCGAATCCCAATAGCGCGGCAAGGCCGATGAGGTCGCCGGCGTCGACATACCTTGCCGTCGCCTCACGACCATCTGCCTCGTGCCGGAAGACGCGCAGGAGTCCCTCGATCACTAGCCCCGGCGCCTGGGTGGCCCGTGGGTCATCGGGCGGGCGCACGACCGTCCCGCGCGGGTGACGAACGACCTCTGCGCCGACAAGCACACGGTCTAACACGACGGAGGGCAGGTCGGCAAGACAGCTGTCCGCCAATGCGCTCGCGATCTCCGGGGGGAGCGGTGCGCTTTCGGGCATTGGACTTAAGTCCTACCTCTTTGACGTCACTTCAGTGTACGCTCGCGATCCACCCAACCGCTCCGTTCTCGCGGAGACGCGAGATCGACACGTCGAGCATAGGCTATGAGGAGGAAAAGGATGGCGATGTCGTCGAGCCTCGCCGCGTCCACTGCCGGGATCAGTCTGCATCCTGGGGCTGAGGCATGCTACCGCGATCGGACCCGCCGTTCGCTCGATCTCCTCAACCGAACCAAGGCACTGATCCCAACCGGTCACGCCGGGGGGATGTGGTACCAGCTGCCCTATCCCGTGCTGATTGACCACGCCCAGGCCGCCCGAGTCTGGGACGTCGACGGCAATGAATACCTCGACATGCGGATCGGCGACTGGGTTCTCGCACTCGGCCACCGCAACGCCAGAATCCGCGACGCAATCGTCGCGCAGCTCGACCGGGCCGTCCAACTGGGCTGTCCCGAGTGGGACCTCGCGCACCGAATGGCCTCGCTCCTGATTGAACGGATGCCCTCCGTCGAACGTGTGCGCTTCCTCGCGTCCGGGACGGAGACCAACTTGCTCGCGCTAAGGCTCGCTCGCGCCTACACCGGCCGTACGACTGTCGCCAAGGCGCAAGGGAGCTACCACGGCATCGCGGATGTCCTCGTGGTGGGGGACTCGTCGATCGCATTCGCGGCCAACGGTGTGCCCGCCGGGGTCACACCAGGCGTCGCACAGGATGTCGTCGAGTTCCCGTTCAATGATCCCGACGGAGCCGAGGCGATCCTGACCCGAGAAGCGGACAACCTCGCAGCGGTGCTGATCGAACCAATCATGGGCGCCGCAGGGATGGTGCCGGCTGA
>JAFASQ010000256.1 GCA_019244395.1 Solirubrobacterales bacterium | reverse complement strand
GGAGAACCGCACGCACGGTTCGATGCGGCGGCGGGAGGCACCCCCGGACCAGTCGGCTACGCCGTGCGGTCCCCGGACGCCTCCCGCCGACCCTACGTTACGTGCACGTCGCGGCTTCGCCGCCGGCCTCGACGTCGGAGCCGACCGTTGAGTAGCGGATCCCGCGCAACCCAGGTCTGTGCCCCAAACGAGGCATAGACCCGCCTTCGAAATTTGCGGGGCCCGGTGAGGCGCGGCCCGCTTTGGGGGAAACGCGGTACTTCTCGCCAGTCGGCGTCAGGGACCGGCGAGCGGACGTCACGCTGGGCCCCGCAGGCGAATTGCGGGGCCGTTCAACCCCCGTGGGCCTCAGGCCCTCCTTTGCCCTGGCGACGGATATGTCACGACATCCACTCAGTGCCGGCGGCGTGATCCGCTTCGGGCTGTCACCTTTGAGTAGGACCTTCGCTGAGCTCTTGGCTGCCGTGGAAGCCTCCGGGGTTTCGTGTTCGAATTGGCTCTTGACTTTGCCTCACAAAGTCCGCTACGGTTTGCATCGCAAACTCTATTCGGAGGCAGCACAATGACTACGAACGCTGGACCGTCGGGAGGAACCCCCGAGGAAGCAAGGATGGAACCCCGCGAGGCTGCGCGGCTGCTGACACAGACC
Source organism: Solirubrobacterales bacterium (assembly GCA_019244395.1). Lineage (GTDB taxonomy): Bacteria > Actinomycetota > Thermoleophilia > Solirubrobacterales > Solirubrobacteraceae > Palsa-465. The sequence continues at coordinate 6,492 of JAFASQ010000256.1, read as the reverse complement.
CAGGCCGACGCTCGGCGCGCGCTGGATTTCCGGGCGCCGTGGGTGGCGCTGGTGGCGGCGGTGGTGGCGCTGGTCGGTTTCGGGATCGTGTGGCTAAACGTCCGCGATCAGCACCCCTTCACCGGCCCTAGCCCCGGGTCGCTCGCGGTCTTCTACGGGCTGATCGCACTCCGGATCGCCACCGTCATCTACGCCTACGCGCGTGCGCGGACCGGCGTCAGCGGCCGCTCCGTGAAGGTCCAGCGCGACGAGGCCGTTGTGATGAGCGGGGTCCTGCTTGTCTGCTATCTGGCGCTGATCGCGATCGCGAACAGCGGCTCACACGGTGCAGGCTTCTACTGGTCGCTTTTCCTGAACGGAACGCTGATCGCGCTTGCCGCCGTCTGGGCCGGGCGCTGCGCGTTCCACAAGAGCTGGCGTGAGGTCGCGCTCAGCGTTCCGGTCGCGCTGATCGCTGCCCTCGCCGCACTTGCCGGCCCTCGTGGCATGTGGCTCGTCGACGGTGTGGGGCTCTGCGTGTTGCTGCTGGCGGCCGCGGCGATCGGCACGTGGCAGCGGCGCGGGGCTCGGGCCCGCACGATGCGGATGGGCGCATGACCGCCGAGGCGCTCGACCCGCTGATTCACGTCCCGGCACGGCTGCAGATCATGGCGGCGCTGGCCACCCTGCCAGAAGGCGACCAGTTGTCGTTCAAACGCCTGCAGGACATGCTCGAACTAACGCCGGGCAACCTGATCACGCATCTGCGCAAGCTGGAAGAAGCCGGCTACCTCGCGACCAGCAAGACCGGCAGCGGACCCGCCTCGCGGACGTCCATCGCGGTGACCCACGACGGCCGCCACGCTCTCGATGTCTACGCCACGACCCTGCGGGGACTGCTAAACGGAGTATGAGCAGGCCTCGCAGCCTCAGGCCCGCACCTCGAGCGCCACGGCGCTAGCCCAGCTCACGCCGCACCGGGCGGTGGCGGTCACCGCGATGGCCCTGCCGACCGCCGCAACCGACGAGACCAGGAGTACCGCCCGGTCGATCGATGGCTGCCAGACCGCCATGACGATGCGAGAGCGCTCGGACCAGCGGCTCTGCCGGAGACCTCCTTCGGCGCTCCGACGAGCATCCCATCGCCACCGGCGACCGCCTCCTTCTGCGCGGTAGACGCGTCTCAGCCGCCGCGCCAACGGTCGTCAACATCGCGCACCCGCTCCGGACCCCGCCAACCGCGCAAAGCGCAACCGCGCCGCGAATCGGGATTACCCCTGCATCCGAAAATTGCCGGGCGCGGCGCTCCCCAGCGAGCGATGAGTTCCGTGCCGTGCGATGGTCCTACTTGCATGACCGAACGAGATCCCACTCTGGAGCCGTTCGCCGCGTTGATCGGCACCTGGGCGACCGAGGCAACCCATCCGCGGTTCGAGGGGGTCATGCCGGGCATCACCACGTTCGAGTGGTTTGACGGCGGCCACTTCCTCGTGGAGCGCTCCCATAATGACCATGAGCTGTTCCCTGACGCGATCAGCGTGATCGGCGCGCCCGAGGGCGGCGGGGGACTGGTCATGGAGTACTTCGACTCGCGCGGCGTGCGCCGGACGTACCGGGTCGCGCTCGACGACGGCGTGCTGCGCATGTGGCGCGACGACCCCGGGTTCGCCCAGCGCTTCTGCGCCGCCCTGGGGCACGATCAGTTCGAGGGTCGATGGCAGCTGGCCCGCACGCCGGGCGACTGGCAGGACGACCTGAGCGTGACCTACCGGCGCCGCGACTAGGTCTTCGCTGCTTCCTTCCGCCTTGGAGGAGTGGCGGCTGTGGCGATGCCGGGGCACGAAGAGGACTCGACCGGCGAGAGAGGTCGCTCCTGCTCCTCGCCACCGGCGGGGCGGGCGATGCCGGCGGCCTGAACGCCGCCGTCAGAGTCGACCGGAATCGCCCTGCACCTGTTCTGGCGCGGGTACGCGGAGCCGTCGCCGCAGGGCCGTCCCTGGCCCCGCTCTGATGCCACGAGAGGTATCTCTGCCGAAATCGGCCCGGCCCTGCTCGTCGCCAGGGGCATGGCCCGCAGCGACGTCGGCCTGCACGTCGTCGTGGCCAACGACGCCGAAGACCTGCATTTCATGGGAGCAGGGCGGCGGCAGCCTCAGATTCGCCCCGTCGAGCGCCCTGCATCGCGACCATATGAGGGAAGACGCCGACGTCATCAGGCGGCCAGGCGTCCCCGGTTTTCGCCAAAGGTGCGCATCTCCACCGCGTCAATCGCGAGGCGCGACCTCGGGTCACCTCGCCAGCCCTGCTTTCCCGCGAGAGGAGGATCAGCTGCTTGCACGATTCGGCTAACGCCACCCGACGCGTCGGGCGAGAGCGATCACCCGCGCACCACGACGGGCGCTACCGCAATGCCACGGTTCCGATAGTCGCCGCCCACCGCGCGGCCGTGACCCCGGCGATCCCGGAATTGTGGGCTCCGTACAACCCGACGGTCGCGAGCGCGGAACTCGCCCGGGCGAACGCGAGAGCGCTGAGTTGTGTCTGGGCACGACCGATGGCTACCGCGAGGGGTCAGTCCAGCGCCACCGCCTCCGCGGCGTTGATCGTGACCGCCAATGCGTGCCCGCTGTATGGACGTCGGCAGGGGGCACGACGCCAGCCGGCGTGGCGCGGGCTGCGGGTTTGGCCCCCAAATAGGCGCTGAAAAGGCAGGAAAAGGCAGACAGGAGCGTTTGGCCCTATTAGCTGTCCGAGGACCACTTCGTAAGAGATGCCGTCTTGCAGGCCGTTCCGGGATGGCGAGACCCGGACTTGAACCGGGGACACCACGATTTTCAGTCGTGTGCTCTACCAACTGAGCTATCTCGCCCTGGCCGAGCGATCCTAGCGAGTTGCGCGCGGCCCGAGCGCGCTAAGCCGATGTTGGTTTTCGGGAGGACGGGGCTGACGACGGCACGCGGCGGGTATGCGCCGCTCAAGCGATGAGCTACCGCCGCCGCGCGCGGCAGAATCGAGACCGGGATGACTGCGAGCAAGCGACTGTTCGTCCTCCGCCACGCCAAGTCGAGTTGGGACGATCCCGGCTTGGACGATCACGAACGGCCGCTGGCACCTCGCGGCCGGCGCGCGCTCCAGGCGATCGCCTCATACATGCAGGCGCGGGGGATCGAACCCGAGCTGGTCCTGTGCTCGAGCTCGCGACGAACGCGCGAGACGCTCGACGGCATCGCCGTAGGCGGCGAGCACGTGATCGAGCGGACGTTCTACGAGGCCGACGCGCAGAAGGTGCTGGAGCGCCTGCGCCAGCTGCCCGACGAGATCTCCTCGGTGATGCTGATCGGCCACAACCCGGCCGCCCAGATGCTCGTTCTGCGGCTGACCAACCACGACGCCGACGGCGCCGCGGATCCCGAGCGCGACGAGGTCAAACGCAAATTTCCCACCGGCGCGATGGCAAGCTTGACCGTCGGCTGCAACTGGGGCGAGCTTGCCCCCGGATGTGCCCACCTGGAGGCGTTCACCTCCCCAAAAGGATTCAGCGCGGCGCCTGAAGCCGTCGCAGCAGCTCCAGCGCCCCCCGCTTCGACAAGGGCTCGTTGAGGTTGCCGCACTTTGGCGACTGCACGCACGAGGGGCAGCCGGAGCGGCACGGGCACTCGCCGATCAGTCGGCGCGCGTCGGCCACGAGACGCTCGAACTCGTCATAACCGCGCTTTGTGATCCCGACCCCGCCTGGGTGGCCGTCGTAGATGAAGATCGTCGGGCCCCCGGTCTGAGGGTGGACGTTCGTCGATAGCCCGCCGATGTCCCAGCGATCGCACATCGCGATGAGCGGGAGCACGGCGATCTGTCCGTGCTCGAGCGCGTGTAGCGCGCCCAGCAGAAGCTCGCCCGGGAATGCCTCGGCGCCGATCAGCTCGTCCAGCTCGTACCACAGCGCCCGGGTCGAGAACTCGACTGTCGGCAGGTCAAGCGTCTGGAAGTCGATTACCTCGTGGTCGCGCAGGCTCTTTCGCTGGTAGCCGAGCACGGTCTCTGCGTACGCGATCTCACCGAATAACATCCTCACCCCGCACGTCTCCCGCTGCGAGTGCATCCGCGTGATGTAGATCATGATTTCGCGCTTGGCTTGCGTGAAGTAGTCGCCGTCGAACGGCTCGAGCAGCGCCCGGCGGCCTCGCAGGTCGAGCTCGAGCACGTGGTAGGAGCGCCCCATGTGCAGGTACACCGCACCCTCGTGGACGGTCGCGTAGGCCCGCGCGAGTTCCACCGTTCCGAACAGTTCGCCCGAGCTGACGTCGATCAGCGCGAAGCTGTCGGCCGACGCCGAGCGCAGCGCGGTCCGCGCCGCTGGATAATCATCGGCCCGCGTGGGCACAAAGCCGGTGGCGCGCTCGCGCAGGAAGCCGGCCTCGGTGAGCTCCGCGGCGTAGGAGCGCCACTCTGCGCCCAGGATCGTTTCGTCGGCGTCGGTGAGCGGCGCCTCGTGCGCGGCGCAGAGGAGATGCTCGGCGAAGATCTCCGGGCTGTGCGGGTCGAGGATCGCCGCCTCCACCGCCCGGTTGATGAACTCGCCCGGGTGGCGGCAGAAGAACTGGTCAAGTGCGTCTTCGCCGGCCACGTACATGGCAAGCCCGCGGCCTCGGCGGCCGGCGCGTCCCCACATCTGCTTGAGGCTGGCGACGGTCCCGGGGAATGTCACGCAGATTGCGGCATCGAGCCGGCCGACGTCGATGCCCAACTCGAGGGCGTCCGTGGCCACGACCCCGAGCAGCTCCCCTCCACTCAGCCGGCGCTGGATGTCCTGGCGCTGCTGCGCGGTGTAGCCGCCCCGGTAGGGCGCGATCCTTTCGGCACTGTCTGGATCCAGCCGATCTCGCGCGTGGCGGAGGATCAACTCCACGCCCTTGCGCGACTTCATGAAGCAGATCGTCTTCGCGCCGGCGCTGACCAGGTCCGAGAACACCTCCGCGGCCTCATACAGCGCCGAGCCGCGGATGCCGAGCTCCTCGTCGAGCAGCGGCGGGTTCCACATCGCGACGCGGCGCGCGGCTCTTGGCGCGCCGTCACCGTCTATGAGCGCGAAGCCGGCCAAGCCCGTGAGTCCCTCGGCCAGCTCGGTCGGGTTCGCGATCGTGGCGCTGGCGAGCAGGAAGCGCGGCTCGCTGCCGTGGATCGCGGCGGCCCGGCGCAGCCGTCGGAGCACGTTGGCAACGTGTGAGCCGAACACGCCCCTGTAGACGTGCGCCTCGTCGATCACCACGAAGGCCAGGTTCGAGAAGAGATCGGCCCAGGCGGTGTGGTGGGGCAGGATCCCGACGTGCAGCATGTCGGGGTTGGTGAGGATCAGGTTGGAGCGCTTGCGGATCGCCGCGCGCTGAGCGCGTGGCGTGTCGCCGTCGTAGATGGCGGGCCGGATCTGCCTGGTCAGCCCGAAGCTGTGGAGCGCTCGCGCCTGGTCCTGCGCCAGCGCCTTGGTCGGATAGAGATAGAGGGCACGGGCCGTGCGGTCGCTCGTCAGTACCTCGAGCGTGGGAAGCTGAAAGCAGAGCGACTTGCCTGACGCCGTGCCGGTGGTGACGATCGTGGGCCCCTCGGACGCCCGGTACAACGATTCCGACTGGTGCGTGTAGAGGTGGTCGATACCCGCGCGCCCGAGGGCCTCTTTGACCGCCGGACCCAGCTCGGCCGGGACCGGAGCCAGGCGGGGCCCGCGCGCCTCATACGAATCGTCATGCACAAGGCGTTGATCCTCCCGGCCCTGCTCCAGCAGGGCCGTCCAGGGCTCCGTTTCGTCCGCAATGGCCATCACGGCCAGTATGGCGGCGCGACGAACGGGTGATACGGTCGCGCCGCCATGCGCTGCGCCTACGTGGATCTGGACGGGACCCTGCTCGGGCCGGGCGGCTCGCTGCTGCACGGCGCCGACGGTCGGTTCGCGCTCGACGGCGTGCGCGCGTTGCAGGCATGCTCGCGGGCCGGAGTCGAAGTGGTGCTGTATTCCGGGCGCCGGCAGATGTCGGTATTCGAGGATTCGCGGCTGATCGGCTCGCGCTCCTACATCTTCGAGATCGGCTGCGGGTTGGTCCTCGACGGTGAACTCGAATGGCTGACCGATGGCATGGTCCCTTCCCCCGCTGAAGGCACCATCTACGAGCAGGTCGACCGATCCGGGGCGCCGGCCCTGCTGCTCGAGCACTACGCCGGCCGGCTCGAGTACCACACCCCTTGGTCAAGGGGACGGGAGGTTTCGCACCTGTTCCGCGGCGCCGTCGAGCCGACCGAGGCCCAGGAGGTCCTCAGCCGCGCCGGCTATGGCTGGCTGCGCCTGGTCGACAACGGGGTGGTCCACGAACCGACCGAGCAGATGCCCGGGTTGCCGGTCATCCACGCCTACCACCTGATCCCGGCCGGTGCCTCCAAGGCACGGGCGGTGGCGCGCCACATGCAGGCCCGCGGCTACGGCCGCGCCGACTGCATCGCGATCGGCGACTCGCGCGAGGACCTCGATGC
>JAFASQ010000233.1 GCA_019244395.1 Solirubrobacterales bacterium | reverse complement strand
CCGATCGAGGCGGCAATCTACTTTTGCTCTACCGAGGCCATCCAAAACGTCGTCAAGCACGCCGGCCACGAAGCGCACGTCGAGGTAACGCTCGAGCGTGACCGAGAGGGCGTCCGTTTCGCGATCGCCGATGACGGTGTAGGAATGGACCGGGCGGCGGTCCGCGAGGGCGACGGTCTGCTCGGGATGCGCGATCGCATCGGCGCGGTCGGCGGCGCAGTCGACATCATCTCCAGGCCCGGCTCGGGCACGACCGTGCGCGGCACGGTCCCATTGAGCGAGTCGGCAGCCGTTCATCATTAACCACAGGAGGACCGCGGACGAGCCACATCATGACCACGCGCAACGCGCGTGTGGTCACCCCTCCCGGTCGAGTGGTGTGGGCACCCCAGCGGTGCCCAGTCGGACACTCCGGCCTACTCTTGCCTTTGATGAGATCGTCGAACCTCACCGGTCGGGCAGAGGGCCGCCCGCCGATACGAATCGTGATCGCGGACGACGCCTACTTGGTGCGCGTCGCTGTCAAGCATCTGATCGACGGAGCCGTCAGGATGGTGGTAGTCGGAGAATGTGAGGACGCTACGAGCGTGCCCGGTGTCCTCGATGAGCAGCGAGCGGATCTGCTGATCACGGACATCCGGATGCCGCCGTCGGGCGACGATGCAGGCATTCGGCTGGCCGCGACCCTCAGGAAGACTCATCCTGCGCTGGCGGTGATCGTGCTGAGCACGTACGCGGATGTGGCGTATGCGCTGAAGCTGTTTGAACACGGCTCCGACAGCCGCGGCTACCTGCTCAAAGATCGGATCCGAGATCGCGCGCAGGTGCTCGACGCGGTTTACGCCGTCGCCGAGGGCGGGTCGGCGATCGACCCGAAAATCGTCGAGGGTCTCGTGGCGTCCTCGCGCGGCGGGCGGCGGTCGGGTCTCGAGGAACTGACGCCGCGCGAGCTCGAGACGCTGGCGCTGGTCGCCGAAGGGCGTAGCAACGCGGCGATCGCCGAGTCGCTCGTGCTCACCAAGCGCGCTGTGGAAAAGCACGTGAACGCGATTTTCGCCAAGCTGGATCTCGGTGACCCCGACGACGTCAGCCGGCGGGTCATGGCGGTCCTGCTCTATCTCGCCGACCGTGACGCGGCCGGTCGGTCGCTCACGGGCTAGGCCACCGAGCGCGGGCATTGCTAGCGTCCTCGACGGGCCGCGCGCTCCCGAGTTCGGGATCTGGTTGCCGAAGCGCTGGTTCCCGTCGAGCAGACGCGCCATCGGTGGCCTGGATGCTAGCTACCCGTCGATGGTGCCTAAGTGCAGTGCCTCGGCGGTCGGGCAAGCAAGTGGGCGAGTGGGGTGACGGTCGGGATCGGCTCTCCGCCGCCGGCGGTGATCACATCCGCGCCAGTGCCGCGGCGCATCCGTAGTCGGTCGGGCCCGGCTGCACGTCGATCTCGATCCTAGGCGCTGGGGTGCCAGCGCCCTTTGAGGTCGGTGTGCCGGCACCGACGCACGAGCGGATCCGGCCCGCTCTCGAAGCGCCGAGGCCTATCCCCACCGTCGGTAGGGGGGCAAGCGTTGGCTGCGAAAAGGTGACGCGAGCAGGAGCTCCTGGATTCTCATCGCACGCATGTGGTCAACCAACTTGGGTCCCCGCCGTGATGCCGGCCAGGCTCGAGGTGCCAGAGCCCAGTGGCAGGTGCGATGGTGGCCTACTCGTCATATTGCTCAAGCTCGGTGGCGAGGTCGATCGCGAACCCCAGCGCCCGGGCAATATTGCCCGTCGCGGCGATGACGCGCGACGTGCCGACGATGGGCGCCACGGCACTCAACACGTCCTGGACATCCTCGAGCGTCACGCCACTATCTTGAGCCGGGCCGATGCTCAGTAAGTAGGATGCCGGCGGCGCGCCTATTGCCGCCATGGCGGCCAAGCGCACGAGCATCAGCGAGTGGGTGTCGAGGTTGGACGCCTCCACGGAACTGGCGGTCATTTGGGTGAGGACGTCAAGCACCGGTGTGGGCCGCTCTGCCATCGGGTCGTCTCCGTCGTTTCGTTTCTTTGACTGGGCCGTTGAGGGCGTGATCAGGAAGTGACTCCGACGGCGGTCCGGTCGCCTCCCAGCGCTTTCGCTTTGATCTGCTCAAACTCGTCCGCCGTGATCGTGCCGTTGTCCAATAGCGCCTTGGCTCGCTCGATCTCGCCCGCGGGCCCGCCCGACCCGGCGGCGGACCGCACAGCGGCGTCAAACTGGGCCTGCGCGGCGCGGTGGCCCTTGTCCCGTCTTTCAGTCATCCCACGATGGTTGAGCACGAGGTACGCCAGAACTCCCAGCCACTCCAGCACAACCACGACGATCGTCCAACCGGCCTTCCCCCACCCCGACAGATCATCCCGGCGGAACACGTCACTCAGCACCACGATCGCAACCCAGATGTACACCACCCAGGCGAACACGATCAGAATGGTCAAGAAGATGTCCAGGAACGGATACCCGGTCGATACGGCGCTGCCAAGCATGCTCTGCGACCTCCACGGTATTGGGTTGTCTGAAGATCAGTGCACGGTAGGTCAACCCAGACTGGTTTGGCCGATTCGGGTGCTGACTCCCAACGTCACGGTCGTACACGCACCACACCATCCAACCTCCGGCCAAATCCGCCTTACCCTCTTCGCCATCGGCGTTCCCAGCAGTTCCACAACAGATCGGAGGAAGCGATGGCGAACGCGTCCGAGCAGTTTGGGCAGTTGCAGCAGAAGGTCGACGAGGGTCAGCAGAACGTCAAGGCGGCTGCGGCCGAAGACAAGCAGCAGTTGAAGGCGAGGGTTGAGAGCGCGCGCCAGAGCGCCGACGAGCAGGCCGCCAAGCTCAAGGCGAGCGCTCAAGACACGTCCGCCGAGGCCAAAGGGCACGTGTCAGATCTCCACCAGAAATGGGGTGAGCACGTTGCCGACGTGCGGCAGCGGATCGACCAGAGACAAGCCGAGCGCGACGTCCGCCAGGCTGAGCGGGAGGCCGAGTGGGCCGAGGACTACGCCTTCAGCGCGGTCGACCTCGCGGCGGCCGCGATCGAGGAGGCCGAATACGCCGTCCTTGACGCCGCCCTCGCGCGCCAGGAGGCGGATGCGCTCGCGGGCGCTTCAGCGTGACCACGGCAAACCACCGCGCCCAAGCAAACCACTGTAGTCGAGAGGAGGCGGTGACGGCAACACCATCAGAGCGGTTATCGACGGTGACGCCAGCGTTCGACGAAATTCGGCCGGCACGTCAGCGCGGCAGCCGCCGAGAACCGCCTGGGTGAACGCTCAAGCCGATCACCGACAAGAGTGCCGGGGAGTAAAGGGCGCAGCGCGGGATCGTCGTTCTCTTGTGAGCGTAACCGCTCGTCGGCCGTGATGATCGGGCTGCTGGGTTCGGCGGAGACGGTCGAGAGGAGAGGTCGCTAAGCGTGTTCTTCAACGTTTTGTTGCTGGGAGTCGTGTCCGCGATTGATCCCGCGCTGATCGGGGCGGTTGGATTCATGCTGAGAGGGCACCGCCCCAAGCGTCTGCTGTTCGTGTACTTCGTCGGCGGCTTTGGGATAAGCATGATCGCCGGCGTGGTCGTGCTGTTCGTGCTCAAGGACGTGGGCGCGAACAAGAGCAGCTCGGTGCCGCCGGTGATCGATATCGCGGTCGGCGCGCTCGCATTGGTTGCCGCAGTGCTTGTCGGGACTGGACTGTCAGCGCAATTGCGCGACCGCGCTCAGGCCCGTCGAGGGACGCCTCAGGACGGCGGCGACGTCTCCAGCGAGACCGAAGCGCTCACGGCGGACGGGAGGACGGTCGGCGCCGGAGCGACCGCCACCGCTACCGAGGTCGAATCAGTCGCTGACGCGCGATCGCACATCGC
>JAFASQ010000036.1 GCA_019244395.1 Solirubrobacterales bacterium | reverse complement strand
ACGTGGGCGGGCAACACGGCAGGTTCGATCGAGAACGCGACGGTCGTGGTGGCCTACAAGTCGCGTTGACGCTTGGCGTCCGCCGTCTGACTGGGGGTCACCGGCGGAGTGCCGGGTGCCCGGCGGAGTGCCGGGTGATCGTCATCCCGGCGTAGCGGAGGTGGCTGAGAGGATGAACGCGTGGGTGGCGCTCATCCCGGTTGGTCGGCCCGGGGCCGCGGTCGGCCCTGACGCCCTGCGCGGCCGCGTTCCGCGCCTTACCCGGCGCACCGCGGTCGCCTCTGACTCCGCGGACCTCGGCATGCGGCTGGCGCCTGCCGCGGGGTGGTGGTGCCCGCGGGGGTGGAGGTGGCGGGTTGGCGGTGGCGGGTTGGCGGTGGCGGGGTGGCGGTGGCGGCCGCGGGGTGGAGGTGGCGGGTTGGCGGTGGCGGCGCGATTCCCCGCCCTGGCCGGCGCAGAGCCTGCACGAGAAACGGCCGGATATCGTCCGTTTCTCGAGCCGGCTCCCGCCAACCCGGACGGGCCGGCCCGGTCGCGGCGCCGGTTGCTAACCCGGACCCCGTGCCAGACTCACCACCAGTGTTGCGATGACCACCTGAGCCCAAGGTGGGTAAGCTCGAGCGCTGTCCGCGGTTGTTGGAGGCGGTCCAGGCGGGGTTGAGCGAGGGGTGCTCGCCGGAGCAGATCGCGGCTCGGTTGCCGGTCGGTCATCCTGACGATATGGAGATGCGGATCAGTCCGGAGACGATCTACCAATCGGTGTTCGTGCAGGCGCGCGGGGAGCTGCGCCGGCAGCTAAAGGGCGATCTGCGCTCGGGCAGGACCCGCCGGCGCGAGCGCGGCGCGCCCGAGCGGCGAGGGCGGGTGGCCAAGTCCCTGACCTGGGACCAAGGGCGCGAGCTCGCCGCGCACAAGCGCTTCAGCGAACAGACCGGCATCCAGGTCTACTTCCTTCGACCCGCACTCGCCCTGGCAACGCGGATCCAACGAGAACACCAACGGGTTGCTGCGTCAATACCTCCCGAAGGGCAGCGGCCTAGCTCCGCGCAGCCAGGTCGAGCTCGACAAGATCGCCGCGCAGCTCAACCGGCCGTCCCCGAAAGACCCTCGGCTGGATGACGCCGGCCGAGAAGGTGGCCGAGCTGCTCGACCGGGAGGACGCACTCAGGACCAGCTAAAGCGCCCATCGCCGCGTCGCCTCGCCCTCCGGGCTCGGCTCCGCAACAAAGGGCGCTCCTCCGAGTCCGGGAGACCTAATGCGAACTACAAGCACCCGGTGTTGCGCTGACCGCCTGAACCGCAGGTGCATAACGCGCCACGGTCGACCTCGCGAGCCAAGGGTGGCGCGTCAGGCCCCCTCCAGTGTGCATGACGCGCCACGGTCGACCTCGCGAGCCAAGGGTGGCGCGTCAGGCCCCCTCCAGTGTGCATGACGCGCCACGGTCGACCTCCCGAGCCAAGGGTGGCGCGTCAGGCCCCCTCCAGTGTGCATGACGCGCCACGGTCGACCTCACGAGCCAACGGTGGCGTGTCATCCACACGGAGGTCGGTCACAGCGCGCGGGCCGGGCCGCGCTGATCACCGATTGCGTAGAGCCCGTCCCGAGCGGCGGGCCGGGCAGGCGGGCCGAGATGCGGCGCTGCAGGCGGGGAAGAATCGGGGAAAGTGCGGTGGCGGAGGGCGAGTAGCCCCGACCGACTCAGCTGGCGTAGCCGGGCGGGGGCAGGAGCGCGACCTGATGCCGCGGAGCGTTGCATACGGCGCCGGCGCCTTGGCGCCCCGAGATTCCGCAGTTCACGGCCAGCACCCGTCCATTGTCCGGGTCGATGAGATGAAGCTCGCGAACCAGGGCCGTCTTCGCGCCCGGGTATTGCCCGAACGCCTGATCGATGGCGTGAGCGAGCGTACAGCTCATCCCGTTAGCCACGGCACCTCCGTCAAGGCACGAGTGGACCATGCTCCGGGCATTGGTGGGCCAACGGAACCGCCTGGCGTACCGCTTCTGCGAAAGCTTGATCGCACGGGCCGATGAGCCTGTCTCAGCCACGGAGGCGGGCACGGACTGCGACGAGGCGCTGATCTTCGGCCGGTCGTTACATCGGGAAATCGTCTGTGTGACCGGCGAGCTGTCTCGCGCGCCACCTGGCTTGTCCTCCCACGCTGCGACGGCCACCTCGAACGCGTGAGCGTTTGCGTGTGCCTCAAGCCGGGTGACCACGCACTGACACACGGCGGCGTCCCCGAGCCCGCCCGCGCCTGCGCTCTCGCTGCACTTGCGCAGGAAGGACACTTCCTCGGCCGAGCCGGCGCGAGACTGGGACTGGCTGCCCGCGGGGTGGGTGTGCGTGCCGCTGCCGCACCCGGCCACGAGCATGCCCAGGACCGGCGCCGCGACGGCGACTACTCGACTGAGCGCTCTGGTCCGCATCGCGGTGAGGCACGCCCCGGCGTCGCGCGACACTACCCGGCCGAAGGCACCGTGCGCGTGAACATGACGTTAGTAACCGGTTGCCCGTTCAGGGGGACGAGACGATTGCCCTCGTGGTCGTAGGAGTACGGGCGATAACCAAACGAGGCCATGAAAGCCGCGGTCTCGGCCGAGGGCGCTTCGACGAGCACCGGAGCGCTACATCGGTCGAGGGTCGTGGCCATGCCCTCGAGGACGGCTTGCTCATGGCCCTGGACGTCGATCTTCACGAAGGCGGGGGTGAGATGCAGATCATCCATCCGGCGCACAGCGATGCGGCGGTGGTCGATCTTGAAGTCCGGTGAGTGCATCCGCGCCCCCAGCTGGTTGCGCAGACTCGGGCTTTCCTGCACGAACTCGCGGTTGAGTGAGGCTTCCGCGGTGATGGGGACGCCGCGATAAACGGGGATGTAGAAGTCTGCCTCGCCGTCGACATCTCCCGCCGCCCAGATTGCGTAGTCCATGCGACGGACAACCCGCTGGGTCCACTTGAGATCCGGTTCGTGGTACGGGTTCGGCTCGATCGCGAGAATGCGGGCCTGGCGCTGATAGATGCGAAGCGACATCGAGGACATGCCCGCATTGGCACCGATGTCCAGGAAGAGGCCGTCACTCTGCGGAAAGAGTCCAAACGCCGCGTAGTCGATGTCATGCGGGCGGCGCATGAGAAAGCGCGCGGTCGCATACGGAAGACGCGCCCGCGCGTAGATCCGGGGGAACCGGGTTAGCCAGACCTTGAGATCCTGTGTGGTGAGCCGGGGAATGGGCATAGATAGCTCCTCGCGATAGAACGGCAACCGAGGTTCCCTTCTTCTGTCCGTTCCCTCAGCCCATGGTTGTTTGGGGCTCCGCGCGAAGCGTGGCTCGGCGGCCGCGCAGCCGCCGCAGACCTGCTCGGACGAGCGTCAGTTCCTCGTGCGACGGGATGCGCAGAGCGGCCACGAGAACTACGAGCGTGACAACACCGACCAGGACCGATAGTGCCGATCCGAGCGGTCGCGCCGCGTACGCCGCGCCCCACATTCCGGCGGACGCCGCAACGGCCAGCGCGCATCGCTTCAGGGAGCTTCCCGTGAACACCCGGCGGTCGACGAGGAAGAAGCCGACACAGACCATCAGGAGCTCGGTGATCACGAGGCTGATCGCGGCCCCCACTGCGCCGTTGTGGAGCCGGCTCTGCGTCGCCGGGATGAGGACGAGGTTAAACAGCGGGTTGATGATTGCGGCTCCCGCCATGACGATCGTCCATAGCGCCTGTCGCTTCTCGGCGAGGAGGACCTGGGCGAGCATGATGTTCAAATACAGCGGCGGTATGCAGCCGGCGAGCACCATCAGGACCGGCGTCGCGCTGGCAAATCGTGGGCCGTACACGACATGGATCAGAGGACCGGCGACGAGGGCCGTGCCGGCCGCTATCGGCACGCTGATGATCAGCACGAACTCGACCGGCGTCCGCGCGATCTCGACCAAATGGCGGTGACTTCCGGACGCCGCGCTCACCAGTCGCGGTAGCCACGCCGTGGACACCAACACAGGCAGGAACATGAGCGTCTGGAGGACGTTGGTCGTGGCCCCGTACCAGCCGACGACGTGTGGCGAGGTCATCAGGGTGAGCATGATCGTGTCGATCCAGAAATAGACAAAGGCAAACAGGCCGAACGCCCAGAACGAGACGCTCTGCTTAGTCATGGTGGCCAGCCGATGCGCGGACGTCTTGATGTCGATGGCCAGGAATCGCCGCAGCCACAGGACGTTGAGGACCACGACGATGCCCGCGATGGAGGCCATGCTCGTCGCGATTCCGACGGCCCGGAAGCCGAAGATTACGAGCGCGATCCCGATTACGCTCTGCGCGGACTTGTTGAACACGTCAGCGAAGGCGAGGTACTTCATCCGTTCAAGCGCCTGGAAGCCAGCCTGCATCGGCTCGGCGAGGAGGGTGAAGATCGTCATGGCGGTAATCAGGTAGAGGACGGTGGCGGCGTCATGCGGGTAGTGCGCGAAGTACGCCCACAACACAGCGGCAAGGCCGACCAGCGGCGCCAGCATCAGGCGTAGGACGAGCGCGGTTCCAACAAGCTTCGAGCCGTCGCCGGGCCGGAGGACGATCTCGCGCACGAGGTATTGGCGCGTGCCAAGGCCCAGAACGATGCCGAGAACCCCCGCCACCGATTGAGCGGAGACGACGATGCCGAGGCCGACGGGGCCGAGAGCGCGCGGGACGATCAGAGTCCAAATCAGCGTCATCGTCCAGGTGACGAGCTGGCCCCCGGCGAGAGCGCTGAGGTTGCGCGCGATCCGAGGCGGAGCGGCTGCCGGCTGACCCGGAGAGCCCTCGGCTTGTTGCTGGTGGCCCCTCGCCGGCGACCTCGCGTCGAGGGTGAGGTCGAGCCCTTTGAGACCGACGGCCTGGGGCGGGGCTGAGATCACCCGCTCACCCTGGGGGCCATGGTTGCGCACGGGAGCGGGAAGGAGATAGCTCGGAGACTCGAGCTCGCGGCCTGATCCGAGGGTCCCGCTGCGCATCACTCGAAGAGGGGAAACGGAGTGTCGAGAACGTACTCCGCAGCGCCTGCGTCGCGCGTGCCGACTTCGCGCGCGGGCACGCCGGCCACGATCGACAGCGCGGGGACGTCTCTCGTCACTACCGAGCCGGCGGCGACGACCGACCCCCGGCCGAGCGTCACACCGGGAAGGATCGTCGCCCGCGTCCCGATCCACACGTTGTCCTCGATCACCACGGGGCTGAGCTCGACCCGGAAATCGGGAGCATTCACGGCGTGCGACGCGGTCAGAATCGTCACCTCGGGTGAGATGCTGACGTTCTGCCCGATATCGAGCCGTCCACGGGCGTCCAGGCAACAGCCTCGGTTGACGCGGGAATGGGCGCCGATTCGGAACCCCGTCCGCTTCACCTGACGCGACGTGTAAGACCAGACGTAGCACCCGAGATGGATGCCCGCATCCGGTGCGATCGTCGCGCCGACGGCGTGGCGATACCACATTCGGCGAAGCCCGAAGCTAGGAAGGTGGCTTACGACATAGTTCGTCACGAAATGGATAACGCGTAACACGAACAGCGTCGCCGGGTCCCCCGCGTCCACCGGCTCTGGCTCGGCGTGAGCGCGCGTCCCGGCATTCGACTGTGCCGTGGCTATCAATCTGTCACTCCTTCCTTGGCGCTGAGGCTCTTCCGTGATACATAGTGCAGCACCGTTACTCGGCTGTCGGTGTCGCCCAGTCGCGGAGCCGACTGGGGTTCCGAAAGCAACGAGACAATGGCGCTGTCGGCGAAGAAACGAGCGGGCGAGCGCGATACTTGCGGCGAGCGCGGAGCTGAATTGGACATGTCGTGTCGGCCGCGGGGGAAGGCGTGGAGCGGTGGCTACTCGCCGGGACCGGACCCGTCTGGCCGATGCCAGCGTCGCGACCCGGCAGACGGCTTGTGCCGTCGGCCCTCGTACGCCGGTGGGTGGCCGTCCAAGCCGCGGCCGTTCATCGGGATGTCGGTCCGCCGGGCGCTGCACAGGCCGGTCAGGCGCGTGTGGAGCGTGCGCTCAGCCGGCAGCGGTGCGAGCGTCAGTTTGCGCGGCGGCGCGAGCGGTGTAGCCACGTCGGAGGCCAGCGGTACGGGTGCCGGCTCGGGCGGGGGCTCGGACGGTGAGGCCATGCCGGCCGGCGCGGGGGCGACGGCCGTCGGCGCCGGCACTGCGCTCGGCGATTGAAGCCACGATGGGAAGGCTAGGGGGTTGGTTCGCTGGATGCGGCGCGCGGCCTCGGCAAGGCCCAGGAAGACTCCGGTGATGAACGCGATCCGGTAGAAGTAGAACCCCTGATCGGTCGCCCCCTCGAGGGCGTACGCGACAAGCGAAGCGGCGAGCACGCCTCCGACGACTGCCATCTCGCGCTCGCGGGATCTGGCCAACCGGCAGCCGGCGATGATGCCGGTTCCCAGGAGCGTCCAGAAGGCGATGGTGCCCAGGAGGCCCATCCGCATCGGGATATAGAGGACTCCGTTGTGCGGAATGAACTTGATCTCCGGATCGGACTTGCTGATGTCGACGATCGGCAGCGCGTAGTCGATCGGCACGCCGAAGCCCTTTCCGAGCACACCGCCCTGGCGGATGTTGTATTTCAGGTTCGCGTCCTCCTGCGTGCGGTAGAGATTCGAGGCGGCATCACGTACGTCGGGTGAGATCATCGAGTGAAGGGCGCGGGCCGGCTGCGCCAGGGTGCCGGTCTTGTTCCAATAAGCAGGGATGTATCCCGCGGAGAATATGAGCACCCCAACCAGGATCTTCTTCAACCTCAGCCGGCGGTCCGGGAGGCATCGCCATCCGATGACAAGCAGAACGAGCATGCCACCCCCGAGCAGAAGCCAAGCCGCGCGACGGTTGTTGAACAGATTGGCGGCAATAACGAGAGGCAGGATCCACGTGGCGACCTTGCGCAGCTTGCCCATCGGCGTTCGAAACAGCCACAGGGCCACGAGCAGGAAGATGTACACGCCGAACGTGTAGGCGTCCTCGTGACCCATCACCGCCTCCGGCCGTGGATGCCAGCTCATCACCCGGAAGAACTCGTACACGCCTTGAGCGGCCTTTAGTCCGGTGGCGATCACGAACGCCCATAGGACACCGCGCATCGCCGAACGAGTTCGGATCAGCGTCGCGGTGAGCACGTAGGCCGCGGCCAGATATACGTAGGGCCTTGACTCCATCAACGCGACGCGCATCTGACCGTGATGGCTGACCCCGACAAAGATCCCCAGCAGCACCGCACCGAGCAGCCACGCCATTGACCGGCTCACGTGCGAGTGTGGCCAGGCACGCTCGGCCGGTTTTGTCCTCCACAGGTAGACCACGGCAACCATGAACAGGAGCAGATCCGCGCCCTCGAGGTGGATCGACCCGATCCCTTCGAAAATGTGGACATGAGACGTGATGAGCAGGGGCGGGGGTGGAAGCACGTCGCCGATCCCCGGCACCCACCCAGCCTGGGGGGTCGTGGTCGAGACGACCTGCTCGAACAGGACGGCCACGCAGAGCAGCACGATCGGCCCAAACTGGGGCCGCTTCCACAGGGCGACCGGGAGCAGCACCAGCGTGAGGCCGACTACGTCGATGGCCTTCCCGTTGGCGGCCAAGACGCCGGCGAGGAGGCCGAAGACGGTGGCGCCGGCGAGGAGCGCCAACCCGAACGTCATGCGCCGCGCTGCCGTCTTCAGGTCTGAGCGCGAGTCAGCGGCAGCCGCCATTGCCGTCATCGCAGGCCCCCGATGTTCGCGAAGGCTACGAGGATCGCAACGACGGTCACGATCAGGGCTGTCTTGCCGGCCTTACGCCAGGTCAGGCGCTCGGTCAGGCCCAGCGCGACGAAGGCGGCCAGGAGCAGGTATCCCCAGTACGTCACCGGAGGCTACGTACGGAATTCGGAGATGATGGGAGCGTCGAGTCCCGACGGACCGTCGTGGTGCGTGCCTGCCATCCGGCGCGTAGTCGCCGGAGGGCTCGGCGCGCTGTTCGAGTGCGGCCGCCCACCCCGACCGGTTACCTCCGCCGCATCATTGCCGTTCGAGTGCCCGGGTCCATCTCCGGGCGCCCCGAACCCGTATGGCTGGTCCCGGTAGCCCTGGGCATACGCGGGCATGGTTCCAGGATGCGCTGCGCCACCGGGTCCAGCCGCATCGGCAAGCTCGTCTTCCCACGGATCAGACTCGCGACGGGTCAGGGCGATCGTCCCGAGGAAGCTGATCAGAAGCCCGGCCACCAGCCCGCCGAGGATCCCCTCGACCTGCTTCTTCTTACCGCTGGTCGGCCCCGTCGGAAGCGTTGCGTTGTCGATGACGCCGACCTCGCTCCCGATCGATCCGCCCTGAAGCGCGGCCTTGGCTGCGCTCAGACCCGCCTGCGCCTGGGCGATCTGGCTCCCAGCGGACGACTCCGCAGCCTGGAACGCGGCGAGGTTGGGATCGCTTGCCGGAGCGGTCGGGTGCTGGCTTCGGTACGCGTCCGCCTGGTTGCGCAGGGCGAGGAGCGCTTGCGTTGCCGTATTGACCTGACCCGAGTAGTACTGGATAGCACCCTGGCTGTGCTGCTGGCTGAACGTGGCGCTGTCCTTCTGAAGCTCGGTGATGATCGTCTGCAGCGTGCTCTGGGCGACGGCCGGGGTCGGACCGGTAAAGCTGATCTGCAGCACCTGGGGGCCGGGCACGCTCGTGATGACGGCAGGTGGCTGGAGCGCCGCGATGATCTGCGAGTCGAGCGAACCACCGCCGCTGCTCAGGATCGGGATGCCGCCGCCTCTGTGAGCCGCCAGGTAAGACCCCAGCGCCGACGCGTGACCGACTTTGAGATCAAAGCCCTGGGTCGCAAGCAGCTCGGTCGCCACGTTCTGCTCCTGCGTCGAGGGCGGCGTCATCGCCGGATTGAGGTTGCCGAGCGAGGAGTCAGTCGTCGCCGGGTTATCGACCCACAGACTTGCCGTCGAGAGATACGACTTCGGGCTCATGACGCTGAGCGCACCCGCGATCAACACCGCGATCACGATCGGGACGCTCAGCAGGAGCCGGTGGCGACGAAATGTTTGGCGGTAGGTGGTCGATTTCTTCACGCGAGGCGCTCCTCTTCCCTGTTCGGCTTCACGTGCCCAGCGGACACCGCTAGTCTGGCCTGTCGATGAGAGAACGGCCCTGAAAAGCCGATACTTGCGTGAGGTTTTCGTAAGGATCGCCTCACAGTGGTAGGGCTCGCACCTGAGGCTGCCGCGGCATGGACTGGCCATCTCCATGGCCGCAACTAGACCAGCGGGCCGATGCCTACGAACAGCGGGACGACGAGACCGTATTTACCGACGTCGGCCGCCGAGGCTGATCACTGCGGCGGTGTGACGTACGGCGCGATTTGGTCGAGGCAAGGATGGCTTGGCCCGTCGCCCTGGAGCGTCCAAAGCATCACACCACCCAGGCCGGCATCGGCGGCGTATTTGGCGATGACCCCGCACTGCTCCGAAGTGACGGTCATCCCATTGTCGCCCTGATCGGCATCCATGCCGATGGTCATCCTCGACAAAGACGAAACCTTGCCCTTGGTTTGCATGGCCTGGATCTGCTGGACCATGCAGCTGCTGTCGCAGTTGCTCTGGTACCCCATCAGGTTGAACTGGTCGGGGTAGGACGCAAAGCCCCCGACATACGGCGCCATCCAGGTTTGATCGACGTCCGTGGAAACGATCGGTGTGGCATCTGCCGCTGTGGTGGTCGCGTGCGCCGCCTTTGCGATCGCCTGAACGCACGCGCTCCACGGCGCGACGGGCGGGAGCATTCCGGTCCAGGCACCATCTTCGACGTCGAGATCGACGCCGTCGAACCCGTTCGCCTTCATGTAGTTGACGAGGTTCGAGACAAATCCGCTCCGGTTGGTGTCGTTACACGCGTTGTGCCAGTTCTGGTCGGAGATCCCGCCGATCGTGATCAACGCCAGGCGATCGTGCTGATGGACCATCTGGACCCACCCGTGGACGTTCATGTTGTCGATCCCTAGGCTGGTGGTGTCCAGGCCAGTTCCGTTCGTCGTCTCGAGCGCGAACAGGTCGACCTGGGTCAGGGCGTTCCATTGGATCTGCGACTCCTGCATGCTCGAGTCCCAGGCCAGCCAGAATCCCACCGACTGGCCCGTGCCGAGATTCACGTGTCCGCTACCGCCCGAGCCGCCGGACCCGGGGGAGGTCGACCCGAAGCCCGTGCCGGGGTTCGGGCGGCCGCTACCGCCCGAGCCGCCGGACCCGGGGGTGTTCGGGGAACCTGCCTTCCTGATCTTCGCGGTCACGTGCGACCACGCGGTGCGCTTTCCCCACCGATTCCGCGCGGTCACGCTGAGCCGCATCCGGTGGCCGACGTCGCTCTTGGTGAGCTTGAGCGTCGACGTGGCGTACAGTCGGTGCTGCCGAGCGGGGGCCATCGTGCAGTGCGCGCCGTTCGCGTTGCAGCGCTGCCAGCGATAGGTGAACCCGGCGGCGCCGGTCCACCGCCCCGGGTGCGCGTGCAGGACGTAGCCGACCTGCGGAGTTCCGGAGATCCCGGGCAAGCCCTCGCTGACCGGGGCGCGGCTCTGCTGCGGCGGTGGCGACGCCGATCTCGCGACAGCGGCCCCCGCGAGTGCGGCGCTCGCCGCCAACAGCAGCAGCACAAGGCGCGGTCTATTCACGTCCGGTCCTTCCCACGCCGACCGAACTATTGCACATCAGGGCTAGGAGCCTCCCGGCGATTGTTGCTTGTGCGGCCGATGATCGCGAAGGCGGGCGGCTGGCGTCATGTCACCCGCTCCGCTAGGAGCTCGGGCAGCTCGATGTCGCCCTGCTCCGAGTCGCCGGCGAGGAGGTCCTCGATCACGGCCAGGTAATGCACACGCTGGTAGGGCCAGCGATAGGGCTCGTTCTCGGCCGAGGCGCTCCGCACGAGTTCGTCTGCTTGGACCGGATCCAGGTAGAGCTCCTCGATTGCCCGCGCCAAGTCGGCGTCGTCGGCGGCGTCGAAATACTTCAGCGACCCGTTCGGGAAGTAGGCCATGACCGACCTGGTCCGCGAGCAGATCACGGGTCGACGCATGGTGATCAGGTCGAACATCTTGTTGCAATGGGTGAGGTCGCGGAAGGCATCGCGTTTCATTGCCACCACGCCGGCATCGGCGTCCGCGATGGCCGCGACGAGTTCGTCCATGGGGACGAACCCGTGGAAGGTGACCTCTTGTTGGAGGTCAAGCTCGTCGACCAGGCGGCGCAGCTCCTCGCCATACGATCCATCACCGTAGATCTCGAGGGACAGGCCGGGGATCCGCCCTTGAAGCCGCTTGACCGCGCGAATGATTGTGTCCTGCCCGTAGCGCTCCTCGATCGTCCCGTGACAGAGCAGCGTAAACCGGCCTTCACGGCGCGGGAGCGGCGGGAACCGATCAGGGTCGAAGATCGTCTCGTCGGTGCTGTTCATGACCACCGCGATTCGGTTTCGCGCCGCGCCTCGCGACACGAACGCATCGCGCATCTGGTCGGTACACGTGATCGCGGCGCTGGCGAAGCTGATGCTGACCCGCTCGGCGGCCCCCAGTACCCGCACGGCGGGATGGTCGACGTCAATGTGAAGCTTGGTGGCGAAAAACTCCGGTACGCACTCGTGGAGGTCCAGCACGACCGGGACGCCACGAAGCCGAGGCGCGAAGGCCGCGAACACGAGCCAATCCGGAACCGTGTTCGCCTGGACCAGATCGAATCGCCGGCGGCGGTCGAGCCAGGCCAGGTAGGCACCCGCCAGCGCGGGGAAGCCGACGTATTCAAAGGCGTAGCGAGCCAGCCCACCCCGCTTGTGAGTCATCGGCAGGCGGTGAATGGTCAAGGACCCTTCGCGCTGAGTCCGAGCCTCACCCGGTCGGCGCATGCAGATGACGTCGACAGAATGCCCGGCGCTCGTCAGGGCATAGACCTCCCGCCGCACCCGCGGATCATCCGGCACATAGAACTGGCGTAGGACACAGATGCGGGCCATCTGGATCAGACCTTTCTGGTTGCGCTGCAGGTGCCGTGTGGGTCACCGGGAGTCCACTGCGGCTGTTTCATGTTCACTGGCAGGTGCGTCGACCTTGCCCCCACTCAACGGGCGCAGGCAGCCCAAACAACGGCCGTGGCAGGCATACAGTGCGGAACCTGACCGAAGGGACAGGTGGGTCAGCCGGGCGCGGACTCGAACGCACTCCCAACGGACGGTCTTACTGTCCTAGCCTTTCCCGCCGCCACCGCCGACGCCATGCTTCCTGCCGTGCCTTCAGTCACCCCGATAGATCGGCGGCGCGATGACATCGACGTGTCGCGAATCGCTGCGCGCCCGCGCAGCGTCGCCCCGGCGATTGACCTGACGGAGGCGGTCGACGAACACACCCGCCACCTTCTGGGCCGGCCGTCTACGGCCAGGCGTAGCCGCCTCGTCCCCCGCAGCTTGATGATCGCCGACGTCCTCGGCCTTACCGTGGCGTACCTGGTGGCCACGCATCACTGGGGCGGCCAGGGTGTTCCGGGCTCGACTCGGGAGCTGATCCTGTTCGCGTGCTCGCTGCCGGCCTGGTTGCTCGTGGCCAAGCTCCATGGGCTCTATCACCGGGACGAGGAGCGGACCGACCACTGCACGACCGATGACATCGTCGGCGTCTTCCACCTGGTCACGATCGGTGCCTGGCTGCTGCTCGTGGTGTCCCGGCTGGAGGGTTGGAACGGTCCGTCGATCATCAGCCTGACCGGCTTCTGGCTGCTCGCGGTCATCCTGGTTCCGCTATCACGGACCGTCGCGCGGAGGCTATGCCGGCGCAGCCGTGCTTACGTGCAGAACACGGTGATCGTGGGCGCCGGCGACATCGGGCAGCTGATCTGCCGCAAGCTCATCAAGCATCCCGAGTATGGCGCCAATGTGGTGGGCTTTGTCGACCGCTCGCCCAAGATACGTCGTTCGGACCTCCCCGAACACCTCACGATTCTCGGCGGACCAGATCGGCTGCCGGAGATCATCGAGCGTCTCCACGTAGAGCGAGTGGTGATCGCCTTCTCCAACGCTCCCGTCCCGGAGCTGCTGGCCCTGCTGCGCCAGCTGCGGCCGCTTCCCATCCAGATCGACCTCGTGCCGTGGCTGTTTGAGCTGATCGGGGCGCGCGTGTCGGTCCACACCGTCGAGGGCCTCACGCTGATCGGCCTGCCCGCCGGTCGCCGCTCGACCGCCTCGCGGATTCTCAAGCGCGCGATCGACGTCGCTGCTGCAGCGGCTGCCTTGATCGTCCTGTCGCCGCTGATGGCGTACATCGCGATCCGGATCCGCCGCGACTCGCCCGGACCTATCCTGTTCCGCCAAACGCGCCTGGGCACTGGGATGAAGGAGTTCACCGCGCTCAAGTTCCGCACGATGAAGGTCGACACCGACCAGGAGGCGCATCGCGAGTACATCCGCAAGAGCATGTCGCTGCAGGTGGCCGCCGAGGGGAACGGGTTGTTCAAGCTCGATCGAGGGAATGCCGTCACCAACGTGGGCCGCTGGCTGAGACGCACCAGCCTGGACGAACTTCCTCAGCTCATCAACGTCCTCAAGGGCGACATGTCGCTCGTCGGACCGCGGCCCTGTATTCCCTACGAGGCGGAGAACTTCGCGCCGCACCACCTGGAACGGTTCTCCATGCCTCAGGGCATCACCGGTCTATGGCAGGTCGCAGCACGGGCGAATTCCACATATCTCGAGGCCCTCGACCTGGACGTCGCCTACGTCCGAGACTGGTCGTTGGGACTCGATCTCAGGCTCATCCTCCGCACGCCGTTGCAGCTCCTGCGACAGCGCACCTCAACGACGTGACCGGCCTACGCAACGGGAGCGTTCCGGCCGACCTCGAAGCGCGCGCGAGGCATGCTTCTCAAGCGGCTCCGGACGACCATTCGCATCCGTCAGCCGTGAGGAATAATCCGCGCACCATGACAGGGGGTCGGCGACGGCTGGTTACTCGGTTCGGAGAGGAGAGCTGGGTAGATGTGAGCGCGGGACGGGAGCGCCAGGACGCCCGGGCGCCCACCGAAGACGAGCATCGGGACGTGGACGAGCACGGCCATGTCGATTCGGCCTCCACCCTCGGCGTCCTGCTGGCCGATCGCGGTGACCTCGACGGCGCCGAGGAGGCGTTTCGGCGGGCAGACGCCGAGGGCGATGCCACCAGCGCCTCGAATTTGGGTGTGGTGCTTG
Source organism: Solirubrobacterales bacterium (assembly GCA_019244395.1). GTDB lineage: Bacteria > Actinomycetota > Thermoleophilia > Solirubrobacterales > Solirubrobacteraceae > Palsa-465. The sequence goes on along the minus strand of JAFASQ010000036.1, from coordinate 2,571 downwards.
CCGAGCGGGGTGACATGGCCGGTGCGGAGGAAGCGTTCCGGCGGGCCGATGAACGCGGGCACGCCGGCGCCGCGTTCAATCTCGGGGTCCTGCTCGCCGAACGCGGCGACATGGGCGCGGCTGCGCAAGCCTTCCAGCGGGCCGATGAACGCGGCCATAGCGCGGCACCCTTTAACCTCGGTGTGCTCCTCGCGGAGCGGGGTGACGTAGCCGCCGCCGAAGCCGCTTACCGCAGAGCCGATGAGCGGGGCGATGCCGCGGGCGCGTCGAATCTCGGCGTGCTCTTGGCCGAACGCGGCGACACCGCCGGAGCCGAGGCGGCGTACCGGCGCGCCGATCGCCGCGGGCACGTCACCGCGTCGTTCAATCTCGGGGTGCTCCTTGCCGAGCGGGGTGACATTGCCGGCGCCGAGGCGGCATTCTGGCGCGCGCGCGAGGGGGCGCAGCCGGACGTGGCCGAAAGGGCCACCGCCGCCCTCGGCGAGCTCCGCTCCGGCGGTTGAGGCGCCGGGGCCAGACGGGGCCAGAGAATGCGGTTGAGGCGCCCGGGGCCAGAGACTGCACGAGCTCTTCGGTTGGATTGGCGAAGAGCTAGGAGGCGACGACCGACAGCTCGGGCTGCGCGGGCGTGAGCCCCAGGGGCGAGTGGACCAGTCCGTTGACGTAGGCGAAGTGACTGGCTTGCGTTCGGTTGGCCACGTCGAGCTTCCGATAGATGTTCCTGAGGTGGAACTTCACGGTCTGCTCAGTGACCCAGAGTTTCCGTGCCACCTCGCTGTTCGTCGAGCCGGAGGCGACGAGCTGAAGGATCTCGAGCTCGCGGCTGGTCAGCGGCAGATCCTCAGGCTGCACCGTAGCGGGCAGGGAACTGTTCGGATTCCCCCGCGTGCAGGGACGGTGAAAGATGTGCCGGTCGAGCGTCTCGCGCACAAGCGTGCCCAACGCGACGGGATGGGCGGCCTTGGAAATGACGGCGGTCGCTCCGGCGTCGAACGTCTGCTCGAGCCACTCCGGATCCATGTGCACGCTCAGTACGATCACGGTGCTCGGCTCATCGGCCGTCCCGAGCTCACGGATCAGCTCGAGCGCGCGGTCGGACCGGTTCATATCGTCCAGCAGGATCACGTCCGGCCGAGCAGCGATGATCGTTTGCGCGGAGGTCTTGCGCCCGTCGGCGTGACCGACCAACTTGAACTCGCCGCTCTTGCGGAATCCGATACGGATCGCCTCGACGATCAATGAATTGTCGGCGACGATGACGACCCGTCGCGTGTTGCTCTTCAGTCTCGGTTCCGAGGCTGAGGATTCCATGTAGTCCCCCATCTGGTCTTCATGACGTTCAGTCGCCGTCCGCGGCGACTCAGCGCCCCAATCCGCGCAGGCGAAGGATGTCATCCGCGGCGAAACGCGGGCAATAGGCCGCCCGGACCGGCGACGGTTCAACCGCTTGAACGCTCGCGCCCCGGCCGCTCAGCACAGCGCGACCTCATCGCCCTCGCCGACGAACAGGCGCATCGCTCGAGGCAAGGAGAAGTCGCGAAAAACGTGCGCTCCGCGACCGACCAGGCTCGATACCACCCGTCCACCAACATGCATGACGCGAGCACCCGGGAGAATGATCGAGCGTTCAATCTCGACACCCTCGATCCGCGCGTGGGCGCCGATCGATGTGTATGGGCCAATGTAGGCGTTGTTCACCTCGGCACCCTCGCCGATGACGACAGGTCCGACGATCACGCTCGTCGTGACAGAGGCGCTGGGATCGATCTTGACGCGGCCTTCGATGCGATTGTGATGTGACGCGCCTCGACGGATCGAGGCAGGTAGCCGGTCGAGCGCGATCCGGTTGACCTCGAGAAGGTCTTGCGGATTACCTCGGTAGCGGCGCCAACCGTCCGTCGTGCTGACCTCCACTTGTGCGCCTTGGGCCGCCAGACGCCGCGCCAGCGCGTGCAAACCCGTTGCTCGCGCGTCGCTCGATGCAGCGCGACAAGCGTCCCGAAACGCTCCGGGTCCAAACACCGCGATCCCGGGTTCGCACACGCCCTCACCCGGCCCGCCGGGTCCCTGTCCGCGCGCCAGCGGCTTGATGCCGATGAACCCACCAGCCGCTGGGCGATCACCAATCAAGAGAAGGTCGAGCGAATCCTCTTGCATGGCGGCGACGTGATCCGCGAGCGGTTCTTCCAACAAGCCGTCACCGAGATGGACGATGCAGGGTGCCGCCCCAACGAGTGGCGCTGCGGCCTGGAGAGTAGTGACGAGCTCAGAGCGCTCCGCGCATATCGCATAATCGACCTTCGGCCTCGAGCCCGGACGATGGCTGAGGGAAGCTCGGACGTCGGTCAAGACGTCCGCCGGGCCTGCGACGACGACCTCCTCGACACCGGCCTCAATCATCTCCTCTAAGGCATGCTGAGCGATGGGTCGGTTCGCCACGTGCTCGAGACTGAGTACATGTGCGCATGCACAGCGGCGGGCGTGGCGTGGCGCCGTGGCCGGGAATACGAGGACTCCGTTACGAGTCATGCACACCTAACGGCCACCAGGCCGCCGTACTCGCGCAGTGGT
>JAFASQ010000498.1 GCA_019244395.1 Solirubrobacterales bacterium | reverse complement strand
CGTCGGATCATGCTGACGTTCGGGGCTGCCTACCAGGATCCCGGCCAAGCGGCTATACACGAGGCGTGGGTTACGGATTCGCTGGTGGCGATGCGCCCTGCCGCGCATGGCGTCCATGTCAGCTTCATCGGGAACGAGGGACCCGCGCGAGTGCATGAGGCCTATCCCGAGGACACCTACGACCGGCTCGCGGCGATCAAGCGACGGTATGACCCGACCAACCTGTTTCGAGTCAACCAGAACATCGTCCCGGACGGCGACGTAGCCGCGCATCCCCGTGCGTCGGAGCTGCGGCGAGGTCTCCCCGGTGCCGGTTCGGACTAGTCTTGAGGTCGTGAGCTCGTTGGAGAATGCGCGTGTTGGGAGGGGCGCTCCAGAAGCCGGGCCGCCCAGCCCCGGACCCTATCTGCAGACCGTCTCGGGCCGCTGGGTGAACCCGTTCGATCCAGACCCCGACCAGATCGAGCTCGCGGATATCGCCCGTGCGCTTGCCAACCAATGCCGGTTTGGCGGCCACTGCCGAACCTTCTATTCCGTAGCTCAGCACTGCGTGGTCGTCTCCGAGCTGATCGAGGAAGAGGGTGGGGGCACCGAAGATGCGCTTGCCGCGCTCATGCATGATGCGCCCGAGGCGTACCTGGGCGACCTCCCACACCCGATCAAATACCGCAGTCAGCTGGGCGCGGCCTTCAGAGAGGCCGAGAAGCCCCTCGAACGCGTTATTCGCCGGCGGTTTTCGGTCACGGGCTTGCCCGCCGCGATCAAGCGCATCGACCGCGCTCTCCTCGCGACGGAGCGCCGGGCGTTCAGTACCGAGACGTGGCACTGGCCGGAGCTCTCGGGTGTCGAGCCCCTTGACCTCGAGCTTCACGCATGGTCGCCCGACGAAGCCGCCGACGCCTTCGTGCGACGCTTCGAAGCGCTGGATGCGCGCCGGCGTAGCGCTCACTCGAGCAGCACTAGTGAAACTCAAGCGAGCCGCACACGCGCCCGCCCATGAAACTCCGACAGGCCTCAGGATGCTCACGATCAATCATCTGATGGCACGTTGTATTCACGCACTGCATCGATGCGCCGCAGCCGAATGAACTCTGCGCCGTAGATTCGGAGCGTCCTTGCCAGACGACCGTAACGTTTTCGGGGGTGCTGGCCACAACGGTTGCGGATGCGCACTGACTCCGAGCGTCGGATGCGGTTCGAGGCAATCTTTGCCACGCATCACGACGCGGTGCGCCGCTACATCGTGCGCCGCCAGGCGGCTCCCCTTGTCGACGACGCGATCGCTGAGACGTTCCTCGTCGCTTGGCGGCGGTTAGACGAGATCCCCGATCGCACGCTACCGTGGCTGCTCGGGGTCGCTCGCCGGGTGCTCGCCGACCAGCGCCGGGCCGTCTATCGCCGGCGATCGCTCAGCGAACGGTTGCGCATCGACATCCTGACGGATGGCTTAGCTGGGGACTGGGAGCCGCCGGCGGCCCTGACGCCCGAGCTGGCATCCGCGCTCGCCGCGCTGACCGAACACGAGCGTGAAGCGCTGCTGCTCGTCGCCTGGGACGAGTTGTCGCCCGCCGACGCGGCGCGGGTTGCCGGCTGCAGCGCAATGGCGTTCCGCGTGCGGCTGCACCGGGCGCGCCGGCGGGTCGCGGACCGCCTGGGGATTGAAGGCGCGGGCCGTACGAACGCGACCAAGGAGAAGCTGGCGTGAACGATGCTGTGATCGAGCGGATCGCGCGCGAGGATCCGGCGATCGGTTCCAGATCGGACACAGCCGACGAGGTGCTGGCTCGAGTGCTGCACGAGATCGATCGCGCCGGCCAATCGCGGGCTCGCGACCCTGTGCGCCGCCGGCTCGGGCGGGTCGCGGCGCCGGCCGCCGCCGCGCCGGCCGCAGCCGCGCTGGTCACCGTCGCGGTCGCCGTCGCGGCGATTGGCTTGCTGGGACATCAGTCCCGCCTCTCCAGCTCAACCGCACCTCCCACGCACCCGGTCAGGGCCATTGCCCTCGGGTCGGTGCGCCTCGCACCCGGGACGGAGGCGCTGCTAGCCCACGGAAGGTCCCTGTGGGTTGCCGGAGCTCATTCGCTGGCGCAGCTCAACCCGCTGACCGGTGCAGTCGAGGCGAACATCCAGCTTCCGATCGAAGGGCTGGCAGACGGCGTGGCGTTCGGAGCAGGCAGCGTGTGGGTGGCCTCCGGCGGCGCGAACACGGGTAGCGCTCCGTCGCTGGTACGCATCGACCCTGCGAACGGCCGGATCCTCGCGGCGATCGATGTCACTGGAAGCCGTGGGCGACGCTTGCGGGTTCTAAATGGCGGCATCTCATTCGCCGCTGGCCGAGTCTGGCTCAGCCGCGACACGACGGCTTCCCGCGGGGACGTGGTGTCGGTCGATCCCGCGGGAGAGCGCCTCGACGGCAGGCCCGTCCCCGTCGGCACCGGACCCACGACGCTGCTCGCCGCGTTCGGATCCTTGTGGGTCGAGAACACGGGACTGACGGTCGGCGTCAAGCCCGCGCCAGCGCTGCCGGCATCCGTCTCACGGATCGATCCGCGCACCCGTCAGAGCACGACCGAGCCGTTCGCCGGCGCACCGTCGGCCGGTTTTGGATCCCTGTGGGTCCGAGACGACAACACAGTGACGCGAATCAACCCGGCCACCGGCCGCGCTATCGCGCGGATCCAGGTCCGAGGCGTGCTCGCGGTCGCGTTCGGCGACGGCCGTGTCTGGGCGGTCTCGCAACCGGATGACACGTCTCACCCAAACGGCAGCACGGCAACGTTGATCCAGATCGACCCGCGGTCAAACCGCATCGTCGGCACGCCAAGCCACCTACAGCCATCCCAGCCGATCGCGATCACGGTCTCAGGCCATGATCTCTGGATCGCCGACTACCACGGTGGGCTGCTCCACTTCAAGCTGACCCTTCCCTAGGAACGCCTCGCCGCAAAGCCCCGAGAAAAACCGTGAGCCGTCTCACAACTCGAGCTCAGTGGTGACCGAAGGTCACCCCGAGCGGCCGACCCGCGCGGGTGACCACGCCTGGTACGCCGGTCGACGCGGGGAGCGTGGCCGAGCACGCCGGGCATTGACCTGCCAGCGACCATTCGGGTGACAAGCGACTGGGCCGGCGCCGGCGATCACGACCTCCGCGTCCATACCCGGTGTGGGCTCGGGAACATGCGCCGGAACGCGTCGATCAGCTCGGCCGGGCGGATCATGCTGCGGATCAACTCGGCACGCGGTGCCGCTCGGGGCGCCGCGGGAATCATCGCTCCTCCCCAAAGATGATCGATAACCTACATTCGCCCGCGACGCGAGCAGTGGGCGCGAGCGCCAATCGCACTGAGCTGGAGAGAGTGATGTCCGCAATCGCTGTGCCCCGCCCGACTCTGCACCACGTCACGCTGAAGACTACGCGCGTCCAAGAGATGCTCGACTGGTACGCCCAGGTCGTAGGGATGACCGCGAACCACCACTCGAAGTTCGGGGCGTGGATGACCAACGACGCCGCCAACCATCGAGTCGCGCTGCTTGCGCATCCAGCGCTCGTCGACGACCCCGACAAGGTGCCGCATACCGGCATGCATCACCTCGCGTTCGAGTACGAGAACATGGGCCAGCTCATGGACGCTTACGAGCGGCTGCGCGACCACGGCATCACGCCTCACGCGTGCCTCGATCACGGGCTGACCACCTCGCTCTACTACGTCGACCCGGATGGCAACAGCGTCGAGCTGCAGGCAGACAACTTCGGCGACTGGGCGCTATCCAGCGAATGGATGCGCACCTCCCCCGAGTTCGAGCTCAACCCGATCGGGATTAACACCGACCCCGAGCAGCTGCTCGCCGCCTGGCGGGAGAGCGGCGACGCCGCCGCGTTGCACGAGCGCAGCTTCGCCGGCGAATTCGATCCCGGCACTCCGCTTGACCTGCGCCTGCCGGACGAGCAATCGGCGTCGCCGGAGGACGCGGCGCTTGCCTGAGGCTCCCGACCGAGGACCCATCTCGGCGTCTGTTCGCAGAGACTGCCAGATGACCGGGCCGGCCGCGCCGGGATCGCGGCGATCGAGGACACCTGGTTCGTCACCGGCATGAAGGCACCGGCAGCAACACGCTGGTGGCGCAGGACGTATTCGTCCCCGGCCACCGGCTGTACTCCGTCTCGCGCGCGATCGACAACGAGTACGGGACCGAGCACACCGACGAGGCGCTGTACCGATCGTCGTTCATCCCGCGGCTCACACTCATCCTCGCGGCCCGCAGCTCGGGCTTGGACGGGCTGCGCTGCGGTTCGTGGTCGAGAAGGCACCCAGGCGAGGGATCACCTACACGAAGTTCGAGCGGCAGGTCGACTCGACCGCGTTCCAGTTGCAGATCGCGCGCGCCGCGACGCGCATCGACACACCCACCTACACGCGTTCCGGGCCGCCGACGACATCGACGACATGGCCGGAAGGGGAGAGAAGATGCCCTACCTGGCGCGAGCCCGCGTGCGCGCAGATACCGCGCATGCCATCACGCAGATTCGGCGGGCGATCGATGACCTGCTCTCGGCCCACGGGGCATCGAGCTTCGCCGACGTCAGTCCTCTGCAGCGCATGTGGCGAGATTCCAATACTGCCGGCCGTCACGCGGTGATCGACCCGCTGGTCAACCAGGAGGTGTACGGCAAGGCGCTGCTCGGCGTGCCCTACGAGGAGAACATCACGCCACTGATCTGATCCCGCCGCCGACGCGAGGAGGGACAAGTCGGTGCGAGGTGAAGTCGTGGACCTGAGCGTGTCCATCCCGGAGCGGCTGGAAGGCGAGCACGAGGGAAGCTGGCCACGGCGCTGGCGGCGACGACCGCCTACGAGGACGACAAGCGGTCTCTGCCGATCGTCACCCGCATCTTCGGCTGCCCCGACGGCAACCCGGTCGTCACTGCTCCTCTTTGGCTCGGCAGGTGCGCAGGAGACGCCAGGGGCCAACCTTTGGCGCCGCGAGGCAAGCTCCTTGTTCGTGAGACCGTGTTACCGATGAAGTCTGCGGCCTGCGAGGATCTAAATCACCATGACCGACACCACCCCTCTCATCACCGGCGTGGACTTCGTCTGCATCCCGGCGCAGGATTTCGACGCGATGACGGCCTTCTACGGCGAGACGCTCGGCC
>JAFASQ010000245.1 GCA_019244395.1 Solirubrobacterales bacterium | reverse complement strand
GAGCGCCTCGAGCTCGAGCTGCCGGTATCGGGTGACCATTGGCCGTGGGGTGATCCGCACCGCTACCCGCACACCCCGCATCCGATCGCGGGCGGGGCCGACGGCGCCCGCGGCGGCGCGAAGAAGCTCGGCATCGAGATGCGGGTCGGCCCGGTCGGCATCACCAACGGCGCGTTCGGCAACCGACCCCACTGCATCTATCGCGGCTTCTGCCTACAGGGGTGCAAGGTGAATGCCAAGGCGTCGCCGCTCGTGACCCACATCCCGGACGCGATCGAGCACGGGGCGGAGATCCGGCCGCACTGCATGGTCACCGAGGTGGTCGTTGACGACTCGAGCGGGCGCGTCACCGGGGTCCGCTACATCCACAACGGAGCCGAACGCTTCCAGCGGGCGGACGCGGTGGCGGTGGCGGGCTATTCGATTGAGACCCCGCGCCTGTTCCTCAACTCCACCAGCCGCCGCTTCCCGCACGGGCTGGCCAACAACAACGACCAGGTGGGACGCTGCGTGATGGTGCAGGGCGCGCCCCAGGTGGCCGGGCGCTTCCCCGACGAGATGCGAATGTACAAGGCGCCGCCGCCGGAGATCTGCTCCGAGCAGTTCTACGAGACCGACGAGCGGCGCGGCTTTGCGCGCGGCTTCTCGATTCAGACCGTCGGGCCGCTGCCCATCGAGCACGCGCAGCACGTCCTTGGGCACGGGCACTGGGGGCAGGCGCTGCGCGAGTACATGCGCGACTACAACCACTGGTACACGCTGGGGATCCTCTCGGAGCTGCTGCCCCTGCCCGAGAACCGCGTGACCATCGCCCACGACGTCACCGACGAGAACGGCATCCCGGTCGCGCGCATGGACTACTCGCAGAGCGAGAACGACCGCAAGAACATCGCCTACGGCAAGCAGACCCTGCACGACATCTTCGACGCCGCCGGCGCTCAGGACGTGCTGGTGACCGACCGCTACGCGCACCTCGTCGGCGGCTGCCGGATGGGTTCGGATCCCGAGCGCAGCGTGGTCGACTCCGACCATCGCGCCTGGGAGGTCCCCAATCTGTTCGTCGCCGACGGCAGCGTGATGCCCACCCAGGGCTCGGCTAATCCGGCGCTGACGATCATGGCGCTCGTCTCGCGCCTGGCCGAGCGGTTGGCGCTCAAGCGTGCCGGCGAGTCATCAGCACAGCGGCGGCACCTCCCGCGGCGGCGGTCGCGGCCAGCCCTGACGGGAGCCGATGCCGGCTAAGCCAGGCCTGCGGGCTGTGGCGGTGCGCCTGGTCGTCGAACCCGCCGTGCGCCCCCTCGTCGTGATCGTCGTCGACAGGCTCGAACAGGTTCGCCGCCGCGGTGCCGTCGAACGGCTGATCTGTCTGCTGGCCGTCGACCGCGGTCTTCGCGAGATAGCGCTCGGCCAGCCACGGGGCAACTTTGTTGCCGATGATCGAGTACACGGTGGAGATGCCGACGTACATCTCGCGCCGCCGATGGTGTGCCGCCCAGTACACCGTGCGGGCGGCGACGTCGGGCTGATAGATCGGCGGCACCGGCATCGGGTGGCGAGGCATCTTGCTCAGGCAGTGGTCGAACTGCGGCGTGTTCATCCCCGGAAGCTGGACCATCGTCACGTAAACGCCCGAGCCCCGGTGGCGAAGTTCGCAGCGCAGCGACTCGTAGAAGCCTTTCATCGCGTGCTTGGCGCCGCAGTAGGGCGCCTGGAGCGGGATGCCGCGGTAGGCCAGGGCCGACCCGACCTGGACGATCGTGCCGCGGTCACGAGGGAGCATCCGGTCGAGGGCCACCTTGGTGCCCCACACGGCACCCAGGTAGGTGACGCGCGTCGCGCGCTCGAATTCGTGCGGCTCGATGTCGTCGATGAACGCGAACACGGTCGTCATCGCGTTGTTGATCCACACGTCGATCGGTCCCAGCCGCTCCTCGATCGCCGCCGCGGCAGCCTGCATCTGATCGAACTCGGACACGTCGGCCGGGTGGGCATACGGAGTGCCGCCCAGCTCGGAGACCTCCTGAGCGGCGGCGTCGAGACCGGCGCGGCCCCGGGCGATCAGGCCGACCGCGGCGCCGTGCTTGGCGAACTCGCGCGCGATCGCGCGGCCCACCCCGCCCGAGGCGCCGGTGACCGCGACTACCTCGCGTCCAGCCACTTGGCCACCTCCTTTAGATCGGCGACGAAC
>JAFASQ010000037.1 GCA_019244395.1 Solirubrobacterales bacterium | reverse complement strand
GTACGTCACGAAGGCGAGGTCCCCGGCGGACGGTCGCACCAGGATGGTGCCGGCGTAGCCACAGAGTCCATACGTCGCGCAGCCCGCGGTGCTGTCGCCGTGGAACGAGATCACGAGTTCCCCGCTCGCGCGCGCCGGGATGTTCGTCTCTGACAGCACCTTCATCCCCGGCACCCCGAAGAACAGCAATCCCGAGCCGGTCTGGGCCTGAGCGGGCCCCGCGACTGCCGCCAGCATCAGCACGACCAGGACCGGCCAGACCCGCCTCACTACCGCGTCCCCTTCACTGTGCCGGCCCGAACGTGCTCGAGCGTCAGCGAGAACCCGAGCCCCCCGCTGCGCGCGCCGACATACACCGCGCCGCCAAAGCGACCGGGCCGCGACAGCGAGATGACGCCGTGGCGGGCCAGGAGCCCAGCCAGACCGATCGACGTCCTCGCCAGCTCCGGAGCATTGCCGAACACGTCGGTGTCGCTCGGTCCCGGGCAGTAGGTCCGCAGCAGGTCGGAATCGATCGGATCACCGAGCACCAACGACACGCCGCGCCCCGAGCGGAGCGGCACCGCAGAGAGGACAAACGGTCGCAGGCGAGTGCTGGACGCCGTCTGGCAGCGCCATCCGCCCGGGCCGGCGAACGTCTCCGCCACCCGCACGGTGGCACTCCCTAGGAACGGCACGAACCCGCCTGCATCCACATGCAGCCGTCCACGCCGGAAGTCAGCCAGCGCCTGGCGGGCGTCCACCCGTCCGGAGACGACCCGCTCTGCTTGAACCTCGAAGGTCCGCTGTAGGCCCGGAAGGGTCAGAGCGAGCGTCCCGCTGGTGCCGCAGGCGTCGAGCGCGGCGCAGAACGGGTCGGACGCGCCCGAGAACCCCACATCCAACGCCCCGGGGGCCGTGGCGATTCTGTAGCGGAGCATGACCCGCTCGAGCAGGACCTTGTGCGAGGGCATCGGCTGACCGGGAAACGAGCTCGACGTCACCGACCCAGAGCCGCCCGCGCTGGGCGCCGACCGCACGACCAGGGTCGAGACCAGCGTGCCGGTGAAGGGCCCGGCCGCGAAGCTCCGGCTCGTGCGCAGGTCGAACGACGGGCGCTTGCCGCCGGTTCGCCTGACCGGGAGTAGCATCCCGGCCAGGTCCTGCTGGCGCGGGCCGGCGCATCGCCCGCTCGAGAGTGGCGCTTGGATCTGCCCGACCAGCCGGCCGCCGCCCGCGCGCGTTATGAGCACATTTCCGCCGGCCTCGGCATTGCCCGGCCGATCGAGGCAGTCGCCGGCGCCCGCGCCGTCGGCCACGCGCACGATCGAACCCGAGGTATCGATCGGCACGTCAACGGTCCCGCGCGGCGCACCGCCGCTGCCGCTGCTGAATCCGCCCTGCGACCCAAGGGTCAGCTGCCCCTGGACGCCGCACAGGCCGAGCGCGGCGCAGCCCCGGGCCGGATCGCCCTGCCAGGTGTAGGTGACCGATCCGTTGGTGACAAACGACTGCTCCGCCGCCGCTCGCGCCGGCGCCACCGACGCCGCCGCCGCTCGCGACGGCGCCACCGACGCCACGCCGAACCCTGCCGCCGCGGCGACGGCAATCACCCGAAGCTTGGCCGGCAACCGTGCGAACCTCCCCATCATCCGGGTCGAATCCTTCCAGGTTCGCCCGACGCCGGTGGCACAGTCGCATCACGAGCGGTGGCGCAGGCCCTTGATCGCCCCGAGTTCCTCGATGTCGAGCAGATCCTTCGGGCGTCCCGCCGCCTGCTTCATCGCGATGAGATCGTCGACCGAAGCGACCGAGACGTTGAAGCCGCCGACGTCATAACGGTCCGCGCGTCGCCGGAGGTCGGGGTAGGTCGGAGCTCCAGGGGGTCGAGTGAGCACGTCGAGCTCCCCCAACGACGTCACGAGGGTCAGCAGCTCGATCTGGCGCAGCGTACGCCGGTCCGGGACGAACAGAACCTCCTCCTCAACCCCCTTGAGCCGGGCGCCGAGTGCGACAAGAACATCGCCGAGAGCGGACAGATTGGCGTCGTCGGTCGCGAAACAGATGTCGAGGTCGAACGTGTTGCGCGCCGAGCCCTGGAGCACCGCGGCGATGCCGCCGATCACCACGAAGTCGACGCCGCGCTCGACCAGCCGGCGCAGGATCTCACCGGCATCGAGCGGTGGTCGATCAGTCACCGATGCGCCGCGCGCGCCGCGTCAGCCGGCGAAGGTTCCCGCTGGACGCGGTGAAGGTCGCGAGGCGCTGCGCCGGAGTCATCGCGATGCGTTCGCGGAGCTGTCCCTCATCGAACGACGCACGACGTGGTTCAGCAGCGAGGATCAGCCGGTGTCCGGTCGCGGCGACCACGTGGGCCAGCGTCGCGATCGTCGGGTTCGCGCTGCCCCGCTCGAGCCGCGCGATCGCGGACTGGCTCAGTCCAGCGCGCGCGCCGAGCTGAGCCTGGGTCATCGCCGCATCGGCACGGGCCTTCCGAATCAAGGTCGCAGCTGATGACATAAATGAAATATATCATTTAAGCGATACCGGCCCCGGCGGCGCCCGGCCGAAACCGCACGTCCGACCCCCCAATCGGAGGGACTATGGCCGGCCGCGGGCTTGCCCTCTGAGGCCGACGTTATCCTGCCGCCGGTGCGCCTGCTGGTTGCTCAAGCGCAGGCTCCGCTCGAAGGCGAGCTGACCATTCCGCCGTCCAAGTACCACGCCCACCGGGCGCTGATGCTTGCCGCGCTGGCCGACGGGCCGAGCACGATCGTGCAGCGCACGGAGGCCCGGCACGTCACGTTCACGGTGCAGGCGCTCCGCGCGCTCGGCGCCAGGATCGAGTCGGCCGGAGAGGGCTGGCGGGTGATGGGCGGCGGGTTCGCTCCGCGTGCCGAGGAGGTCTCGGTCGGCAGCTCCGGGACCACTCTGTACTTCCTGCTCGGCCTGGCCGCGTTGGGCGATCGCCCGGTCAGGTTCGTGGGGCAGCGCTACTTCCGCCGGCGCCCGATCGGGCCGCTCCTGCGCGCGCTCAAGCGCATGGGCGTCCGGCTCGAGTATGAGGGCCAGCACCTCCCGGTCACGGTCTATCCCGGCCGTCCCCGCGGGGGCCGGATCCGGATCGACGGCACCCTGTCGCAGTGGATCTCGGGGCTGTTGATGCTGGCCCCGTTCGCGCAGGAGCCGACCACGATCGAGGTCCGCGGCGAGCTCAACGAGCGGCCCTACCTCGAGTTGACGCTCGACATGATGCGCGCGTTCGGCCTCGAGGTCAGCGTCCGCGAGGACTGGCGCGAGTTCGAGGTCGCGCCCGACCAGCGGCCCCGCGCGGCGGACATGACCTTGCCGCCCGACATCGGCTCGGCGGTGTTCGGCCTGGCCGCGGCCACCCTGCACCCCTCGAAGGTCACCTTCCGTAGCCCCACGGTCATCGCGGGCCATCCCGAGGCGTCGGTTCTCGACAACCTGATGGCCGCCGGAGTGCCGATGAGGATCGCCCCCGACCACCGCTCGATCTCGATGGACCACGACGGCACCCCGCCCGAGGGCGGCCCGCTCGACTGCCGCGACATCCCCGACATGGTTCCGATCCTTTCGGTCCTGGCCACCCGCGCCCGCGGCCGCAGCGCGCTCGGTCACGTCGCCCACGTCCGCCTGAAGGAGTCTGACCGGGTCGCCTCGATGCTCCAGCTGCGCAAGATGGGGGCCAAGATCGAGTTCGACGGCAACGACATGACGTTCGAGGGGGTCGACCGGTTGCACGGCGCGAACCTCTCGTCGTTCAATGATCACCGCGTGCTGATGTCCCTCACGGTGGCCGGATCGATCGCCACCGGGGTGACCGAGTTGTCCTACCCCCACGCGTACCGGATCTCCTATCCCGAGTTCCTCGACGACATGAACGCCCTCGGCGTGCCGGCCGCGATATCGGGTGCCCCCGCCCAGGTGCCGTCGGCGAGGCCGGGGCGATGATCCTGGACGACCTCGACCGGCACGCCCGCGAGCGGCCGGGCGAGCGCGCGGTGGTCGAGATCAGCGCCGACGGGAGTGTGCGCGAGCTGACCTGGGGTGCTTTGAAAAACGACGCCGACGGGGTCGCGGCAGCGTTGGGCTGGCTCGGCGTGGCGGTGGGCGAACCCGTGGCCTTCCAGCTTCCCAACCGTCTGGAATTCCTGACCATCGCGCTCGGAGTGCTACGCGCCGGCGGGGTGTGCGAGCCGTTGATGCCGATCTTCCGCGAGCGCGAGCTCGCCTTCATGCTGGGCGAGAGCCGCGCTCGCATCCTGTTCGTGCCCGATCACTTCCGCGGCCGCGATCACGCCCCGATGGCCGACGGCCTGCGTACTGTTCTGCCAGATCTCGAGCACGTCATCGTGCTCCCCGACGCCTTCCAGCTGCTCCTCGCCGAGGTGCCGCGCCTGACCGCGCCCGCCCCTGACCCGCACGGCCTCGCCCAGCTGCTCTTCACCTCAGGTAGCACCGGCGAGCCCAAGGGCGCGCTTCACCGCCATGACGTGCTGGACCGCGCCGCCGATCATCACATCGAGCATTTCCGCCTGGGTCCGGACGACGTGATCTACGTTCCCTCCCCGCTCGCCCACCAGACGGGCTTCCTTTACGGGATGTGGATCGCGCTGCGCCTGGGCGTGCCGCAGGTCCTCCAGGAGGTGTGGGACGCCGAGACCGGCCTCGACGCCATCCGCCGCTTCGGCGTCACCTTCGTGCAGGCGGCTACGCCGTTCCTGGCCGATCTCACCCGGGTCGCCGAGGAGACCGGCGAGCAACCCGAGCGCCTGCGTACGTTCGTGGCCACCGGCGCCGCGATCCCGCGCGAACTCGCTCGCCGCTCGCGCGAGGTCCTGGAGGCCGAGGTGGGTGGCGCCTGGGGCACGACCGAGAGCTGCCTGGGCTGCGCCTTCGCCCCCGGCGACCCGCCCGAGCGCGCCTGGGGGAGCGACGGCCGCGCCCTCGCGGGTGCCGAGCTCCGCGTCGTCGACGACGCGGGCCGGCCGCTCCCCGTCGGCGAGGAGGGGAACTTCGAGGTCCATACCGATTGCCTGTTCGACGGATACCTCAACCGTCCCGAGCTGACTGCGGAGGCGATCACGATCGACGGCTGGTACCGGACCGGCGACCTGGCCCGAATCGACGAGAGCGGCTACGTCCGGATCACCGGCCGGGTCAAGGACGTGATCAACCGGGGCGGCGAGAAGGTGCCGGTGGCCGAGATCGAGCAGCTTCTGCATGCCCATCCAGCGGTCGCCGACGTGGCCATCGTGGCCATGCCCGACGAGCGCCTGGGCGAGCGCGCCTGCGCGTTTGTCGTCGGCGACCTGGACTTCGACTCGATGCTCGCGTACCTCGACTCCTGCCGGGTTTCGAAGACCTACTGGCCCGAGCGCCTCGAGCTGGTCGACTCGCTTCCGCGCACCCCGTCCGGGAAGATCCAGAAGTTCGTCCTGCGCGCTCAGGCCCGCGAGCTCGTGACCACGTGACCACTGCGGCCACCACACCCGCCTCCGACTTCGACGCGCTGCGCGCCGAGGTCCGAGCGTACGTCGAGAACGAGGGCGAGCGCTGGGCCGAGCTGATCGAGCGCGAGCACCGCGCGCCCCTCGAGCTGTGGGACGAGCTCCGCGACCGGGGCTATCTGCGCCTGGCCGCGCCGGTGCCGTACGGCGGCGCCGGCATCCCCTTCACGCGCTACCTCGAGCTGCTCGAGCTGTTCTCGATGTCGCACGCCTCGCTGCGCATGATCGTGCACGTGTGCAACGGGATCTGGCGCCCGATGGACTCGCATGCCAACGACGATCAGCGCGAGCGGTTCATCAAGCCGGTCATCGCCGGCGAGATCAAGGTCGCCTTCACGCTCACCGAGCCCACCGCAGGAAGCGGGGCGGACATGCGCTGTAGCGTGGTCCGCGAGGGGGACACCTACTACCTGAGCGGTGAGAAGCACCTGATCACGTTCGGGACGGTCGCCGACTACCTGCTGACCTTCGCCCGCGTCGAAGGCACGCGCGGCGCCGACGGGACGGTGGCGCTGATGGTGCCGACCCGGGGCGAGGGCGTCGCGGCCCGCGAGATGGCCGAGACGATGGGCGTGCGCGGCACCGACCACGGCCACATCGTGTTCGACCGCGCCCCGGTGCCGGTGGCCGATCGGCTGGGCGAGGAGGGCCAGGGGCTGGATATCGCGCTAAGCGGGTTCCTGGGCCCGAGCCGCATTTCGCTGGCCACGAC